>DATCBW010000193.1:0-7722 GCA_036511615.1 Verrucomicrobiia bacterium | reverse complement strand
TTTATCTCGATCACGACCAGCGCGTGACCGGCTCGTTCGGCGCGGCCTACACCTGGAAGGAAGGCGAGAAATGCAGCACGCGGCTGTATGCGGACGCGATTTACGGCAGCGGCCTGCGGACGGACGAGACAACTCCCAACGGCTCGACCATTCCGAACGGCGGCAGCGTGCCCAGTTATTACACGGTCAACCTCGGCGTGGAGCAAAGCTTCAAAGTGGCGAAGGGCAAAATTTTGAAGGCGCGGCTCGACGTTGTGAACGTGACCGACAACAGCTATGAATTGCGCGACGGCTCCGGCGTCGGCGTCAACGCCGCACAATACGGCCAGCGCCTCGGATTCTTCGGCTCGTTGAGTTTTGTGTTCTGAACCAGACATGGATGCAAACCAAACAACGCCCGCCTACGAGTTGAAAGACGAACTCGCGCGCCTTTGCCTGCCGTCGGCCAGCCGCGACGCGAACCAGAAGCTCGCGTGGGTGAATTCGGTCTGCATCCTGTTTCTGCTCGTCGGCATTTTCGGCGCGCGGCGCGGCTTGATCGCCATCAAGCCCGCGCCGCCGCTCGAAGAAATTGTGCCGGTGATCGTCCAGCCGTTGCTGTTGCCGCCGCAGCCGACGATTGAAAAAAAAGAAACGCCCGACGAAAATAAAAACGACACGCCGCAGGTCAACGTCGTCATTCCGCAATCGCCAGGCGTCAACTTCAGCGTGCCGACCATCGGTTCGGTGGTGGTTCCCGCCAGTCTCGCCGTCGCGCCGCCGCTGGAACCGATGCGCACGTCGTCGCAGATCGGTTCGCTCAACAACACCGGCAGCGGCGGCGAACGTCCCGAACCGCCTTATCCGCCCATCGCCAAGGAGACCGGCGAGCAGGGCACGATTATCCTGCTGCTTGGCGGCGACGCGGCGGGAAATGTTGTTTCCGTGGACGTGAAGGAATCGTCCGGCTTTCCCGTCCTCGACCGCGCGACCGTGGATTTTCTCAAGCGCCACTGGCGGCTGCCGGCCGGCACGGACAGCCGGCTGTTTCAAACCAGCATCACCTACAAATTGCAATTTTAATCATCCAAACCAAAATAAAATTATGCTCGCAAACATTGTCTTCCAATTCTTCATCAAGGGCGGCCCGGTCATGTGGCCGATTCTCGCCAGCGCCATCGTCGCCGTCGCCGTCGTCGGCGAACGCACATTCTGGTGGCTGCGCGAAAGCCGCAAACGCGACCCGAAAAAAATGGAGCAGCTTCTGGCTGCGCTGGAAAACTCCGACCTCGCCGCCGCGCAGAAAATTTCCGATAACTCGGAAGACCCGGTCATCCGCATGATCCGTCACGGCCTCGGTCATATCGGCCACCGGCACGCGTCGCTGCTGGGCGCATTGCAGCTTGCCGCCGGTATTGAATTAAGACGAGCTGGAAGATTTCTCACCGTCATGGACACGCTCGTCACGCTCGCGCCGCTGCTCGGTCTGCTCGGCACGGTGACGGGATTGATGCGCGCGTTCCTCAACATCGGCAGCGCGGAATTGTCTGTCACCGCCGTCACCGGCGGCATCGGCGAAGCGTTGATTGCCACGGCGTGCGGTTTGGGCATCGCAATTTTTGCGCTGGTTCCGTTCAATTATTTTTCCGCGCGGGTGACGCAGTTGCAGTTTGATCTGGAAACGGCGGCGACGAACGTGGAGGTAATGGTCGGCGGCGGAAAAGCGGGCGACACGGTTCATTTGCACCAGCCAACGCCGTCCAGCCAGGCCACGAGCCACTGATTTTCGCTGATGAAAATTGTCTCGCCCATACCGAAACGCCGCACGCGGATTGTCATCATTCCGCTGATTGACATCATGTTTTTTCTGCTCGCGTCATTTATGATGATCAGTTTGCAGATGAGCCGGACGGAAAACATCAAAGTCAATCTGCCGTCCGCCACGCAGTCAGCGCAGGATTACAAGCCGGACATGATCAACATCGCCGTGGACAAGTCGGGCGCGGTCTGGCTGGAAAAGAAAATAATCTCATTGCCGGACTTGAGCCTCGTGTTGAGCAACCGTTTCCGCGCTGACACGAATCTGCCGGTTTATATCAGCGGCGACCGCGACACGTTGCATGGCGACATGGTGAACGTCTATCAAGCCGTCCGAGCGGCGGGCATCCAGAAGGTCGCCTTCATGACGGGCAACCCGAAAGCAACCGCGCCATGAAAATCCGCTCGCCCATTCCTGAAAAAAAGTCGCGGCTGGAAATCATTCCGCTGATTGACATCATGTTTTTTCTGCTGGCGTCGTTCATGATGATCAGTTTGCAGATGCAAATCGTCCGCACGGTGAAAGCGAATTTGCCCACGGCGACGCTGGCGACTTCCAGCACCAAGCCGGACATCGTGAACCTGCTCGTCAACCGCGACGGCCAGGTTTCCGTGGACCAGAAGGCAGTTTCTTTCGCCGAACTGAACACGCTGCTGACGAACCGTTACAGCGCGAACACCAATCTGCCCGTCTTCATCACTGGCGCGCAAGACGCCACGCACGGCTCGGTGATTTATGTTTTGGATGTTGTTAAACGCGCGGGCATTCAGCACGTCGCCATTGCCGTCAAAGCCGCCCCTGATCAACCATGAAAAACTTCCAACAAAACCTGTTCATCGTGCTCGCGCTCGCGCTCTGCGGCCTGTGCGCCTTTCAGTGGCGCGTGCAAACCGTCCAGCGCAACGAAATCACGACGTTGAACGGCATCGTCTATGACAAGAATGTCGTCATCCAGTCCGCGACCAATTCCATCGCCACGCTGAATCATCAGGTGGAACAGATGGATGCGCGCCTCACCGAGATCAAGGCCGCCGCCGCGACGAACGAACAACTGGTCGCGTCGCAGAAGGCCGAGATCGTGCAACTGCGATTCACCAGTGCCAGTCTCACCAACGAGATCGCTCAATACCATGCCGCCGTGGACACACTCACGGCAAAATTGAAAGACGCCTATGCGGGCATTGAGAAGCAGAACGAGACCATCACCAACCTTGTAGCGCAGCGCGATGACTTCCTGAAGAAATACAACGACAGTGTGAAAGACCGGAACGACGTCGTCACCAAATACAACGACCTCGTCAATCAGATGAAGAAGCAGCAGGACGGTGCGAAATAATGGCCGCGACTGTTCGTCTGCTTCGGCGGAGAAAAAGCTCGCCTGGCGTTTGAAAGTGGGGCAGACATTGGAGCGGACAACCGACGGAAGCGGCGCGCGATGAAGAACGGTTTCAAAAAAGTCATTTGGATCAGCCTGGGCTGCGTTGTAATTTTGGCCTCGGTCTCCGCCCTGCTCCAATCGCGCGGAGAAAAAAATGTCCGGCAGGCCGTGGCTGACACGCGCCGAATGTTGCGGGAACAGGGATTCAAGACCGATCTTGCCGATTTCAATCTATCCACCGATGCCGCGTCGCGGGCGCGCGAGGGCGCATTGACGGCTTTCAAAATGCCGTTGCAATTTGAGCCATCCGGAAACAGTCTGGACTTTATGCCGGTGACGGCTGACAACGCTGTCATCGTCATCTGGAAACAGGACTGGTTGAAAACTGAACTCAACACCGTTCATTGGCCAGATTTGCGTGAAGCACTTGATGGGAACCGTTGGATGCTTGACGACGCCTGCAACGCCGCACTATCCGGCCCCATCCGCTTCAATCTGGACGCGACTAAAGGCAGTGCGATGGTGTTGCGACACCTCGCAATGTTGCGGAACCTTTCACTTGCCTTGGGCAGCCGTGAAATATTGGAGTTGCACGACCGCAACACGGATACAGCATGGACAAACCTGCTTGCGGTTACGCGCCTCGTCACCGCCTGGGAACCGGAACCCGCCGAAATTTCCCATCTTGTCCGATTCAGTCTTGCAACAATTGCCTTCAATGATGCCTGGCAGGCACTGCAATTCGACGGCTGGCCGGATGAAAAGCTGGCCGAACTCCAGCACGAATGGGAGTCCGTAAATTTCTTTGCCAATCTGCCGGAGACCGCCGCCTTTCGCCGTGCCAGCGTCGTGGCGATTTGCGAGCAGGAGCGTGAAGAACCATTGTCAGGCGGCATTTCGTTTCCCGATTTACTCAAGGCCGCCATTCATTCGCCGACGGAGGCGTATTCCGATATAAAGCTTGGATTCAACCAAGCGCGTTATCGTAGTTATGGCACATTCGTTGACGAGAGAGACCTGCTCTTTTTCTTTCAAGCCCGCGAACTCGAAATTCGCCAAGCCATCCAGTCGCCGACCTGGGCAAGGATGGAACAACTTCCGGGAGTGACGAACCATGTGTTTTTCCATTCAAAGTATCGTTCCCGACTGCAATCCATGATGAATTTACAAGAACTGAATATTGCCGTTCAAAAGCGGTCGTTCAGCCTGCTCGGCGTGGCTGCCGAAACTGAAGCACGAAGCAGAATCCTGATCACCGCCATCGCGCTCGAACGCTATCGTGGCAGGCACGGCGAATATCCGGCAACTCTCGACGCGCTCACACCGGAATTTTTGAAATCCGTGCCGGTGGATTTCATGGACGGTCAGCCGTTGCGTTACCAGCTCATGGATGAAGGGCATTTTGTCCTCTATTCCATCGGGCTGGATTGCGTGGATGACGGCGGGCTAATCCAAACCCCAGAACAACGCTCAAGAAATGAACAGGAAGGGCTACCCTTCGGTATGCGCCACGAAGCAGACATCGTATGGCCGCGCCCAGCGACAATTGCGGAGGCTGCCAGCGTTCGGGATACGGAATTGGACGCCCGTGCGCAAAAGGGGGATGACGAGGAAGAACAGTCGGCCGGTGAGCAATGGAGTTCGTCCGACCAGCGACAGGCGACCGTTGAGACAATTCTTACAACAAGCGTGGTTGCCGTGACCAACGAGCCTGACTATGACAGTCGTCCCCTCGTAGAAATTCTTCGTAACCCGAACACCACCGGCACCAATGAACTGACGCTTCAGGAAATGCTGACATTGAAACAAATTATCACCGGTGCGGAACCGGAAGCTGTCACATTTGAAATACCCGCCGCCTACAATGTCCTGACCGGCATCTGCACGCCGCATTTATATGTGGATTCCGGTTTACCTCTTGCAGTCCCTGGCGGTTCACAGGACTTGAATTTCGATGCCGGTCAATTGGAATGCCAGCGCGCCACCAACGGCGACACCCTGCTTGTTTGGAACACAATCTATGAATCTCCGGGCAAACATGTTTTGCGGTTGGGTTTCGAGATGGAACCCATGACTTCCGCCAGTCCAGCCATACCACCTGCTCCACCAACTTTGCCGTCCGCCGTATATTCTGGCCCGTTGCTAACTTTTGTCGTGAGCAACCTCTGCCAGTTCAGCCTTGGTTCCGCGCACTTCGATCCCGACATTGGTGCGACGTTTCACGCCAGGTTGCCGGAACCGAACGGCAGCTACGTCATCGAACTCAACACCACCAACGGCGAACGGCTCAAAACCATCACCGGCAGCACCACCAATGGCATCATCAAGGTGGATTGGAATTTGGTGGATGACCACGGTCAGCGCTTTGTTGGTGATTTCTTCAATTCGGTTTTCCATTTGACCTTCCCAGATTCGGGCCGCGTGCAGACATTGCGCGGACCATGAACGGATGAAACCCAAATGTGGTTGGCATCACGACAACCGCCGGTTGGGTCCTGAAAAATCACATGTTCGCGATGATATTATCACCGAACTGCGAGCATTTGATTTCCGTCGCGCCTTCCATCTGGCGCGCGAAGTCGTAGGTGACGCGCTTGCTGCCGATTGCGCCATTCAGACCTTTGAGAATCAAATCCGCCGCTTCAGTCCAGCCCAGGTAACGGAACATCATTTCGCCGGAGAGCACGACCGAACCGGGATTTACCACATCCTTGTTCGCATATTTCGGTGCGGTGCCGTGCGTGGCTTCAAAGATGGCGTGGCCGGAAACGTAGTTGATGTTGCCGCCGGGCGCGATGCCGATGCCGCCGACCTGTGCGGCCAGCGCGTCGCTCAAATAATCACCGTTGAGATTCAGCGTGGCGATGACGTCGAAATCCGTCGGGCGCGTGAGCACTTGTTGGAGCGTGATGTCGGCGATGGCGTCCTTGATGACGATGCCCGCGCCGGGCTTGCCTTCGGGGATCTTGCACCACGGGCCGCCGTCCATTTCCACCGCGCCGAATTCCGACTTGGCCAGCTCATAACTCCAGTCGCGAAAGCCGCCTTCGGTGTATTTCATGATGTTGCCCTTGTGGACAATCGTCACCGACTTGCTCTTGTTCGTGATCGCGTATTGCACCGCAGCGCGGAACAACCGTTGCGTGCCGGTCTTGGAAACGGCCTTGATGCCCAGCCCGACGAGTTCGGGGGTTTCGCCGAAACGGATCTTTTTAAATTCCTTCGGGAAGTTGGTTTTGAGAAATTCAATGGTCTTCAACGCCGCCTCCTTGCCCGCCTCGAAATCAATGCCGGCGTAAATGTCCTCGGTGTTCTCGCGGAAGATGACCATTTTGACCTTCTCTGGATGTTTCACGGGCGACGGCACGCCGGTGAACCATTGCACGGGGCGCAGGCAGACGTAGAGGTCGAGCATCTGGCGCAGCGCGACGTTGAGCGAGCGGATGCCGCCGCCGACGGGCGTGGTGAGCGGACCTTTGATGCCGACGAGAAATTCCTTGAACGCCTCTACGGTGTCGTCCGGCAGCCAGTTGTTGAATTTCTTGAACGACTCCTCGCCGGCGAAAACTTCGAACCAGGAGACTTTGCGTTTGCCGCCGTAGGCCTTTTCAACTGCCGCATCGAACACACGCACGCTGGACGCCCAGATGTCCGGGCCGGTGCCGTCGCCGCGGATGAACGGCAGGATGGGGTTTTCCGGCACGGTGAGCTTGCCGTTCGCGATGGTGATTTTTCCGCCAGCGGGCGGGGTGATGTCTTTGTAGGCCATGATGTATTGGAAATATAATTTTGCTGGCTAAAGGAAAAGGCTGAACGCGGAGTAAATCAAGGAAGAAACGATGGAAAAGCCATTATCCCGTGCCGGTGCGGTCCTCAACGGAGGCAAAAGCAAAACTAAACAGGGTGAATGGCGGGCAATCTTTGTTTGGTGAAGAAACGGATTATTGTGGGGCAGCAAAAGCTCCGCTTTGATCCTGCCAGTCAGAAATGAACAGTCAGAACCTGGCTGAACCGCGCCCATAAACCATCGCTTCCACGAAAGACGTTCCGTCCTGGCCGGGCGTCTCTGTTTCTGCATTTATTCGCGCGAAAATGTAAATTACACGGCGGTGGCCATAAGAATGTTGACAAAGCGTTGCCGGCCTGTAACATTGGGTTATTCGGGTAGCAGCACGTTTCTTCAGCGGGGTTCCCCACCCCCACCTCCTTGGCGTCTGCTGCCCGGATTTTTTTGAAGCTTCAAAACATTCCCAAGCAAAACTTGACGCTTCCCGTTAAATTTTTTAGTCTGCCGTTCCCCATTGCGGGGGCGTAGCTCAA
This sequence comes from Verrucomicrobiia bacterium, assembly GCA_036511615.1. Taxonomy (GTDB): domain Bacteria; phylum Verrucomicrobiota; class Verrucomicrobiia; order Limisphaerales; family UBA11358; genus UBA11358. The sequence continues at coordinate 226 of DATCBW010000193.1, read as the reverse complement.
TTGGTTAGAGCGCTGCCCTGTCACGGCAGAGGTTACGGGTTCGAGCCCCGCCACTCCCGCCATTTTCATCATTCTGCCACGTTGTGACAACGTGCGCCAAACCGTGACAATCCCCTTGATTTACAAGGCTTTTCTCACCGCCAAGCCCGCCACTCGTTGTGACAGGCGACGACACCTTTTGACCCGCTGCGACTAAAATCTGTGAGGCTATTTGTGAGGCTGGCTT
>DATCBW010000192.1:0-6158 GCA_036511615.1 Verrucomicrobiia bacterium | reverse complement strand
CGAATCCACATTGCCGCCCTGGTTGAAGCCCGGCTCCAGTCCTTCGAGCCACAAGATGCGCGTCGTGATTTTTGCGTCCGCAAATTCCGGCTGTGACGTGTGGCCGACGACCCGCCGCGATTTGAAAACCGTTCCCGCCGGTTCGCCCGCGCCGATTTTTTCCGCGATGCGATGCAATCCCAGCGGCGTCCGATTCGAACCTTCCGCCTGCCCGATGCCGAAACGCGACGTGGAGCAGCAAAACTTTTTCGCGAATTTGTAATCTTCAATACTGGAGCGCAGAGGCGCACAAGTTTTTTCAAAAAGTGAAATGGCTTGGTCGGCGATGCTGACCATGAGTGCAAATTGAGTTGGTGCAACGCGATTTTTTTTGCAGGTGGAAAAAAATTGGACCGGGAATTGTTTGAAGATATGTATTTTACGCAAGGGGATTTCAGGTTGTAAATTTAAGATGTCATCAATCATTCCAAAAACCGCCTACTTTCCCCCAATAGCAACCATTTCTTCTTGGTATTTTCTCATTCGCTCATCTGATATTTTTTCTGCGTCCGGCATGCACGAAAGAGTAAAATTAGTAAATGACAGATTATTGGTGTTGGAGGGATCCTCAAATTTATCGCCCCACCATACAAAAACGAATGGAATTTCTTTTCGTCCGATTCCGCCAACTGAATTGACGTATTCTACTGTTGCATCAGCTTTTCCAGATTGGGCTAATAATGTTCGTAAAATTGAATTGCCATTTGTAGTGGAATCGTAAATGACCCAATTTGTTGGATGTTCATCTGGTAGTTCGTATATATTCGCACTGATGATTCGAGTCAGGCCAACAGTTTCATTTGTGCATTCTTCCAGTAGCAGCTCACGAGATTTGAATATCAATTGATCGCGTGAGGATTGAGCTTGTTTGCTGCACCCGCAGAATAATGCGGTCGCAAATAAGGCAACGCCCATGATTTTCATTTTGGTTCGCAATTTTATTTCAATTTCTTCAGAAGCACTTTGGAATTTCTTCCGCGTTGCCCGTATTTTTCGCGGCGCGCGGGCGGCAAAAGGAAAGCTGAATTTGCACGTTTGGTCAGAGACGGTTTTTCTTCCGGCTGCGAATGCGTCGGACGATGGCTTGAACGGATTGGTTGCCGGACAGTTTTTTGCGGTCGCGCGTGTAGTCGCCGTTGCCCTGCTCGAATTGGCGCAGAAATCTGGCCATGCCGAGCGGGCCAAGCGCATCGGCCAGCGCCTTGCAGCCGGCGGTTCGCAGTGCAGCGGGATTGAGCGTGTCAGTTTTCATCCGTTGCCTGTTGTATAAGCCATTTGGCCGGATTTTCAATCTTAACTTTGAGGTCGGCGCGTTTTGCCCGGCGAAGCAAATCGTCGTCCGTTGTCAAAAGGTAATCGGCTCGCGCATTTTCCGCCGATGCCAGATGCAAAGCGTCGAATGAAGAAATGTTCCATTTTTGCAATTCGGTCGCGCGTTGTTCGATTGCCGAAGTCAGGGCGACTTGTGACGAAGCCAATGCGAGAAGTAATTCAACTTTCTCACGCCGCTCTTTGTCGGCCATTTGTAAAAGTTCGTCGTCAATAATGTCGCTGCCGACAATTTCCAATTCACCCGATCCGGCCATTTGCAAAATGCTCAACACGGCCTCGGCTTCGAGACGCACGCGAGTTTGCGATTGATCATCGAACGGACGATTCCAACAACAAACGTCGAGATAAAGTTTCATTCGCCGGCGTCATTTCAATTTCTTCACGAGCACCTTGGAATTTCTTCCGCTCTGCTCATATTTTTCGCGGCGCGCGGGCGGCAGATCGTCGGGCGTGCCTTCGCCGAAGCCGCCTTTGGATTGAAAATATGTGAACGCCTGCGTCGAGAGCGTGAGCAGTTCGGCGAGGTTCAATTCCTTCGCCTTATTCTCTACGAACTGGATCAGCTTGCGGCCGATGCCCTGGTTTTCGTGCGACGAAGCGACGTAAAGGCACGCCAGCTCGCCCTTGTTCTGTTCAGGATAAACGTGCAGCGCCACGCAGGCGACGGGATTTTTATCTATTTCAAAAATAAAATAATCCGTCAGACTTTTTTCAATCACGGCGCGTGTGCGTTTCACGAGTTCATCCGATTCCACCGCCGCCTTCGTCAGCAACTGGATCGCCCGGATGTCTTTTTTCTTCGCGGGCCTGATTTGCTGGTATTCGTTCGCGTAAATCAACGTGCCAATGCCATCGTTGGAAAAAACTTCGGCGAGCAAACCTTCATCCACCTTGCCGTTGATGACATGAACGCGCGGCACGCCGGATTTGCACGCGGCGGCAGCGTGCAGCGCTTTCGACAAAATTTCCGGCGCGAAACCCGCGCTGTTCGTCTGCAGCAGCTTTTCCAGTTCGGCCACGAGGATTTGCCGGACGAGCTGGCCGTTGTAAATCAATCCGTCCTGCGACGTGATGAAAATCAGCTTGATCGCCTTGAGCGCGTCGGCGATGGCCACGGCGACGCCGTCGGAATTCACGCGATATGTCCGGCCATCGCCATCAAAACCCAACGGTGGAATGACGGGGATGACGTCTTGCGCAAGCAATGTCTGGAGCAGCGCCGTGTCCACGCGCTCGACCTTGCCGGTGAACTGATGATTCACGCCCTGGATGATGCCCATCGGATGCGCGATGATGACGTTCGTGCTGGCAGCGCGGAGGTCGTTGGCGGAAAGGCCTTCGAGAATCTCGTGCGTAAGCCGGTTCGCGGCGGTGAGCGCGAGCTTTAGCGTGTCCGAGTCCGTGATGCCCGCGCCGTCGAGATTGGACGCGGAAATTTTTTGTTCGTCGGCGAGCGATTTGATCTGCGCCGACGCGCCGTGAACGAGCGCCACGCGGATGTTCAACGAGCGCAGCACCGCCACGTCGAGCAGCAGCGTCGCGAAGTTTTCGTCGGTGACGATGGCGCCGTCAATCGCGAGGATGAACGTCTTCTCGCGGAATTGCGGAATGTATTGCAGGATGCCCCGCAGGTCGGTCAGTTTCACTTTGGCTTGTTGTATGTTTTCAGCGGGGAATAAGTAATCGGTTTTGCGCGGGATTCAAACAAATTCTATGGCAGCGAAATAAAATTACTTTTTGCAACGCTTCAAATTAAACCTCTGGCTTTCAATTCTGCATCTTGGGCGCGCTTGCGAACAAGGTATGGATGATGCTCCAAAGCTTCAAAAACAAATTCCATGTCTTTCCATTCTCTGTAACCACGACTGTAAATTGTTGTATCAAAATATTGAGAATAGCGATTAAGTATTTCAAAAGCTTTTTCTAAAAGTTCATCAATGTCGCTGAATGGCAGCGGATTTTCTTCTTCAAAAGGTTTTCCTCTGAACAATTCTCTTTCGTCCTTATGAAAAGTTATGCGGTCGCGCCAAAGTTTGAGGTTTTTGACTTTCACGTTTTCTTCACTGGAAAACTCAATATCGCGTTCTAGTTGTGCTGAATCCAATGTTCCAATACTTTGGATTAAAGATTCTGCGTGAGGATCGGCTGCTCGACGCTTGCGAACTTCCGCTATGTCAAAAATTTCTTTGTTGTCTCGGATGGTGAGCAAAAGTCTGTGAAGATTAAAACTTTCTTTGTTTTGGTCATAAACGCGGTGCAAATATACCAATGTTGTTTGACAATGCGCCCGCAAAGTCAAATGCCAAAAGGTTCGAGATTGATTAACGGCTTCCGTGTGTTGTTGGCAGCATTTACTTACTTCCTTAAAAATATCGTAATAATAATTTGCCCAATATAATTCATCCCAAAGAACGCGAAGGAAGTCCCTGAATTTTTCAGGTGATTCCAATTTTAGCGACGGTAGATTCTTTTTGGATTTGTGTGATTTCACAAAGTTTTTTTCAACGCGTCAAGGCAGCGTTCATTTTCCTGCGGCGTGCCGACGGAAATACGGATCCATTCCGGCAATTGATAACCGCCCATCGGACGAACAATCACGCCCTGCTTTTGCATCGCTTCAAAAATTTTCTGACCTTCGCCGACGCGAACGAGAATGAAATTGGCAAACGACGGAACATATTCCAGCTTCAGTTCGCGGAACGCCTTCATGAAAAATTCCAGACCGTTGAAATTGTTCTGCCGCGTTTTTCGGACGTGTTCATCGTCGTCCAGTGCGGCGAGCGCGGCGGTCTGGGCGAGCAGGTTGACGTTGAACGGCTGCCGGATTTTTTCCAGCGCGGAAATAAGTTCGGGCGCGGCGATGCCGTAACCGATTCGCAAACCGGCGAGTCCGTAAATCTTCGAGAACGTCCGCATCAGAATCAGGTTCTTCCGTGCGCCGAGGCGGATGAGCGGCACCAAATCCACCGCGTCTTCCAAAAATTCGATGTAAGCCTCGTCCATCACGAGCAGCACATCATCAGGAACGTCGTTGACGAATTGAATGACTTCCTCGCGCGGCGCGAGCGTGCCGGTGGGATTGTTCGGGTTCGCCACGAAAACAATTCGCGTGCGCGGCGTGATGGCGCGAAGCATCGCGGGCAGATCGTGCCCGTAATTTTTTGCCGGCACGGTGACAACCTTCGCGCCGAACATTTTGGCGACAATGGGATAAATCGCGAAACAGAACTGCGAGACGACCACTTCATCATCCGGCGCAAGCAGCGCGTGCGCGACGAATTCGATGATTTCGTTCGAGCCGTTGCCGAGGACGAGGCTCGCCGGCTCAACGCCCAATTTCGCCGCGAGTTTTTGTTTCAGGTAAAACGCATTGCCGTCGGGATACAAATGCAGCGTCGGCAAAGCTTTTTGCATCGCGGCGAGCGCGAGCGGCGACGGGCCGAACGGATTCTCGTTCGACGCGACTTTGATAATTGAATCGGTAGGCAAGCCAAGCTCGCGCGCGACTTCTTCAATCGGGCGTCCCGGCTGATACGTCGGCAAAGTTTTTAGAAATGGATTTAAGGGCAAAGACATTTGAATCAGAGCGAATCAATTATTTTTTTGACGTTGATGTGCCTGGCGACAAGGTCGCGGATGAGCGAAATTTTTTCCGCGTCGTCAGGCCGAGTCTTGACCGTAAGGTTGTGAACCTTGGACGCAACCTGATAACTGTCCGCCTTCGCCAGCAGCACGGGAATCGGCAGTGTTTGCAAGGCTTTCAGAACACCTTCACTTGGCCGAAGACCGCCGGTCAGGACGATGCCGGCCATTTTTTCCTCGCTGTTTGGCGCGGTCATTGCGCCGGCGGCGAGCAAAATGTCCTCGCGGTCGCCGGGCGTGATGAGCAGCGTGCCGCGCTTGAAAAACTGCATGGCGTTCTGCGCACCCATCGCACCGACGACGACGTCCTGCACCAGCGTGTGCAGGATCGGCGGCCGGTTGAGCAGTTCGGCGCGCAATTCCTCGCGGATCAAATCCACGGTCGGATTCGACAGCAACTGTTCATGCGGGAGCACGCCGAGCAATTCCAGTCCCTTGCGTTTGAGTCCGCTGCGGACGAACCGGGTGATCTCCGGGATTTTTTCCTCCGTCACCTTGTTGATGATGACGCCGATGATCTCGACGCCTTCCTTCTCAAACAACGCCTGGTTGAGCGAGACCTCATCAATCGGCTTGCCGATGCCGCCCTGCGAAACAATGATGACCTTGCAGCCGAGAATTTTTGCGACCTGCGCGTTGGACAAATCGAAAACCGAACCGACGCCGGCGTGGCCGCTGCCTTCGCACAGCACAAAATCCTTTTCCCACGCGACACGGTCGAAGGAATCGCGGATTTTTTTGACGAGCGCCTCGTTGTTCGCCGACTGGAGATATTTGCGCGTGAACGCCGGCTCGACCGCGATCGGGCTCATGTCCACGAGCGGACAATTCATGCGATAGACCGCATCCATCAGCACGGAGTCCTCGTCAATCTTCTGCTCCTCGATCTGGACGAAGCGCTGGCCGACGGGCTTGATGTAACCGACGCGCGGGAAATGGCTTTGCAACGCGGCGATGAGGCCGAGCGAGGCGGTGGTCTTGCCGTCGTTCTGACGGGTGGCGGCGATAAAGACGCGCGGAGTCGTTGTATTCATTCACTCGCCGGGCAGCTTCGCGTCTGCGCCCGGATAAAGTTTCTGGTAGTCGGTGGCCTGCACGCCGATGATCGCCGCCACGCCGAGAATGTCATGTGCGCTGGAACCGCG
>DATCBW010000191.1:0-7072 GCA_036511615.1 Verrucomicrobiia bacterium | reverse complement strand
GAGTTTTTGAACTTCGGATGCGGTCGTGGCCGATTGCAACGCTTCCGTGGTCGAGGCGATGGCGTCTTTCAAGGTCTGCCGACGTTTCAGCACGTCCGCCGTGACGGTGGCATAATTGGCGGTCGCATTGTTAATCGCCTCGAAAGGTTTGTAGTCGGCTGTCAATCGCTGGATTTGATTTCCTGACGGCGTGGAAAAGGTCGCGCCGATTTGGTTGTAAAGGCCGTTGGCGTCGTAGGTGAGCGCGGCCACGCCATCGGCAGTCTGTTCCACGGTCGAGATGGTCTTGCCAAGCGGCGTTTGCGTGAGGTCGGATGTCAGCGCGGAAATGCCCGTGATGTTCAAAATCTGCGACGGGTCGCCGAATGCCTTGTTGTATTGCTGCAACTGTTGAAGCTGGTCGGAAAGCTGCGTAATTTGCTGAACCTGGTTGTCCACCATGTCTATGTATTGGGCGATGTTCTCGGCTTCGGCGAGAATCTGCTGGATGTTGTTGACTGGATCATAAACCACCAACTGCGCGCGGGCAGTGAACGCGAGCGGCAGGGCGATGAGGGCGATTGCGATTATTTTTTTCATGTTTGTTGTCCTTTCATTTTTTGGTTGGCGCAGGCTTCGCCTGCTAGTTTTCGATGCGTAGGTATTTGGTTGTTGGGTTCAAAATTGTCCCGTCAATCGTTTGTTCGGGAATGGGGATGGCATATAGGCTCACATTTTCCGGCAGCATTTTTTGCTGCTGCTGCTGGTGAATCAGAATCCAATACTGCTGCTTCACCGCGTCACTGCGGCCTTTTTCGTAGCCGGTGACGTAGGCTTTGTCAGTTTGCTTGCCGCTCAAATAAAATGCGCCCTCACTCAACAGAACACCGCCCGCCGCACCGGCGGCGGTGATACCTGGGTTGCCATGTGAAAGCTGATTAGCAATTAAGCCGCCGCCAGCGCCCAATGCGGCATCGCTGACGGGCCGAACCGCAGCGCACCCGGCCACGAGTAATGGGACAAAAAGAATTGAGATGAGATGATGGGATTTCATACGGCCTCCGCGAGTTGTGGTTTGCGTGAAAAAGTTAAAATTCCTTCGGTGACGTTCTTTGCGCCGCGCAGTTCCTTGGCGCGCTGCTCGAAATGCTCGCCGCTCGAACTGGAGCAATAGAGCATTTCGGGGGAAGTGAAATTGTAGGCCGTCCCGCAAATCGGGCGGTTGGAATCAATGTGCAAATAAGTAAACGCGGAGTATTTCGCTCCGGCCTGATGGTCGGGCAGCGTGTAATTCATTATCGTGTGCTTGGTGATTTCGGGAATGGCGATGTCGCGCGCGATGTCGTCCAGATCGGCGCGGTCGTTCTGGCGCATCAAAAAGAATTGGCGGCTGTTGCCGAAAACAGCCGAACGGATGCGCGACTGTTTGAAGCGAGCATACTGCTGGACAATTGAAATGTTCCGGCAATTGAATTTGCGAAGCTGCGCGTAACTTTCCTTCACGATTTCCTCACCGCCCGGAATGTCGAGAAACCGCGCCACTTCTTCATAGACATTCCGCTTTCGCACAGCGCGCGGCAAGGTGATGATGTGCTTGCGGGTGTAGTTCGTGATAAGGAAACCGGCGGCGGCTCGCAGTTCCTTTGCCGAATCGGGAATGTAGCCCAATTCAAAATGGGCAATCTTGCCAGTGAGCGAAAGATTGCTCGCGCCGTCGAACAATGCGCCGTAGTTGCCATCCCGACACCACGGTAAAAGCAGAGTGGAGATTTCAATAATCTGGTCACGCTCCGCGCCGCTCGCGTCCAGCGACATCAATTCCTGCAACATCCGGTGCGTTGGATACTCGTCGGTTTTGAAGTGAGAAAAGGCGATGTTGCGAACATCTTTGACCGTGTTCGGGTCTTTCAAGAACTTCAGCACTTCGCCTTCAGCCAATTGCTGCTCGAAAGTTTGCGCTTCATCTTCGTTTGATTTCAGCCAGTCGCGGAAATCGGCGAACGCTTCCAGCATTGTCGCGCCCGGCGGCATTTTTTCTTTGCGATAATGCGCCAACGCACACGCACGGCGCGCAACCTCCATCATTTGATTTTCATTTTTGCGCGTCCAATCCTGAAAAACATCCTCGTAAAGCAGATTGACGTATTTGGCGATTTGCGCCTGCCGCAACATCTGTTTGTCCTCGCTCTGGCTCAAGCCAACCATGCGCGCGACGAGCGCGGTTGCCGACGATAGATGATCCGGCGTCAATGGTAGTCCTTTCGTGTCGAGATAATTGATGGTGATGTCGCCGTCCGGCTGAATCACAATCGGCTTGGCGTCCGGCTCAACCGTCTGCGTGTAGATGCCGTAAGAAAGCCCTTCCTCAATGATGACGGTATAGGCGAAATAATTTTCCGTCTGCGAAAGCAGGTCGCAAATCGTCACGGACTTGCCCGCGCCGCTCATGCCAAGCAAAACCGCGTGCTGTGGCGATTGATTGCCAGCCGAACCGGAAAAGGTTTTGATGCCGACAAGGTTTTGATTCGGGCCTTCGTAAATCGCCTCGGCTGAATCAAGGTGGCCGGTGAACGTCGAGGCAACCGGCAGCATATCGGCGATGTAGCGATTTTCGCCGTAAAGTTTCCGGGAATTGTATTTGCTCCATGTCCAGCCCGGCCACGTTTGATAAAATAATTTTTTGGAAGTGCTGGGCAATGTGCTTTCCGCATACTGCGCCGAATTCATGGAATTGATGGCGTTCTTGATTGCGGTTGTCTTGGCAATCAGCCCCTCCTTGCTTTTGTCCCAAGTCCTAATCGCAAACAGAACTTTGAACGGGATGGTATGCCCCTGCATGAGCGCGGCAATTTTCTTTTGCTTCTTGTCCATCACGGTCAACAGCGAAAGTTTTTTCTCGCTGGCATAGTCGCCGGCGATGCGGTCGTGTTCCTTTTCCTCCTTGTTGATTTCCTTGCGGACGGAGAGCGGATCAAGATTCACCGTGATGGTGTAATCAAGCAGGCGCAGGCCGGTGAGCCGGTGGATGATTCCTGGGTATGTCATCTTCGGCCAGCGCGACAGCGCGATGATGGAATGGTAGCGGCCATCCATGAAGAAACCAAAATCAGCCTGTCCTGCGCCCTCGCTGTGCCAGCAATTTTCCTGAATGGATAATTGCGGATCAAAACCGTCAATCGGGTCGTAATCAAACCGCTCGGCCAGCGACGGATTGAGAAAAGTTTTGCAGTGCCGGAAATGGTCGGCGTCCTTCATTGGAATAATCCGTGCGCCCTGTCCGGCGAAAATCTCCGTGAGCATTTCGTGCGTATGCTCAAACTCTGACCGGAATCGTCCCAAAAGCTGGTTGTAGTATTCAGAAAGTGCCGCTTCAGATTTAATTCCTCTGGACGAGGTTTCGATTTTCCGCGACAGATAAAAAACGAGCCGTTGCCGCCGCAAACGGCGTTCGGTCATCAGCCGCCAATACCGCTCAAAGCGTTCGTTGCGTGAACGGCGTGTCCATACGTTGGCGGCTTTTTGGGTCTCGGCATTATATCGCAACAGTTCGTGCCGATAATCAGAATCGCAATAGTATTGGATTTGCAGCCTTTGATTTTCGGTGAGTGACTGCATCAATAGTGAAAGCTGGTCTTGAAACTCATTCAGTTCCGACACTTGGGCGTTAATCATGTCGGGCGGCTCAAAGATGAATCCCTTTGAGACGTATCCGCCCGCGTTCAACGAATTGAACACCATCAAATCGTTTATGAAATATCCGTTTGGCGATTCTTCAAACATAATGGATGTGCCGGTTGCTTTTGAAAATCCGGGGTGAAGCCGGAGCCTTTTAACCAATAGTCGAGGCAGTCAATGTCGTAGCCCGCTGGTTTCCCCTGACGAAACACAAAGACATAAATGAGGCAAAGCGTCAGCGGCACAGCCGCTAAAATGAGTGAAGCAAAAAAACTCATTTTCAACGCGCTGAAGCAAAGGAGCAGAATCATCACGAAGGCGAACCCGCCGCCGACAATGAACCAGAACAAATCGCCATCCAAGCCCCACGTCCGGCCTTTGGAATCGTCGGAACTGTTCGTTTCCGTGAATCGGATTCCGTCTTTCATTGGAAATTACCCACGTCAACGGTTGAGGCACCAATGCCGAAGGCGACAAACAATGCCTTCACGATGACAGGCGCACCCGCGATGATGAGTCCGCCGATGATGGAGAGCTTTCCGGTGTCGGCGTCACCGCGCCGGATGGCGAACCCGCCGCCGACAACGCAGATGGTTCCAAAGATGAATCCGATGAGCATCACGATGCCCAACGCCGATGAAGCGCCCGATGAAAGGCTGCCTGTGGTTTGTGCCAGAATGGGAGTGAATCCCGTCAGCTTGGTTAGCAATGTAATTTTCATACGCTCCTTTTTACCTTCTTTTGCTTTGGCAGGTTGTTATGAAATCATAACAACTTTTTTCTGGCGTTCTGGCAGGGTTGAGGCATGGAAAACGCAATAAGCACAACTGAAAAACCTGCTTCGGCACTTCATTTGAAGCTGCAAGAGCTTGAAAAAACTTTAAGCCAGCGCATTCGCGGACAGGCTCATGTCATCCCGCGCGTGGTCTCCGTGCTGCAACGGGGCGAACTTGGATTGACCAAGCCGACGCGCCCGCGCGGCAGCTTTATGTTTCTCGGTCCGACGGGTGTTGGCAAAACGGAGATCACGCTGGCGTTCACGGAATTTCTTTTTGGAGCGGACAAACTTTTTCGCTTCGACATGAGCGAATACCAAACGCAGGAATCGCTCGGCGTTCTGCTTGGTGCGCGGCTGGGTGAACGCGGCACATTGGGAATGGCGTATGATAAATCGCCTTCTGGCACTTTGCTCTTTGACGAAATCGAAAAGGCGCATCCGCGAGTGCTGGATGTTTTTTTGCAAATTCTGGATGCGGCGCGGGTGACGATGGCGAGCGGCGATACGTTGGATTTTTCCAGACATTACATTGTGCTTACCTCGAACATCGGCGCGGCGGAAATTTTGCACATTCAACATTCCACCCAGGCCACGATGGAGCGTCACGTTCTCACGCGAGCGCAACAATCCCTGCGCCCTGAAATGTTTGCCCGCATCACCGAGAAACTGGTTTTCAACCGCCTGACTTATGACAACCAACTTGAAATCGCTGGCCTGCTGCTGACAAACGAATTGAAATTCCTTCGTGATAAAGGTCACGAACTTGCGCCGCATGAATCCGTTTTGCCGTTTTTGGTGCGCCGTGGTTTTCATCCCAAACTCGGCGCGCGTCCGATGCGTGATGCGATTGAAAAACTCGTTGGCGATGCGGTATCTACTGATTTGCTCACAGGTGGGAAGGCGTGTGGCAAACTTACTGTTGAAGAAAACAATTCGTTTTTGAGCGTTCTGAAATAATTATCTAGTCTTGTTTGCTAATAGCCTTACTACCTCCGATGAAAGGATGGGAGATAAAAGCCTGACGGTGGTATTGCTATTTCCAAAATCTGCCACGGCTTCTAATTCGGCGAAAGGCGTCGCAAATTCACAAGGCACGTCGTTTGTCGGCACTTCTCCAAACATTCCTTCGCCATAATAAGGTGTGATTTTTGTGATGGTGAATTTCTTTGCCGTTGCCAATTTTTTAAGTGTGGCAAAATCGTCGTCCCTGAAATTTGGCATCACGATTGCCTTGTCCGCCCGGAGGCAGCGGATGATTGCGTCCGGGCTGGCCGTGCGCTCATTTTTGTAACGCGCCACTTCTGACCAGCGGACGGAAAAGGCTTGGATTTTTCCATGTTTGCCAAACTCAATTGAAAAACCTTCCGCGCTTTCCCCGTCGTCTGCGGCGGAGAAAAAGAAAATCCCGTCAAACTGGCGGGAGAAAAAAACACCGCGCCCGCACACGGCATTGGCGGCTTGATCGGTGTCGCACGAATGATTGTAGATTTTTTCTTGCACCAATTTTGCTGGGTCGAGGCCGAGTTGAGGCGCGCATTTACGCGCCAGTTTGATAATTGTTTCGTCGTCAGGAATTTCTTTTTGCGAAACGGGGGCAAAGCTGGCTACGGAAAAATATAGGTTGGCATCCGCAGGGCGGATGCCCAAAAGTGTCGGAATTAGCGCAGGCCAGTCCGGGGGAACTTCCTGCAAAATGAAAAAATCATTCGTGGAAGATTTAGGAATGCCCCTTTTTTGAAGTGAACCAAGGACAACTGCATTTGAAATGACCGTTGCGGAAAAAACGTGGGGCAACAAGCGGTGATAGACCCACAAATTTTTCGGCAGCGTATTCGTAGGCACTTGCCAGACGATTTCGGCGTTCGTGAACAGATTGGACGACAATTCTTGCCAGCTTTGTGCGTTGACGGTTGCAACGGAGGCAGTCAGCAACACGGAAAGGGTAGAAAATAATTTCACGGCAATTGGTTCTTATTGATTGATGAATCCTGCTCCGCGTCAACATCAATCCGAACCATAATGAGATTTTCTTGAGCGAGCCGCGCTAAAAATTTCTTGAAAATTTGTTCGCGGATTTCGTTCATTTGCCGCTCGCTATCCAATTCTTTACAATTCGCTTTCATCAACAATGAGGCTATCAATTTCGATGTCCACCTACGAGCAGTTCGCGCTCTGGTTTGAAGTGATTTACTCAATAAATAGGTAATGTAAAATCTTTCTTTGAGGGCTTCGGTCTGCGGTCGGCGAGCGGAGGAAGTGCAGCACAGGCGGAGAGACGGCTGGAACGGAGCCGGAGCGCAACGCCGCCGCCGAGCCGCAGACGGAAGCCCGCCGCTATTGCGGCCAACACTATTGCCGCTCGTGACGAGCGCGCGGTTTTGCGGAGAGGAACGGACGTCGTCGAGAGGGATACGGGGCGACGGGCAGGCCGTGGAGCGCAGCAAACCGCGCGTTGGTCACGGCGGATAAAGTTTTTGGTTGGACAGGCATTGTCCCGGCGGGTGAGGCAAACTCGCCGTTGTGAACAACTCGGAATGGACGACGGCGAGTGATGCGGTAGCGTGTCTGCTGCCGATGAGCGCCCGCAACAACCGCATTTTGCACATTGACGGAGATTCGTTCTTCGCCAGTTGCGAAATC
>DATCBW010000190.1:0-3002 GCA_036511615.1 Verrucomicrobiia bacterium | reverse complement strand
CTCGAACTGGCGCGGCCCGGTCTGGCTGCCGATGAATTTCCTGCTCATCGAATCGCTCCAGAAATTTTACCACTACTACGGCGACGATTTCAAAATCGAATGTCCCACCGGTTCGGGGAAATTTCTAACCATCAGCGAAGTCGCCGACGAATTATCTCATCGGCTCGTGAAACTGTTCCAGCCCGGCGCGGACGGCCAGCGTCCGGTTTTGAAATACCATCCCAAGCTCGCGACCGACCCGCATTTCAGGGACTACATTTTGTTCCACGAATATTTTCACGGCGACACCGGGCGCGGCGTCGGCGCGGGGCACCAGACCGGCTGGACGGGGCTGGTGGCCAAATTGATTGGCCCGCGCCATCACAACGTGCATCCGTCGGACACCGTGTTTGTTCCGCCAAAGCCGGCGGCGTGAAAGTCAAAGAGGCTTCAACTTCCGCTCACGCTGCCAGCTTCGCGTCCAGCGTCACTTTGGCGTTCAGCAACCGCGAAATCGGACAGCCGGCTTTTGCGCCGTTTGCGATGGCGGTGAATTTTTCCTGATCAATGCCCGGAATTTTCGCCGTCATGTCCAGGTGCGATTCTGTGACCGTAAAACCCGCGTCGGTTTTATCCAGCGTAACCGTCGCCGTGGCGTGGATGGATTCGGGCGTGAAGCCGGCCTTGCCGAGTTCCGCCGCGAACGCCATCGCGAAACAGCCCGCGTGCGCCGCGCCGATGAGTTCCTCTGGATTGGTGCCGGCACCGTTCTCGAAGCGCGTGCCGAAGGAGTATTGCGTTTCCTTGAGCACGCCGCTCTCGGTGGAGATGCCGCCCTTGCCGCTTTTCAAATCGCCGCGCCAGACTGCCGATGCTTTTCGTTTCATGAATAGATTTCGTTTGGTTGACTGGAACGGGAATTCGCCCCAGCGTTGAGGACACTAATGCCGCCGGACGGAAAGCTCAAGCGCCCTGCCGATTTTTTTCCGCCCAAATAAACCGGCCTGCGGGGACGTTCCCAAAATTATTTTGTCTGGCTGGCCAGCATGAACACGCGCGGACCGCGTGGCGTCACCAGTTGATGCTGCTTCTCCGCCTCGGTATGCGGCACGGCCATTCCGTCGGCGAACTTGTCCGAAACGGAACGTCCGTTGACCAGCAGCATATAGCTGTGAGTGCGATTTCCGGGAATGTCATGCACTGTGGCCTGCCAGACGCCCGACACGCGATCCCGCTTCAACGGCACGCGTTTCCAGTCGTTGAACGTGCCGGCCACTTCCACACGCACCGGCATGGGCGCGTCCGGCGGGTCGAGGTGCCAGCGGAAAATTTTGGTGAAGGACGCGGAGTGTTTGTTTCCGCCCGCTCCAGGTGAATGATGAGCCTTGTGAGTCATGTTTAAGTCATTGCTGTCCAACAGCGCGTCAAATTTACACTGACGGCGGTCAAGTGCAACTCTCACGTTGACTTGGGTGGAGTTTCAACGTGGATCGTCACTGCCGGGGACGAATCACCGGTGAACTCTCCAAGTCACCGGTTGACGCCCGTCCAACGCCGGAAAGCCGCGTTGCAAAAGTAACACGCCATTTCTTGACTCGCTCCCGGTGACGCGGGATATTTCGGCGAATTTTCCAGATAAATGAGCGAGGTCGAGACCAACAACCGGGAACCGCAGGAAATCTCACAGGTGGTGGAACATCTTTTTCGCCATGAGGCCGGAAAGATGGTGGCCACGCTGACCGGGATGTTCGGGATCGAGCACCTCACCTTGGCGGAAGACATGGTGCAGGAGGCGCTGGCCCGCTCGGCGCGGAAAGTCAAGTTGAGGAAGAATTCGCCGTTGCGAAATAACACATCGCCTCACGCAAAGGACGCGAAGAACGCAAAGAAAAAAATCAAAACCGTTGCGGCCTTTGCGAACTTTGCGTGAGGAAAGACAAACCAAAAAATTGTGCCGAACACTATCAAACTTCATCGCGTTCTTCGCGCGTCGCCTGAAAAAATCTATCGCGCGTTCCTGGACGCCGATGCCAAGACCAAATGGCTTCCGCCAAACGGGTTCACCGGCAAAGTTCATCAGATGGATGCCAAGGTTGGCGGCACTTACAAAATGTCGTTCACGAATTTTACGACCGGCCAGAGCCTTGTCTTCGGTGGAAAATATGTCGAGTTGACGCCGCACGAGCGCATTCGTTACACGGACAAGTTCGACGATCCGAATTTGCCCGGCGAGTTGCAGGTGACCATCACCTTGAAGAAAGTTTCATGCGGGACGGAATTGAACATCGTGCAGGAAGGCGTGCCGGACGTCATTCCTGCCGAGATGTGCTATCTCGGCTGGCAGGAATCGCTCACGCAACTGGCAAAGCTGGTCGAGGCCGAGATTCCAGATTGACGCGGGAGAACGATGAAAAAGTGCTTTCACAACTCGTAACTTCAATGAAATCCAAGCCAAAAACCATTGACGAATATCTCGGGGCGCGAGCGCCGAACATCGGGCAATGCTCAACAAACTTCGCAAGACCATCCGCGCCGCCGCGCCCAAGGCGGAGGAGTGCATCAGCTACGGTCTCGCGGCGTTTCGGCTGAATGGCCGCGCGCTCGTTGCCTTCGGCGCGTGGACGAAGCATTGCGCGTTCTATCCGATGAGCGCAAGGACATTGACAGCGTTTCAGAATCAGCTTAAAAATTTCGGGACGAGCAAAGGCACGATTCGCTTCACCACGGACAAACCGTTGCCGGTGGCTTTGGTGCGAAAGCTGGTCAAGGCGCGGATCGCGGAGAACGGCGGCAAATGAATTGAATCCAAAAACACAAACCATCAGGAGACACCATGAGCAAAGTCAGAGTTCTGGTAGGCACAAAAAAGGGCGCGTTCATCCTCACTGCGGATGGCAAGCGCCAGAAATGGAAAGTCACCGGTCCGCACTTTGCGGGCTGGGAAATGTATCATCTCAAAGGTTCGCCTGCTGACCCGAACCGCATTTACGCGTCGCAAACGAGCGGCTGGTTCGGCCAGATCA
>DATCBW010000189.1:0-3908 GCA_036511615.1 Verrucomicrobiia bacterium | reverse complement strand
AGGAAATCAAATCAAGCGATTGACCGCCGACTACAAACCTTTCGAGGCGATAAACAACGCTACCGCCAATTATTCCACCGTCACGGCAGACGTGCTGAAACGCCGACAAACATTGAAAGACGCCATTGCTTCGACCACGGAAGCGTTGCAATCGGCGACGACCGCATCCGAAGTTCAAAAACTCACCGGAGTTTTAATCAGCCAGAACTCGGCGCTGGCCGCGACCGACAAGGAAGTGGATCAGGCCGTCGCCGTCAGCGTCGAGCAAGACATTGAGAACCGCAACGATGCTCAAAAGCAGGCCACCGCCGAACAGGAGCAGCAGAAAGCGGAAATGGTTGAATCTTTTGACAACTATCGGACGAATTTTCAACTCAATACGCAGCCGCCGATGTTCCCGACAGGCAACTGATGAAACTGAAAATTTTATTACTGGTCGCGGGCGTTGCCGTCATCGGCGGCAGCATCGCCGTTTTGGTGATTCAATCACATTCGCGCCAGTTGAAATTTCCGACGCCGCCGGAAAACCAGTTGCCAGCAGCCATCAGCAATTACAGCAAAACTTTCAAACTCAACACGTCTCCCCCGATTTGGGCGCAGCCGCAAAAACAAGGAGCCACCAATGGAAGCCACTGAACGGCGGGAAACACCCGTCACGGGCAACGTGAAAGTTGCCGAGCCAAAACAGCGCTTTGATCCGACGCGGATTTTTGTCCAGAAGGACCGGCTCGTCTGGTTTTGGTTTGGCTTCGCCATGCTGGTGCTGCTGGGGGCGGCGGTTGACCGATATTTCCTCGTCCAAAGCTTCAAACAGCGCGAGCGGGTGATCGTCATTGACCCCGCCAACACTTTTTATGTTTCGCCGCTTCTAAAATTCGAGGAAGCCAAGGCGCTTCATGTTGAGCAAAGCACACTGGCGACCACGGCCTTTTTGGAGCGCAATCCGAAGGGTTTTGATAACGAGGATTTGTTGAAGCAGATGTTTTTGAAACAGGCTTATATCAAGGCGTCGGCCTATCAATATGCCGAAGAACCCGAATTCAAATCCAAGCAGTTGCATCAGAAAGTTGAAATCAGCGGAATTAACATTCTCAACACGCGCGAGGATTTTGTGCTGACCCAAGTTACCGGCCAGCTTATCCGCGACGGCGTTTTTCAGGACAAACCTTTCACGGAGGCGATTCCTTTCAAGTTGTCGCTCCGGTTGCAACGCAATCCCAACATGGTGCAGAACGGGCGGTTTCCCACCGCCGTAAATGACTTCAAATATGAAACGACTGGCAATTAGTTTTTTGATGGGCGTATGCCTCATCGCAGGCGCGAAGGACAAGGCCATTCAGGAATTTATTCTGGATGAGCAGACGGTTTATTCCATTCCGGTTTCCGGCTACCGCGTCACCACCATCAGTTTTCCCGGCCCGATTTCGGCGATTGACGCGGCGCAGGTGACGATTGATCCGCAGAAACCCGCCGCCTTCCTAATCGCCCACACCAAAGGTTCATCGTTCTTTTCCGTGCGCGCCGAGGCGCGGAAAGCCGTTACCAATGTGAACATCCGATGGAACAACAAAACGTATGTCATTGAACTCGTCGAAAATGACGAGCCGTTGTTGTCCGTCACATTTGAAATTCCACCTGACAATTCCGCTTCGGTGCAGACCGAGCCGGTGACGCCGTCGCGCTTGCTCGCCTTGCTGGACAAGGCCAAAGCCTATCCGCTTCTGAAGGCTTATCATTCCGAAACTGTCGCCCAGGTGGATTATCGGAATTTTGAAAAAGAACCGCGCATTTTGGATTGCACCAATTTCGCGGTGAAAATCGAGGAGGCGTTTCGATTCAATCCCGAAGACACGCTTATTTTTCGCGTGGGCATCACCAACAAATCCGACAAGGAACTTCGCTATGCGCCCAATGGATTTTCGCTCCGCGTCGGCGAGCGCACTTATCCGCAGTCCATCAGCGACGCCAGTGGCGTTGTGCCGCCACACGCCGAAGCCCCGGCTTATTTCGCCATCACCGGCACGCCCAATGGCGGGCGCAACGATATGTCCATCAAAAATGATTTTTTTGTGATTCTTGACGCGCATACGGTTGAGCCAGTTCCGCCCGTCGCGCCCGCGCCCGCCGAATCTGTCGAACCAAATCCAAAGGACACCGACAATGATAAATCCCCGTAACGCCATCAATTTTTTCAAAACTCCGGCTGGGGCGTTTATTTTATTCTGCCTTGTCCTCGGTGGAATCTTCTTTGCCTTCAAACGGTTTCTGCCCGGCGCAACGAAACCGCAACCGTTGATTTATTCCACGAAGGCCGCAGCCGCAGCCGCCAGCAAACAGACGATGCAAACTTTTCAGAACACAAATTATTCGCCATTGCCGAACCTTCCACCGTCCACGGCGATGACCGACATGGGGACGCAACCTGAAGCACAAAGACCGTCCAATCATTCGTCGCAAAAGATAGAGGTGTTGCCCATCAGCCTGTTTGCCGAGACGCCGCAATCGGAACAAAAGCAGTTGAGCAAAAACTACGCGCCGTTTGGCCGGTTGATTCCGTGCGAACTGATTGTCACGGTGGATTCATCGAGCATCCAAACGCCCATCATTGGCTTGGTGACGGAGGATATTTATCACAATGGCCGGCTGATCATCCCCGCTGGCACGGAGGTTCACGGAAAGGCGCAGACCGACCGCACCCGTGAGCGCATCGCCAGCGGCGACAATTGGACACTCGTTTGGTCGAGCGGCGAGGAATTGCGGCTTTCGGGCATCGCACTCGACCGTGAAGCCGATCCGAGCGGTGACGGCTGGGCCATCACGGACGGCAGCGCCGGTCTGCGCGGGCGTGTTCTTAAAAGTGATGACATGGCGGAAATAAAATTATTTGCCGCGACTTTTTTGAGCGGAGCAGCGGCGGCGTTCACCCAGACACAACCCACCGTTTTAGGCAGCCAGATTGCCCCGACGCTGGAGAACGCGCCGCTCACCGGCGCGCAAGGTGTCATCCAAGCCTACGCGAAACAAATTTATGATTCGATCCAACGCGACGGTTTTTATGTCCGCGTTCCCGCTGGCAAACAATTTTATCTCTACGTCACGCAGACGATTGATGATTCGGATGCGGCCATCGGCGGCACGCGCCTGACGCAAAACGATTTTGCGACCGAAACAAATCAACCTGCCACCTCATCGCGGCGTTATCTTCCGCCCGATGCGGCCGTATATCGAAACGGAGTCATGCCATGAAACGAATCTTTATTATTATTCCGCTGATTTTTCTGTCCGCTTGCGCCAGCAACAAACCTGTCGTGGTGCAAATGCCGCGCTTCGTGCCCGGAACAACGCTGGCAACCGACGACATGGAATCAGTGCGCTACGGTGAAAATCTGAAAGCCTATTCGTTTGGCCGCTACATTGATCCGAACGACGGCTTGGTGATGCACGAAGCGCACACGGTTTATCGCGTGGAGACGACCGCAAAATGGAATCTTCATCCCAACGCCCCCGCGAATGTTCCGGGCGGGCCGGTAATCGGCATCATTGATCCGGCGCACAAGGACAGTCCGCTGACGCCCGAAGTCGTCGCGGAGGTGGACCGGCAGAAAGCCGCAACGACAGCGTTGATCGTGCAAGGCCAGCGCATGAATCAAGCCCTTAACCAGCTTTCAAAAACACTTTCGGCGACGGCGCAAGTCGCCCAAGAAAATGTCCAACTCAAAAGCGAAGTGACTACCACCGAGAGACGCCTTGATGTCCTTGAAGAAGATTTTCGGAAAGCACAGACCGAAGCCCCGTTCACCGCACCAGCCACCCCTTCCGTCAAGGGGACGAATGATTGGTGATTTGAAACCAGCAACAACCAAAACGTATGGAAAAAGCAAAATCGAAAAGCACCGCTACTGCACCAG
>DATCBW010000188.1:0-2819 GCA_036511615.1 Verrucomicrobiia bacterium | reverse complement strand
GCTTGGGCGTGTATTGATAATCCGGATGCACCATGATGACGATGTCCGCGCCCGCCTCCAGCGCGAGCCGGTAGCATGTCTTCTGATTGCCGCCGTAGCCTTTGTTGGTTTCGTGGACGTGGACGCGCACGCCGAGCAATTGCGACGCGACCTTCACCGTGTCATCCGGGCTGTGATCGTCCACGAGAATGATTTCGTCCACGATGCCCTGCTGCAAAACCTCGTCCACGGTTTTGGTGACGGTCTGGGCCGCCTTGTAGGCCGGCATGACGACGACAATTTTTTTGCCCAAATACATTCCGCGCATCATGCCGAAACGGTTCCGGGCCAGAAAGCGAAAAAATCTGCGGCGGATGAATTTTCAAACATTACGGGGAAAAAGCTGCGCGTTCACTAAATGTAAGATGTCAGTCGTCGCGACAAAATCAGCCTTTGTAAATGTCGTGTGTGCCGATGTCCACGGTCACGACGCAATCGCCTTTGATGAAAAACACGGCGCGCAAGTCGCCTTCAATGTCCACGGCGTAAATTGTCTGGCCGTAGCGGGCGGAGAGCCGGTGAATTTTGTGTATGCGGAGGCGCGGGTCAAAAGGATTTTCCTTGAAGATTTGCCACGCCCGCCGAGTCGAATCTTTTTGATTGGGGCTTAACTCGTAGAAACTTTGCCAGAATCGCTCTGTAGGTTTGAATTTGTAATTCATGTCTCCCGCAGAGCAGCTTTGAGTGGCGGCGTCAACACTTATTTGATGGAAAAAGGTGGTTTAGCGCCGCTCAAAATCGTTTCCATGTTCGCAAAACGTCCAGCTTCGGCGTCGGCCATTCCCTGCTTGAATGATTCGGGAATCCACGAATCGTCATGTTCTACGATGTATTTCGTGACTTGCGCCCGTTCGTTCGCGGGCAACTCTTTAATCTGCTCAATGATTTCTGTCGCACTCATAGTTTCATTATCAGGTAAAAATGATTTTTGGCAAGCGCGTGAAAAGAGGGCTATCCTTTTATGTGAAATATATCTTTGGAATTGCATTTTGGACAGCGACATGGCGGCGTTTCGCGACGAGATTCCCATTGATAGCCACATATTTTGCATTGCATACGTCCATACCATTTATTTGGATCGTGCATTGCAGCAGCGATTACCATCATTACAAGAATTAAGAATGCGCCAATACACCACATAAATTCATTTCCCCAATTCCGCCCGGAGTTTCGCCGCGATTTCTTTCAGCGCGTCCGGCACGACGCCGGTGCCGGCGATGACGGGCATGAAGTTCGTGTCGCCGTTCCAGCGCGGCACGATGTGGATGTGCAGATGCTCCGCGATGCCCGCGCCGGCGACTTTGCCGAGGTTGATGCCCACGTTGAATCCGTCCGGCTTCATCACCGCCGTCAGCGCGTTGACGCAGCGGCGCACGAGTTTCCAGAGGTCGGCGACTTCCTCGTCCGTCAGCCCGTTCAAATCCGGCACTTCCTTGTAAGGCACGACCATCAGATGCCCGCCGTTGTAAGGATATCGGTTCAGCAGCGCGAAACAGGTGCGGTCGCGCACGACGACGAAGTTCGCCTCGTCGTCGGATGATTGCGCGATGCGGGTGAAGAGGCCTTCTTTCAATTCCGGCTTCCGCGCGAGGATGTATTCAATCCGCCACGGTGCGTGCAGTGATTCCATGAATTTAGTGTAGGAGCCGGGGTAACGAGACTCAAATTGAATTTGCAAGTCCCGATTTTTTGAAATGAGACTTCTTACGTCGTCTCCTACAAATTATTGAACAAACTTAAAACCACCGCCGCCGCGCGGCCCGCCGCGCCGGGTTCGCCGAGTGAGGAAATGATTCTGGCAAGCTGCGACTTGATTTTTGCCCGGCGCGGTTCGTCCTGCAACAGTTCCAGCGCCGCACGCGAAAGATTTTCCGGCGTGGCCTCGTGCTGGATGAATTCGGGATAAATCTGCTCGCCCGCAAGCAGGTTCGGCATCGTCAGCGATTTTACCGTGATGAGGTGCCGGGCGATTTGATAAGTGAGCCACGAGGTTTTGTAGAGCGTCACCGTCGGCACGCCGAAAAACGCACACTCCATCGTCACCGTGCCCGTCGAGGCGATGGCGACATCCGCCTCGGCCAACGCCGGGGGCAGTTTGCCGATCTGAATTTCCAGATTCGCGCCGGGAGATTTTGCCAGCGGCAACAGGGATTCATCCGGCAAAACCATTCTGGCCTCGGCTGACGGCATTTTTTCCTGGATCACTTTCAACGCACCCAGCATTGGCGGCAGATGCCTTTTTAATTCACTTCGCCGGCTGCCGGGCAACAGAAGAATTTGTGGCGCAATGCTGGAATCTTTGGATTTTTGACTTTGGATTCTGGACTCCCAAAATCGCCCGATCATCGGATGGCCGACAAATTCCACGCGCAACTGCGGCACACGCACCGCATACCATGCCTGCTCAAACGGGAAAATGCTCAAGAGCAGATCGTAATCGCGCGCCAGCCGGTTCGCGCGGCCCGGACGCGACGCCCAGACCTGCGGCGAAACGAACTGGACGATTTTCGGATTCCATTTCACAAACGGATTTGCGCGGACGTATTTGCGGATCGCCGAGCCAAAGCGCAAATTGAACCCGCCGTAGTCCACGCCGATAACAACATCCGGTTTGCGTTCGATGGCGAGCGCAAGCAGTTGCCGGAACAGCCGCCGGAATTTCAAAATGTTTTTCAGCACGTCCGTGAGGCCGACGACCGAATGCAGCGTCAGGTCAAACGCCAGTTCCACTCCGGCGGCGGACATGTGCGCGCCGCCCGCGCCGAAAAACTGCGCGTCCG
>DATCBW010000187.1:0-12181 GCA_036511615.1 Verrucomicrobiia bacterium | reverse complement strand
GAAGGATTGTTTCGCCGTTATACAATCCACGCGAAGGCCGAAGGAAAAGAATTTGTCGTCACCGGCGTTGACGATCCGAAACGGTTGCCGACATTTGATCCGCAAAATCCAAACGAACCGGCGGCAATCAAAGCGGTTCTTGACCGTTTGCAACTTGAACTCACGGTCATCGAAAAAACCGGTTTCATTTCCTACTTTCTCATCGTCGGCGATTTCATTCGCTACGGCCGCAACCAGGGAATTTCCTGCGTGGCGCGCGGTTCGGCGGCCGGCTCGATTGTTACTTATCTTTTGGAAATCGCGAACGTGGACCCGATCCGTTACGGCCTGCTGTTCGAGCGGTTCCTAAATCCCGAACGCGTCAATCCGCCGGACATTGACATTGATTTCGCCGACGACCGCCGCGCGGACGTCATCGAATATGTCCGGAAAAAATACGGCAACGATTCCGTCGCGCAAATCATCACGTTCGGCACGATGGGCGCGAAGTCTGTCGTGCGCGACGTGGGCCGCGTAATGGGCCTGCCGTATGGCGATGGCGACCGGCTCGCGAAAATGATTCCGTTCGACCTGAAAATGGATTTGACGAAGGCGCTCAAGCAATCGCCGGAATTCAAGGAGGCATACGAGAACGAGGAAGTCACGCGCGAGCTGATTGACACGGCGCTCATCCTTGAAGACCTCACGCGCAACGCCAGTGTTCATGCCGCGGGCGTGGTCATCGGCGACCAGCCGCTGGTGAACCTGCTCCCGCTCAAGACGGACGAAGACGGTGCGATTGTCACCCAATACGCGATGGGGCCGGTCGGCGATCTCGGCCTGTTGAAGATGGATTTTCTCGGGTTGAAAACGTTGACCGTCATCCGCAACACCTGCGAAATGGTCAGGCGCACGCACGGTGTGCAAATCAACATTGACCAGTTGCCGCTCGACGACAAAAAGACCTACGACCTGTTAAACCGCGCGGAAACGCTGGGCGTGTTCCAGTTGGAATCCGGCGGGATGCGCGACCTGTGCAAAAAATTCCAGATCAGTTCCGTCGAGCACATCACCGCGCTCGTGGCGTTGTATCGCCCCGGCCCGATGGATCTGATTCCCGATTTCATCAAGCGTCGCCACGGGGAAATCAAAGTTGAATACGAGCATCCGCTTCTCGAATCCATTTCCAAGGAGACCTACGGCATCCTGATCTATCAGGAGCAGGTCATGCAGGCCACGCAGTTGCTCGCCGGCTACACGCTCGGCGGCGCGGATTTGCTGCGGCGCGCGATGGGGAAAAAAAAGGTCGAGGAAATGCAGAAGCAGCGCGAGACGTTCGTCAAGGGCTGCAAGGAGAAGAACAACATTCCCGCGACGAAGGCGAACCAGATTTTTGATTTGCTCGAAAAATTCGCCGGCTACGGCTTCAACAAGTCTCACGCCGCCGCTTATGCCATCGTCGCGTATCAGACCGCGTATCTGAAGGCGAATTATCCGGTGGAATTTTTCTGCGCCATGATGACGAACGACATGGCGAACACGGAAAAACTTTCCGAATACATCGCCGAAGCGCGCGAATTTGGCATCGAAGTTTTGCAGCCGGACGTGAACGAGAGCGGCGTTTTTTTCGCGCCCGCGCGCGATGGCAAAGCCATCCGCTTCGGCCTCGTCGCGATCAAAGGCGTGGGCGAAGCGGCGGTTGAATCAATTTTGAAAGCGCGCGCCGAGCACGGCAAATTCAAAACACTTTCCGAACTGTGCGAGCGCGTGGACGGACGCACGCTGACGCGAAAACCATTGGAAGCATTGATCAAAACTGGCGCGTGCGATTCGTTCGGCCAGACGCGCGCCACGCTGTTCGCACAGATTGAGCGGACGCTTTCCCGCGCCGCGAGCATTCTTTCCGACAGGCAGAAGGGACAAAGTTCGCTCTTTGGCGCGCTCGAAGAAAGAGCGCCCGCCATGCCCGAGGCCATTTCCAATCTGCCGGAGTGGCCGCAGCATGAACTGCTCGCGCACGAAAAAGAACTGCTCGGCTTCTACGTCACCGGTCATCCGCTGACGCCGCTGGTGCCGTTGCTGGAAAAATACTCGCTCACGAACACCGCGAAGCTCGTCGAGGCGACGAATCGTTCGCTCACGCGTATTGGCGGCATGATCGCGGCGGTCACGCACGGCTTCTCCAAAAAATCCGGCAAGCCGTATTCCATGGTGACGCTGGAGGATTTGGAAGGTTCGGTGCAACTGCTCGTGATGAATGATTACGACAAGTTCCGTCCGCTGCTCGAGGCGAACAAGGCCATTCTCGTGGTCGGAGAGGTCAGCACTGGCGAGGACAAGCCGAAGATTTTTCCGCAGGAGATCATGCCGTTGACCGACGCGCCAAAAAAATACACCAAACAAGTGCATCTCCGACTGCACGCCGCCCATTTGCAGCCGGAACAGCTTGAATCCGTGCGCGAACTCGTCGCGGCACATTCCGGCAAATGCCCGCTGTTCCTTTGTTTCATGCGGCCCGAAGGCGGGACGGTTTTTGTCGGCACGCACGAAAAATTCGGCGTCACGCCGTCGCTGGAACTGGAGCACGCGGCCAACCAACTGCTGGGCGAGGAAACCTATTACGCCAGGGTGGACACGAGCCTGCCCGAACGCCAGCGGCGCAGTTGGGAAAAGAAAAACGGCGGCCACGGCGACGAATGAAAACACGACGCGAATTCGCTCAAACGGAATGGGTGATTTTTTGCGTGACCTCGGCGGCCAATTTGCCATTCTTTGGCCGCATCAACCAACCAAACATACAACCATGAAAATATTGACAGTTATTATATTGGCCGGAACCGCTGTGGGGGTTTCCGCGCAGACTCCGCCGGTGGACTGGAGCAAACTGCCGCCAGCCGCAACCACACCGGGCGTCACCTTTGCCAAGGACATCGAACCAATGTTGAAGGAGTCTTGCGTCCGCTGTCACAGCGGTGACCGTCCGCGGGCACAACTTCGTCTGGACACGCTCGAGGGCGTGATGAAAGGAGTAAAACAGGGTCCGATTGTGAATGCCGGCGACAGCGCAAACAGCCTGCTCGTCAAGGCGGTTTCGCAGCTTGATCCCAAATCCGCCATGCCGCCGAAACCGCGCGCCCGCCGCGGTGGCCTCGGCGGAACCAACGCCCCTGCCATGCCGCCCGGCGGACCAATGGCAGGCGGACCGGGAGGTGGTGGCCCGCCCGTCAAGCCGCTGACCGCCGAACAGGTGGGTTTGGTGCGCGCGTGGATTGACCAGGGCGCGAAATAATATCCCTTCAGAAAAGCAAGTCGCCGCGTTGAAACATCAGCGCGGCGATTTTTTTGCCCGCAGATTTTATTTCACCGCCGCCCAGACACGGTGAACATCGTCGTGCTCGTCCAGTGCGTGCAGAAATTCCCCGACTTCGTTTTGTTGCGCCTCGGTGAGTTCGGGAAATTGTTTCGGGAGGTAACCCATCTCACTCGTCACGACCGTCCAGCCGTTCGCCGACAGCCATTTTGCAACGGCGTGAATGGCGCTGCGGTCGCAGATGAATTTTGCCCCGGCGGCGTCAGCCGGAATGTCGTCGTTCTGCTCGTGCGTGAGCGTTTCGACCTCGTTCGCGCCCGCTTCAATGGCGGCGGCTTCGCGGTCAATGTTCGCATCTGGATGATGCGCCTCGACGAGGCCGACGTGATCGAAGATGAACTTGTTGCTGCCGGCGGTGGCGAGCTGGCCTTTCTTGAACAGCACGCGGATTTCCGGTGCGGTGCGGTTCACATTGTCGGTATAGACCTCGACGATGACCGGCACGTTGTGCGGCGCGCGGCCTTCATACACGATGTGCTCCATTATGAGTTTTTCATCACCGATGCCCGCGCCCTTGTTGATGGCGCGCTGGATGGCGTCCTTTGTGACGCTTTCCTTCTTGGCCTTTTCCACAGCGGTGAAAAGGCGCGCGTTCATTGCGGGATCGGCACCACCCATTTTGGCGGCGACGGAGATTTCGCGGACCAGTTTTCCGGTCGTCCGGCCTTTTCTCAAGCCGGCGACCAGTCGTTTGGCATGAAGCCATTGGCGTCCCATGCGGAAAAATATATCAGACTCGCATGGTGAAATTCAATTTCACAATGCTCAATCACGATGAAAAATGGTGTTTGCCTTTGCCAAACCAATTTCGGCCGTCGCTAGATTCGATATTGGCTTAAATCAAGTTGTTCTTGCAAACGTCGGGGGCGGGCGTAGTTTCCCTTCGTTGCAGGGCGATGAGTTTCAACGCCTAAATTTTTTGTTATGAAAAAACCCTGGCTGCTGGTGTCCGTTCTGGCGCTGACCTTGACCTGCTACGCCGCTTTTGCCGATCCGCTGAACAACTGGCATTGGCGCAACCCGCTCCCCAACGGCAATCCTCAATCGGAGCCTCATACTCTTTACGGAATTGTTTTCGCCAACGGAAAATTTGTGGGCGTGGGCGCGGCCGGCGTGGCTTCCATCTCAACCGACACCACCAACTGGGTGGAGAGCGCAACGGCGACGGCGAATACTTTGCGTTGCATCACTTATGCCAACGGACAGTTTGTGGCGGTCGGAGATGCTGGCACCGTCGAAACTTCCGCCGACGGCTCAAACTGGGTTTTGATGAACTCGGGCACGTCGAGTTCGCTGAACTCCGTCGCCTATGGCAACGGGAAATTTGTCGCCGTGGGCGGCGCGGTCATCACTTCTGCGGACGCGGCCAACTGGGTTCCATCGGTTTCCGGTTTAAGTGGCGCGAACAGTGTGGCTGGCAGTGGCATTGGATTTGCGGCCGTTGACGGAACAACCAATGTTTATTTCTCCCCGGACGGTCTGACTTGGACGGCCCGGACGCTGACGGCTCCGACCAATGGTTATATTTTTAACAAAACCATTTATAGCGACATTGTCACTTACGCCAATGGCGTTTTTCTGGTCGGTGCCCACCGTTACCCGACCATGACGTCGGCGGATTGGATCATTTACTCATCGGCGGACGGCGTTGCCTGGAGCACGAATAGCATGGGAAACATTGACACCAGCACAGTGGGATTTTCTTATGAATTCTTTCTGACAGGCGGTGGCAATGTGATTGCAGGAGGAACAGCAGCTTACACTGAGTTCCTGCAATTGTCTGCCGACGGCGTCAATTGGTCCCTAATCAGTGGTGTGCCGGCTGTTAATTTTAAGACTCAAGGCAATGCTGGGACTTACGGCAACGGCACTTACGTCATTGTGGCTCCTTTTTCTTTTGGTTTCACTCCAGCTATTTACACTTCCACCAATGGCATGACCTGGGTCAACCGCGAGCAATCACCAGCTCCACCGGTCGGTCCCACCAATATTTTCACCGGCATCGCCTTCAGCAACGGCGTCTATGTCGTCGCGGCGTCAGATGCCGTTGTGCGATCAACCGACTGGCTGACTTACACCGCCGTCGGCAATTCGCCCGCGCTGGCTTCGGTCATCACCACCAGCAACGGCTTCATCGGCGTCGGCTCCGGCGGAAGCATTTATGTTTCCAGCGATGGACTTTCCTGGACGCAGCGCAATTCCGGCACGTTTAACAATCTTCATGCGATTGCTTCTGGAGGTGGCCTGTTGGTGGCGGTGGGCGACAATGGAACCATTCAAACTTCATCCACCGGGACGATCTGGACGAGCCGGACTTCCGGCACTTCATTTGCACTTTACGGCGCGGCTTATTCCAACGGACTCTTCGTCGTGGTCGGCCAACTCGGCACGGTGCTGACCTCGCCGGACGGCATCAATTGGTCCGGCCAGGATTCCGGGCAGCTTACAAATCTGCTGTCGGTCGCCAGCGGTTCGGCCGGCTTCGCGGCCGTCGGCCCCGGCGGAACCATTCTCACCTCGCCAGACGGCATCAACTGGACAAAACAAAATGCCGGCACGCAGGCAACGCTGGAGAGCATCACTTTCGGAAACGCCGATTACCTTGTCAGCGGTGACAACGGACTGGTGATGACTTCTCCCGACGGCGTAAACTGGACGGCCCGCAATGTTGGCGCAACCGGCGGGCAAAATCTTTACGGCACCGCTTTTCTCAACAACCGGTTTGTCGTGGTCGGCTCCGGCGGAACGGTCATCGAGTCTGATCCCTTCGCGCCGCTTTTTGATCTGCAAATTCATCGCGGCTCCGGTCAAAATGGATTTACGATCTTTGCAACGCCCGGCAGTTCTTTCCGCATTCAAACTTGCACGAATCTTTCTGCGCCAGATTGGGTGGATGCCGCCTCTTTCAACAACGCCGCAGCCATAACGCAGTGGACAAATTCTTCCGCCGGTTTCAACCAACGCTTTTACCGCGTGATTTCTCCGTGATTGCCGATGTAATTAACTCGCCTTGACCGCCGCGACGAGCGCGTTCAGCGAGGCTTTGGCGTCGCCGAAGAGCATACGCGTTTTGTCCTTGTAGAAGAGATGGTTTTCGATGCCGGCGAAGCCTGCGGCCATCGAACGTTTCATCACGATGCACGTCTTGCAATGGTCGGCGTCAATGATCGGCATGCCGTAAATCGGGCTGGATTTGTCCTCGCGCGCAGCGGGGTTCACCACGTCGTTCGCGCCGATGACGAGGCAGACATCCACACGGTCCATCGAGGGATTGATCTGCTCCATTTCGATGAGCTGGTCGTAGGGAACATTCGCTTCAGCAAGCAGCACGTTCATGTGACCAGGCATGCGCCCGGCCACCGGATGAATTGCAAACTGCACTTCGACGCCGCGTTTGCCAAGCTCGTCGGAAAGTTCGCGCACGGAATGTTGCGCCTGGGCCACGGCCATGCCGTAACCGGGAACGATCACGACGCGTGTCGCGTAGGCCAGCAGCAACGCCACTTCATCGGCCTGAATCGGTTTGACGGTTCCGACAATGCCAGCTGCGCTCGCTTGCGCTGCGCCGCTGGAACCAAATGCGCCGAACAAAACATTTGTGACCGGACGGTTCATCGCCTTGCACATGAGCAGCGTGAGCAGCGTGCCGGAGGAACCGACGAGCGTTCCCGCGACGACCATCGCGAGATTGTTGATGGCAAATCCGTCCGCCGCGACCGCGAGGCCGGTGAAGGAATTGAGCAGCGAAATGACGACCGGCATGTCCGCGCCGCCAATGGGCATGACCATCGCGATGCCGAAGAACAGCGCGAGCGAGAACATGACAATGAACGCCATGGTGGCATTGCCGCCAGAAGCGTTGAACATCAGCCAGCCGCACAGGCCGAGAATGACGAGCAGGATAAGGCCGTTCAAAATGTTCTGGCCGGGGAACGTATGAGGCTTTTCAAATTTTCCCTCCAGTTTCAGATACGCGATGATGCTGCCGGAAAACGAGAGCGAGCCAATCAAGGTCGCGAACAGCATCGAGCCGGCAATAAACGCGGTGATGCCTTCGAGACTGTGTGCGCCGCGCTGAAATTCCAAACTGGCCACGAGCGCCGCCGCACCGCCGCCGAGGCCGTTAAAGAGCGCAACCATCTGCGGCATCGAGGTCATCTTCACCGAATACGCGCCAATCGCGCCGATGATCAATCCGATGACTGTGCCGATGGCGATGAGGGTGTAATTGAAGGTCCAGCCCTGCGACCAGACATAATCGCCGGTGGGCTTATGCAGGGACACAAATGCGATTATCATGCCGGCAGCCGCGATCAGGTTGCCGGTGCGCGCCGTCTTGGGCGAGGCCAGCAGCTTGATGCCGATGATGAATAAAACCGAAACCCCGATGATGATGTAGGCGATGGTCGAGCTCATTTTTTCTTTTTCTTGAACATTTGCAGCATCCGGTCCGTGACCATGAAGCCGCCGAAGACGTTGGCGGAACCGAAGACAACCGCAGTGAATCCCAGCGCCTGCGCCAGCGGCGTCGCGGCATCGGCCAGCACCAGAATGCCGCCGAATAAAATGATGCCGTGAATGGCGTTCGTGCCGGACATCAACGGCGTGTGCAGCATCGAAGGCACCTTGGAGATGACCTCAATGCCCACAAAGATGGCGAGGACGAAGATGAAAATAATGTCGGGAATGTTCGGTTCCATAAAATTTTAGGCGGGTTTGGGCAGGAGTTTTTCGTTCACGATTTTGCCGCCGTGCGTGACGAGGCAGCCCTTGATGATTTCGTCGTCGAGCTTGAGGACAAAGGTTTTTTCCTTCTTGTCCCAGAATTCTTCGACGAGCGCGACGAGGTTCGCGGCGTAGACCTGACTGGCGTGCAGCGGCACGCGTCCGGGCAGGTTTGCAATGCCAATGATCTTTACGCCATTGCGGTCGGTCACTTTGTCATAAACCACGCCTTCGACGTTGCCGCCAGTCTCAACGGCCAAGTCAACAACCACGCTGCCGGGCTTCATGGCATTGAGCATTTCGGTAGTCACGAGAATCGGGGCCTTACGACCGAAGACCTGCGCGGCGGAGATCACCACGTCGGAATCGCCGCAGGTTTTCTTCATGGCGTCGCGCTGCTTTTGAATCTGTTCCTCGGTCAACGCCTTCGCGTAGCCCTCCTTCGTCTGGCCGGTTTCTCCGATGTCAATTTTCAGAAATTGCGCGCCGAGCGATTTCACCTGCTCCTCGACGACGGGCCGCGTGTCATAGGCCGTGACTTTCGCGCCGAGTCGTTTTGCCGTGGCAATCGCCTGCAAGCCGGCGACGCCGACGCCGATGATAAAAACTTTCGACGGCAGAATCGTGCCCGCCGCCGTCGTCATCATCGGAAAAATTTTGTTGGAATAACGCGCGGCCAGAATGACCGCCTCGTAACCGCCGAGGTTCGCCTGCGAGGACAGCACGTCCATCTTTTGCGCGCGGGTCGTGCGCGGAATGAATTCCATGCTGATGGCGCTGACGCCGCGTTCGGCAAATTTATTGACCAGTTCCTTTTCGTTGAACGGATCGAGCAGGCTCGCGTGAATGGCTCCTTGTTTGAGCAGCGCGATTTCCTCGACCGGTGGTTTGCGCAGGCGCAGCACGATGTCGCCGGAGCTGATGAGCGCCTTGCGGTCGGCGGTGAGCGTCGCGCCGGCCTTGGTGTAGGCCTCGTCAGAAAAGCCGGCGGCGGTGCCGAGGCCGGCCTCGACCTCGACCTGTGCGCCGAGCTTGACGAGCTTGGCGGCGCCGTCTGGTGTCAGTGGCGCGCGGGTTTCGCCCGGTTGTGTCTCGCGTGGAACAGAGATTTTCATGGCTGGAAAACAGGTGGCAAACTACCAGCACGGACGCTTGTTGGAAGCTCTTTTTTTGCCTTTTCCAGCACAATTTTTGGCGCACTCAACCGCTTGGACGAATCCATTTCACCTCGGTCGCCGGTCGAAAATGTTCCATTTGCCTCAAAATTTGTTCCGCGCTGCCGGCGACCAGCACCAGTCCGCGATGCTGCGGGCGGATGAATCCTTCCTGGCACGCATGGTCGAGAAATGCCTGCAAGCGCTGGTAAAACCCGGCGATGTCCAGCAGGCCAAACGGCTTCTGGTGCCAGCCCAACTGGCTCCACGCCAGCACCTCGAACAATTCCTCAAACGTCCCGTAGCCGCCGGGCAGCGCGATGAAGCCGTCCGCCAGCTCCGCCATCAACGCCTTGCGTTCGTGCATGGTTTTCACGACGCGCAAATCGGGCAGTTTTTCGTGGACAACCTCCTTGATGACGAGCTTTTCGGGAATCACACCGATGACATGGCCGCCGTGCTGCAACGCCGCGTCCGCCAATACACCCATCAGGCCGACACAGCCGCCGCCATAGACAAGCTCAATTTTTTCGCGTGCCAGCAACGTGCCGAGTTCCTGCGCCGCCGCCGCGTATTCCGGGCGGACGCCTTTGTTTGAGCCGCAATAGACGGCGATGCGTTTCATGTGTGAATCCTGTCGCCTGACCCATCAATTATCGAGCGGACTGCGCACGCCGATGCCCGGCTTCTGCATCACATGAGTATAAAGCTGCGTCGTCACCACGCTTTTGTGACCCAGCAAACTTTGCACGTTGCGAATGTCCGTCCCGCCTTCCAGCAGATGCGTTGCAAACGAATGGCGCAAGGTGTGGCACGAAGCCGGCTTGTTGAAGCTCGCCCGCCCCACCGCCAGTTTCATCACCCGTTGCAGGCCGGTTTCTGACGTGTGATGCCGCGCGATGTTTCCGCTCACCGGATCGCGCGACCGGTGCGCCGAGGGAAACACCCACTGCCACGGCCATTCCTTGCCCGCATTCACATACTTCTGGGCCAGTTGCCCCGGCAGCGGCACCCAGCCGAAGCCCTCGGCCAAATCCCGTTCATGCAATTTCCGCACCCGCTCCAGATGTTCCCGCAGGACCGTCCGCAACGACTCCGGCAGCATCGTCACCCGGCTCCCGCCGCCCTTGCCCTCGCGCACCGTGATCTGCCCGCGCCCAAAATCAATGTCCTTCACCCGCAGCCGCAGCAGTTCCAGCAGCCGCAATCCTGTGCCATACAACAATTGCGCCATCAGCTTGTAAGTCCCGTCCAGTTGCCCGATCAATTCCCGCGCCTCCTCCCGGCTCAACACCACCGGCAGCCGCGGCGGACGCGACACCCGCAAAAAATCTCCCGCCTCAAACCGCTGTTTCAACACCTCCCGGTGCAAAAACAAAAGCGCGTTCAGCGCCTGGTTCTGCGTCGAGACCGCCACGCCCTGCACCGCCAGCTCCGTCAAAAACGGCGTCACCCCCGTCGTGCCCTGTTCGCGCGGATCCACCCACCCACCCGCCCGCGCCCGGTGAAATTTCAGATACCGCATCACCCATTCCCAATACGCCTGCTCCGTGCGCAACGACAAATGCTGGAACCGCGCCACCGCGTGAAATTGATCTTGCAGCCGGACTTTGGGCGGCAACGGCAGTCCCCCCGGCGGCACGCTTGCCGCCTTTGCCTCCGCCTTTGCTGAAAACATGTCATCGGTCGTCATTCTTAAAATTATATGTTGGACAACTCTTTGCGTCCAGCGTAGCCTTGAATCCATGAAACAGCAACGGCCACAAAATCCTGGGCCTAATCATTGTTAAGTTGACACGGCGCGAGGGCGCAAGAAATGCGTGGCCAAAATCGGCGATTCGGGTTATACGAAGTAGTCCGGCAAGCGTGGCCGGCACAATGGGCATTGGTGCCGGCCACGCTTGCCGGACTACACGTTAGCGGCTCGCCGATTCCGGCCGATTTTTCAAGTCAGGCAGCAACGATGCCGTGCAACCTAACAATCCGCTGAAACTGTCACCGGTTGGCGACCCAAAGATGTTCGCAAAAACAACAACTGATTATTGTGAGCCGAAGGCCCGGTGCAGTTTAGCTCCGATCCGTTAGGCAGCATGAGCACCAAACCGCTAGACAAAGATTGGCTCCGACTATTTGAGTTAGCTTTTGCAGAATTTAAGCGAGACGGAGCAGTCACCACAGTTCACTGTGATAAGTGCGGTAGTTTGATTGAGATTAAAAATTTGGGTGTTTTAGGTTCAGCTTGGGCGATAAGTTGTGAGTGCGGCAGGTTTAAGGACACGATGCGAGGTTTATGATTGAGCATATTTTGATTGACGAGTTGCTGCCTAACCAGTCGCCGGAGCCAACCGCCGTTGGCGCTGCGGTTGCAATCCATGCCGCGAGTCGGCGGTGGCTCAGCTTTCTACGTTAGGCGCTATATTTTATGCAATGGACACACTTTTTATGGAACGTTAGCCTGCTTGTTTCTGTGGGCGCTGCCCTGACTATCTTGGCACACGTCTTCCCGGCGTTTCAGCGCACCAGAAACAAGGCGTTCCTTTTTATTTCTATCGCCTGTGTGTTTGGCCTTATTGATACCGTTTGTGACCACCTTGGTTTTTCCCAATCTCTGCAAGGAGACGATTATATCATTTATCGAACATTGCGACAGTTCGGGTATTTCGCCGACATTACACTGACGACCATTGGCATCGTGATGCTTGCTCGTCCGTTCTTGGCAGATTCAAAGACCACAAAACCTGAAGATGACCGACGCGCCTAACAAGTCGCCGGAGCCAACCGCCGTTGGCGCTTGCAGTTCCGCTGTCGCGGTTCACGCCGCGAGTCGGCGGTGGCTCAGCTTTTTTCGTTAGCAGGCTGCTGCAAAACCGGGTGATTTTTGCCGGAACTATTTTTGGCCATGGTTAAATCTGTTACTAGCAACTGCAGCGCGCGGATTTGTGTTCGGCGGCGA
>DATCBW010000186.1:0-9847 GCA_036511615.1 Verrucomicrobiia bacterium | reverse complement strand
CACAGAACGCAATTTCGCCCGCGAAGATGGACGATTGCCGCCGCGCGGGCGCAGCCGTCGTGGAAATGTTGCGGCGCGGCATCAAGCCGCTCGACATTCTCACCAAGAAAGCATTTGAGAACGCCATCACCGTCGTCATCGCGCTCGGCGGTTCGACGAATGCCGTGTTGCACCTGCTCGCCATCGCGCACGCCGCGAAGGTGAAGCTGACCATTGACGACTTCACGCGCATCGGCAAACGCGTGCCCGTGCTCGCCGACCTTAAGCCCAGCGGCAAGTTCAGCATGAGCGCGCTCGTCGCCATTGGCGGCATCCGTCCGCTCATGAAGACGCTGCTCGACGCCGGCCTGCTCCACGGCGATTGCCTCACCGTCACTGGCGAAACCATGGCCGAAACGCTCGCCAGCGTGAAACCTTATCCGCAGGGCCAGACCATCATCCAACCGCTCGACAAGCCGATCAAAAAGGACAGCCACCTCGTCATCTTCTACGGCAACCTCGCTCCCACCGGCGCGGTCGGAAAAATCACCGGCAAGGAAGGAACGCGATTCGAAGGCAAAGCCATCGTGTTCGAGAGCGAGGAAAAAGCGTTGCAAGCCATCCTCAAAGGCACGGTCAAGAAAGGCCACGTCGTCGTGGTGCGCAGCGAAGGACCGAAAGGCGGACCGGGCATGCGCGAAATGCTTTCGCCCACCAGCGCCATCATGGGCCGCGGCCTCGGCAAAGACGTCGCGCTCATCACCGACGGACGATTCAGCGGCGGGAGCCACGGCTTCGTGGTCGGCCACGTGACACCCGAAGCCTATGTGGGCGGCCCGATTGCCCTCGTGAAAAACGGTGACCCCATCATCATTGACGCCGAGAAGCGGCAAATGACCCTGGGTGTCAGCGCCGCTGAATTAAAGAAGCGCAAAAAAGCGTGGAAGAAACCCGCGCCGCGTTACCCGCGTGGTGTGCTCGCTAAATACGCCCACACCGTCACGAGCGCCTCGCTCGGCGCGGTGACCGATGCGGATTTGAAGCTTTAATCTTCGATGCCCGCGCCGAAGCCAGTTCTGTATCTGATTGCCGGATGCAACGGCGCGGGCAAAACCACGTTCGCGAAACAATTTCTTCCGCATGAAGTGGAGTGCCTCAACTTTCTGAATGCGGATTTAATCGCGCAGGGTCTCTCACCGCTAAACACGCCGGCGGCTGCGCTCAAAGCCGGGCGATTGCTGCTCGAAGAATTCCGGCGGTTTGTGTCGAAACGAGAAACTTTCGCGGTGGAGAGCACCTTGAGTGGAAAGACCTATCTGGCTTTGCTGAAGAAGGCAAAGCGCCGTGGGTTTCAAATCT
Organism: Verrucomicrobiia bacterium; assembly: GCA_036511615.1. Classification (GTDB taxonomy): domain Bacteria; phylum Verrucomicrobiota; class Verrucomicrobiia; order Limisphaerales; family UBA11358; genus UBA11358. The sequence goes on along the minus strand of DATCBW010000186.1, from coordinate 8,509 downwards.
ATCTGCATTACCTCTGGCTGCCCAATCCGACCGTCGCCATCGCGCGTGTTCATGAACGTGTGAAAAAAGGCGGACACGACGTGCCGGTGGCAGACATTCAGCGTCGTTTTATCAGGAGCCGGGCGCATTTTATTTCCGATTATGCGCCGCTGGCAGATCGCTGGGCGGTTTGGGACAGCCGGCCGGTTTCGCCGACACTGATTGTTGAATCCGGGGCTTGTAGGCTGGACGAACTCAACGCTATATTGACTGCGCCATGAAGAACGGCAACGGACATCACAAGAAAGATGATTTCATCGCGCCCGCCAAACGCGCGTTTCGGCGTGTGGCGCGCCAGCTCCGCGCCGAGAATGCCCGCCTTGGACTGCCACTCATATTGGGAGAGAAAAATCATGTGCGTCTCGTTCGCGCCCGCTAAAATTTACGGCGTGCTCGCCAAATACGCCCACACCGTCACGAGCGCCTCGCTCGGCGCGGTGACGGATGCGGATTTGAAGTTGTGATAATCATCGAACAGCTACGGGAGCTTCAGGCTGAATTCGAGCCAGTGAGGCTTGATAATCAGAGCCGCTATAAAAAGCTTGAGACGCTTCGCCTGCGTTTCGTAAAGCTATTTCCACGCTCTCGGATTCCACATTTGACTGCCGATGGATATGTTCAAGGCAAACTTAACAAGCAGAGTTTCTGTTACTGGGTTGAAACAGAAACAACCGAGCTTGGACATATTCAAGGAGCTCCTTCCCCAAAGTTTGGAATTTATTACAGCAAGAAAAAGAACTCCTTCCAATTCACAAAGAAATTCAAAAGCAAAGATGATGCTATCGCCAGCATTCTTAATCAGATTGGGCTTCTGCTAGATGCTGCTGAAAGCGCAAACCTCGAAGCGGTTCGAAACACGGACATCTCTCCAATGTTTAAGGGGAAAATCCTGTTTCTTTATTTCCCAAAAAGATTCGTCAATATTTTTTCCGGGCGACTCGTTGACCATTTTCTTGGCTGGTTGAGACTCAATGAGCCAGATTCCAAACTTGATTTGATTTCCAAGCGAGAGCTTCTGATCAAATTCAAGAACGCTGACAGCGTTATGAAAGGTTGGAGCACTTTTGAATTTCACGATTTTCTTCATTGGGCATGGCCGCCACCGCCGAGAGAGGCAAAAGTAAACACACTTTTGAAAGACTACATTCTTGAACTCCCATTGCCCGAGAATACAAGACCAGAATTCATTTCACTGAAGCCGGGCGATGCTGTGGATTCTTCCGAAAAAGCGTCAGGCAAAAAAGCAAAGACAACCGACTTTGAGCAAAAGAACCGACGAAATAAACTCATTGGCAATCAGGGCGAAGACATTGTGTTTTTGGCGGAAAAGAGAATGTTGCGGGAGAATGGAAAACCAGATTTAGCCAAGAAGGTCGAAGCCATCTGCAAAACAAACGATGGCGCTGGTTATGACATTCTATCGTTTGAGTTGGACGGAACTCCAAAACAAATCGAAGTCAAATCAACGGCAAGCCGTGTGCCCGTTCCAAGTTCAAGTTTTGGGTTTTATTTGTCTGCCAACGAGTATGAACAGGCGCGGACGCTGGATAATTTTTATCTCTACATTGTTTTTGAATTGAAAACCAAGACACCAAAGATTTGGCGGATTAAAAACCCCGCCAGTCTTGAGCCAAAGCGCCTAGCTCTAAAACCCTCTGCGTATTTTGCCACGCTGACGGTTGCTGAAGATGGCATCGAATCATTTGGCAACTGTTCCCTAATCGAATCCCAACGGTCTTCCATCCCTCAGCCCCGGTTTGGTCCGAGCCGGACTGGCGAGGAGCTACCCTAGGTAATCCGCCTTCGTCTGACTTCGGCGCGACCAGCCCGCCAATCGTTGAGAAGTTTGGGTGGAGGAGCACCTCCGCCCTACCATTCGTAATCCGGTAGGGCAGAGCTGCCACTCTGCCCATTTTAATTCCCCTGCCACGTCACATTGCTGGTCGAAGGCACTGTTTAATTGGCCCGGAAGAATTGCTTTCCTTCGCGACGGGTTTCTGGTTTTCTGTCGGCGTTTCAATTCAACCAAAATTATCTATGAAAAACTTTACCAAAACATTAGTGCTGGCGGCGTGCGCGCTGGCGGTGGCCGGAGTTGTCCGCGCGGAAGACAGCGTGGTCGGAAAATGGAAGGCCGAGTTTGATTCCCAGATCGGCACGCAGAAATACACCTACGAGTTCAAGCTGGACGGCACCAATCTGGTGGGCCGGGCCATTGGCGAGCGGGACAACGGCTCGAACGACGTGGCCGTGACCGACCTCAAGGTTGACAAGGACAAAATCTCGTTCGGCGAGCCGCTCAAAATTCAAGACAATGACGTCACCGTGGAATATTCGGGCACGATCGCCGGCGACGAAATGAAACTGCATCGCAAGGTCGGCGACTTCGCCGAATACGACATCGTCGCCAAACGCGCGAAGGACTCCGTGGCGGGGAAATGGGAGGGACAGTTCGATTCACAGATCGGGGTGCAGAAATACACCTACGAGTTCAAGGTGGACGGCACGAACCTGACCGGCACGGCCGTCGGCATCAGTGATAACGGAACGAACAGTTCCACCATCAGCGAAGGCAAAATCGTCCAGGACACCATCTCCTTCGTCGAACCGCTCAGTTTTGGCGGCAACGACATCCGCATTGAATACACGGGCAAGGTGGCCGGTGACGAAATCAAATTGCACCGGAAGGTGGGCGATTTTGCCGAGGAGGATCTGGTGGTCAAACGGGCCAGCGCCGGCAACGCCCAGCCCTAGGCCGAAACTTTTCCCGGCTCCATTTGCGTAATCGTCGCAAATGGTGCGACGGGTTTCGCGCCTCAAAATTCCAACGAGTTCCAATCAGTCGAAGGTGGTGCCGAACCATTTCTGGTAGAGCGGGCCGACGACCGGCATGGGTTTCATCTGGCCGTTGATGGCGGCAACCAGTCCCAAAATCCAAAGCACAAACATTGAACACCACAGCGCCAGAATGGCCAGCCAGCCGAGAATGGGAATGAAAGCCAGGATGATCTGGCAAAATCCCAGGACGATCGCGGTCAGAAAAAAGCCGAGCACTTGGCGCAGATGAAACGCGCCGAGCTTCGTTTTTTTGCCGCTGTGGATGACGATGGCAACGATAAAGCCGAGCAGCGTCAGGTAGCTGATGATGGCGACCGTTTTATCTTCCGTAACGGCGGCCGGCGGCGGAGTTTGGTCGGGAGTCGTGGGTTCCATAGTTTTTGGGTTTTAAGTTTTGGTTTCTGTCACGAACTGCAACGCGAGAAGGCTATTTTCAGGCGGGCCGGTGTCAAGCTGTAATTATTCAAAGACCTCACCATTCGCCTTGGAACGCAATTCAAATTCTTGCCGCCGACAAAATCTCGCCGAACGGATACGGGGTTTTATCAAACGGCAAAAGGTGTTTGTCCTGTCCAAAAACCCTGACACAACTGCACCAAAATCATCCAGCCTTTGACCGCGCGCAGCCGTAATTGCCGCTGGCATGACTGCTGCTTTTATTTGTTCGTGAAGTTGACAATGACCATGAGTTCCATGATCGGTGAAGCGGAGGCGCATCGCCGGCAGGAACTCCGTCAACAGCGTGTGCGCGAGGAGCGCGCCAAGCTGCGCGGGAGAATCCGCCGCCAGTTCGCCGCCGGCGCGCGGAAGACTTTTGTTTTCCTTTTTGGTGCGGCAATTCTGGTCTTTGCCATGTCTGATCACGCGGAGTTGAACGGATTTGCCAAACGGTGCGGACAGTCTCTGGCTTCCCGAAATTCCCACAATGCCCTTGAGCAGGCCGCCTTGAACTACGAGAAGGAAGTGAACGACATTGCGAAGTGACCGGGCCAGCCGCGTCTGGCCGTTATGGAATTTCGCGTCAAATATCCCACGAACGCTTGCCGCCCGTGCGCCGGTTGCTTAATTTTCCCGCCGTGAAAAAAACCACCCGGCCCGTCATTCCGCGCAAGACGATTTATCGTCTTTCAATTTATTCGCGCTGCCTCGCGCGCCTGCGCGAGAACGGCATCGGCACGGTTTCCAGCGAGGCGCTCGCCAAGGCCGCCGGCGTCAAGCCCACGCAGTTGCGCAAGGACCTGGCTTATTTCGGCACGTTCGGCACGCGCGGCCTCGGTTACGATGTGGCGGAACTTTCGCAGAAGATTTCCAACGAACTCGGCACGTCACGGTTGCAGCCGGTGATTCTCGTCGGCGTTGGCCATCTCGGACTGGCGTTGCTTTCATATCGCGGATTTGAAAAGGAGGGGTTTGAAATCATCGCCGCGTTCGACGCCGAGCCGGAACGCAAGCGCGACAAAAAGATCAATCAGCCGATCATGGGAACCGGCGAGATGCCGAAGTTCATCGCCGGGAACGGCGTGAAAATGGCCATCCTTTCCGTGCCCGCCGCCGTGGCGCAGGCGGTGGCAAACTCGCTCATTGACTGCGGGATCATGGGCATCCTGAACTTTGCACCCATCGTGCTGGCCGTGCCGGAAGACGTGATGGTCAACAACGTCAATCTCGCCATCGAACTGGAAAATTTGAGCTACTTCATCCAGGGTTGACGGGAATCATTCTCGTCCTCAAGTTGATTTTCCCCGCGATGCGACCGGCGCTGAACAAGCCGCCGCAGAGCTGACGTTTCATTTGGGAACACTTCAGCCTGAAATCAAAATCGTGTTTGCATACTGCACCGTGTCGCCGGTGCGGATCAAACCGATGGCGTGCGGCACGCGCTTCTTGAATTCCGCGTGCGGCTCGAACTTCACCGCCGCGCCAAGCAGCGCGGTCCGGAATTTCTGCTGTGTCAACTTGGAGTTGTTCTTCAAAAACTCCCTGGCCATGAATGCCTGTGTGAAGTTGTGGTTGGCGCGCACGGCGGCGATGAGCTGCAGCACTGTTGGCAGATTGTCCACCACGGAGACGTCCACGGTTTCGATCATCGGCCAGAACGGAAAGCCGCGGTCGGCGATGACGAGGGCGTTGGTGTGGCGCACGCGGGCGAGCAGCGAGAGGATTTGCGGATTGAGAATGCCGGTGTTGATCATGGTTCCAGAATTTAATGGCGGAACCGCCGCTCGCCAAGCTTCAAAGCACTCGCTGCTTTTATAAATTGCCGGGGCGTATCTGCGCCCGGATGATCATTGCCCGTTCCCGCAGCGCGAAGTGCGGATGCTCAACCGGGAAAAGACCCCATTGTTATTACGCAGTGGCTTTCGCGTAACGATCCGCAACGAAATCCCAGTTCACGATATTCCACCACGCGGCAATGTAATCCGCGCGCTTGTTCTGGCATTTGAGATAGTAAGCGTGTTCCCAAACGTCGAGGCCGAGCAAGGGAATCTGAAATTGAAATCGCCAATTTATTCCCCCATTTGGTCTAGGTATGACATTTCCACGAGCTTGCTGACTAACGGGCGAATCTTGATTCGGGGTTGACTCAATCTTCAATTGGCCGGCATCCAAAACCAGCCATGCCCAGCCGCTGCCGAATTGTCCGAGCGCGGCTTTGGAGAAATTGTCTTTGAACGTAGAGAAATTTCCAAACGCAGTGTCAATTGCCTTGGCCAGATCGCCCGTCGGTTCGCCGCCGCCATCTTTCTTCATCATTTTCCAGAAGAGCGAATGGTTGTAATGGCCGCCGCCGTTGTTGCGGACGGCGGTGCGGACGTTTTCGGGAAGTGAACTTAAATCTCTTAACCAACCCTCAAGCATTAGCAAAGATGAGCCTGCGACTTCGAAAAACATTTGCATTTGAGTGACAGCCTTGTTCAGATTCGCAACATAAGCCGCGTGATGTTTGTCATGGTGAATGTGCATCGTCTCCGCGTCAATGAACGGTTCAAGCGCGTCGTAGGCGTAAGGCAGCGGCGGCAGCGTGAACGGCCCGCTTGGTGCGGCGGCGGGCGCGGTGGAATTTGTCTGGGCGATTGCGCCGGGCAGCGTCGCAAGCGCGGCGCTGGCGAGCGCGGTGGTTTTAATGGCTTGGCGTCGGGTCATCACAGTCTTGTTTGGTTTGGGGTTCTTGAGTCTTGGAACAGTAGCTTCGACACCCGCTACGTTGCAAGGTTCAACTTTTTCCGTGATGCATTTCCTCGTGAACTTTGGCCACGCCCTTGACCAGCGCCTCCCAGTCGGCCTCGGTCGTTTCCCAGCCCGCACTGAAACGCACGACGCGAACGGCCTTGTCCGCCTTGATGCCCATCGCGGCCAGAACGTGCGACGGTTCCTCCTTGCCCGTCGTGCAGGCCGAGCCGGTGCTGACGGCGAAACCGGCCTTGTCGAGGCGGATGACCCATTGATGCTTGCGGTCGCCGTCGGGCATGAGTGCCGAAACGGTGTTCCACAAACGCGGCACGTTCGCTCCGAGGATGGTCGTGCCGGGCAAAGTGCGCAGCAGTTCGCGTTCAAAATTGTCTCGCCAGACTTTGCGCAAAAGGTGTTCGTTGCGCGCAATCTGTTTCTCTCGCACTTCGAGCGCGGCCATCATCGCGGCGATGATCGCCACGTTTTCCGTGCCCGCGCGAAACCCGCGTTCCTGTTTGCCACCATAAAGCAGCGGGGTGACGGTTTTGCGATGCGGAATTTTCAGAAAGCCCACGCCGCGCGGCCCACCGAATTTATGCGCCGCGCCGCTGACGTAATCGCAATCGCCCAGACCTTTCATCGGCATCTTGCCGATGAACTGAACCGCGTCCGTGAAAAACGGAACTTCGTAAGCCTGGCAAATCGAATGGATTTCGCGCCACGGCTGGATGACGCCTGTCTCGTTGTTCGCGGCCATGACGCCGACGAGGCCAGGACGTTTGTCCGCCATTTCCGTCGTGATCCAGTCCAAATCCACGACGCCGTCATGCGTCACGGGAATCAGCTTCGCGCGTTTGCCAAAATAAAATTTTCCCGAATCATGGACGCACGGATGTTCGATGGCGGAAATCCAAATCTCGTCCTGCGCGCCAAGCGTTTTGGCGAAATGGTGCGTGACCATGTTGTTCGCCTCGGTCGCGCCGCTGGTCCAGATGATGTCCATTGGATGACAGCCGAGAAATGCCGCCAGCTTTTCGCGTGCGTCGGCGAGCGCGATGCTTGCGCGCGTGCCGGCCTGGTGCATGGACGACGGATTGCCGCCGGTCTGCTCGGTGACGTTCAGCCAGGCTTCGCGCGCCTCGCGCATCACGGGCGCGGTGGCGTTGTAATCGAAGTAAATCATCGGCCTGACAAAATACAATCTGCCGCAAAACTGGCGAGTTTTTTGTGCGCGCTGGAAAAGGCGAGCGAATCAAATTCTTTCGGCGACAACCAGAGGCCAGCCAATTTCTTCGGCGAATTTTTCAAGCGAACATGAAACGCTTCGAGCGTCATCCGATAACGCGTGATGGAATGTTTGACGGTGCGAAACGGCTCAAATTTCGCTACCTTGAAATCGAAAGCCGAATCAAAGATTTCCTTCGCGTTCTTTTTTTCACCATTGGTTTCAAAATTTGGAAACTCCCACAAATGCGCGTTCACAATTCCAATCGGACGCTGCTGGACGAGAAATTTTCCGTCGTGCTCAATGACAAAGGCAACAAAATGTCTCGCCGTGGCCGCTTCGCGTTTGCGGAGATTCGGCAATTCTTCCACGCGGTTTTCCTTGAACGCGACGCAGAGTTTTTTGACCGGACAAATCAAGCACTGCGGATTGCGCGAAGTGCAAATCAAAGCGCCGAGTTCCATCAAGGATTGATTGAGATAGGAGCAGGAATGTTCCTCGCGCAAAGGCGCAGAGGACGCAAAGCTGGCGGGTTTTTTACTTTGCGAGCCTTGCGCCTTTGCGCGAGCGACCAGTTCTTCCGCCAGTTGCCAGAGCCGTGCATTTGCTTTTTTCGCTTTTGGATTTTCACCGATGCCAAAAATTCTGGTCAGAACGCGGATGACGTTGCCGTCGAGGATCGGCGTGGGCTGGTTGAAGGCGATGCTGCAAATCGCGCCAGCGGTGTAACGACCGATGCCGGGCAATGCGAGAACGTCGTCAAAGCTCTCTGGGAATTTGTAGGAGACGACGTGAGGAGTCTCTAATTTATTTTCAGTTTGAGACTCGTGACCTCGTCTCCTACAAGATGATTGTTGCGCCACGATTTGCTGCGCGGCCTTTTGCAAATTGCGGACGCGCGTGTAATAGCCGAGTCCTTCCCACAGCTTGTGGATTTTTTCCGACGGCGCTTTCGCGGCGGCTTCAATCGTCGGCAGTTCGCGCAGCCAGCGGTTCCAAAAGGGAATGACCGTTTTCACCTGCGTCTGTTGCAGCATGATTTCGGAAACCCAGATCGCGTAAGGATCGCGCGTGCGACGCCACGGCAGGTCGCGGGCGTTCGCGGCGAACCAGTCCAGCAACGCGGCGACGAGTTTTGAATTTTTAGTTTTTGGTTTTGAGTTCAAAAATTTGCCCCACCGCGAAATACACGAAATACGCGAAAAGGAAACGAAGAAAAACTTTATTCGCTTGCCG
>DATCBW010000185.1:0-9538 GCA_036511615.1 Verrucomicrobiia bacterium | reverse complement strand
TCCTGCTGGTGATTTACGGATTCTTCCAGTCGTTCGGCCTGCTCATGCCGCTGGTGACGGTTTCCTTTGGCCTGATGGGCTCCGGCGTCGGGGCGATGATGTCCGGGCGCGATTTTTGGATCGTCACGCTGACTTTTGTCGGCATCGGCCTGGCAATCACCGGCCTCTTTTTTTTCCTGTCCGTCGCGCTGATTTCGCCGCCGTCGGCCAACCGCGCGCTGCCGGTGCGCGTTTATCTCACCGTCATCTGGCTGCTCGGCGGGTTGTTGTGTTTCAGTTGGGTGGCGCAGACCGGTGACGCCGAGCGGATAGGCGTGTGGACGTTTGCAACTTTCGCCGTGATGATGTTTGCGCTGCTTGTGACCGTCAGCAACTCCGACCAGTTGAGCCTGCGCGTCCGGCGCACCATCCCGCCATCACGATGGAAACGCGCGCTGGCCTTTCTTTTTTTCAACGGCGCGGCGGGCGGGCTGGTCTGGGTGGGCGGCATTCTGATCGCAACCTTCTTTGTGACGCAGGCGGTCATGCTTTCAATGCCAAAAGCCGCCTACCCGTCCGTCCTTTCCAACGAGGGACTGACCTGGTTCGCCACCACGGCGGCCTATGCCTTTGCCTACTCGCTGACGGCGCTGTTCATCCAGCGAAAATTTCTGGCCAAGCGTCCGCCGAAACTGACCGGCCTGATCGCAGTGCTGCTGGCGTCCGTGTGGGCCGTCGCGCCGAGCATCGTGCTGTTTTTCCTCAACCAGCTTTCCTGGAAATCCGTCGAGGGACTCCAGCTCGGCAACGTCTTCAACGTCGTTTCTCTCCGCGACGAGGAACAGCGGCTTTACCACTTGTATTTTGCGTTCGGCTGGCTGCTGGTGATGCTGGCCGTCAACGCGAAATGGTTTTTGCGGCAGGTGAAAAATTTCCGTCCGCTGGAAAAAACGGGGAAACCGCCGGTCATCGCGGAAGCGCCGCCGGCAACTTGAATTAAAAAAATTCCCATGGACTCCGCCATCCGACAAGCCCTCCGCGACGGCGAAAAACTCGGCCTCCGCTACGCGCTGCAAATTCCGCAGGTCGCCGCCAGCGGCTGGACCGGCTCGCGTTCCGGGCGGCGCGCGGGCAGCTCGATTGATTTTCAGGACTACCGCGAATACCAGCCCGGCGATGACCTGCGCTTCATTGACTGGGGCATTTACGCGCGCACCGACCGGCTCACCGTGAAACTTTTCCGCGAAGAGGTCACGCCGCACCTGGATTTGATTCTCGACGGCTCGCGTTCCATGAATTTGGCGGAAACCGCCAAGGCAAATGCCGTCGCGCAGCTCGCCGCGCTGCTCGCCACTTCCGCCGCCAACGCGCAATGCACACAGGCCGTTTGGTTGAGCGGCGAAGGTTTTCAACGCCTGCCCAACGACACGCTCACGCCGTCCGCGTGGGACAAACTTGAATTGGAGAGCAAACGCACGCCCGAACAATCGTTTGAAATCCTGCCGCCAAAATTTCGCCGCCTCGGCGTGCGCGTCCTCGTCAGCGACCTGCTCTGGCCGGGCGAACCGCTGCAAATGTTGCGCCGGCTGCGCGACGGCGCGGCGGCGTTGTTCGTCGTTCAACTGCTCGCGCGCGACGACGTGACTCCGCCGGAGCATGGCAATCTTCGCGTGACGGACAGCGAGACCGGCGATGAAAGTGAAATCTACATTGATTCCAGCATCGCCAAACAATACGCGGAAAATCTCGCGCAATTGCAACAAGGCTGGTCCGACGCCTGCCGCCAGTGCGGCGCGCAGATGACGACGATTATCGCGGAAGATTTGGAAAATTCCTTGTCGGAGCTGGAATCAATTCAGCTTTTGACGCCCGCGTGAGCCGATGAAGAAACATTCAACATTCAACGTTCAACGCCGAACTCCCAATGGCTTCGCCGCGTCCGTGCGCCGTCCTTTGAGCGTTGAATGTTCAATGTTGAATGTTGAATGTTTTCCCATTCGATGATTCCGTTCCTCACCTATCCGCTCGCCTTGATCGCGCTGGCCACCGTGCCGGCGCTGGCGGCGATTTACATTCTGCGGAACCGTTTCCGGCGGCGTCAAGTTTCCAGCCTGCTGCTGTGGCGCTTTCACGTCCAATCAAAATCCGGCGGCGCGAAGGTGCATCGCCTGCAACTGCCGCTGCTGTTCTTTCTGGAACTGCTCGCGCTGCTCGTGCTGGTCGTCGCCGCCACCGGGCCGCATTGGAAACTTCCGCAGTCCGCGCGCCCGCTCATCGTCGTGCTGGACGATTCCTTTTCCATGCGGGCCGTGAGCGACGGCGTCTCCGCGCAAACCCGCGCCCGGAAATTTCTGGAAAAACTGTTCCGCCGCCAGCCGCCGCCGTCCACACGGCTGATCCTCGCGGGAACGGAACCGCGTTCGCTCGGCTCGACCGCGAAAGATTGGCGCGAAGTGGATGAATCGCTGTCGCAATGGAAATGCTGGTCGCCCGACGCCACGATTGATTCCGCCATCACGCTTGCCGCCGAACTGGGCAAGCAGCAGGCGAACATTCTCGTTCTCACCGATCACAAGCCCGCCGAGGAAAAGATCACCAGCCAGCGGCTCGAATGGCACGCGTTCGGTTTGCCGCTGGACAATTTCGCCATCGTCAACGCTTCGCGCACCGCGTTCGGAGACCAGGATCGCTGCCTGTTGGAAATCGCCAATTTTTCCAGCACTGCGCATACGACCAAACTGGCCGTGCAAACCGGAACCAACGCCGCCCAAGGTTCGTTGGTGTCGCTGGGCGCGCACGAAAGCCAGCGCGTCGTTTTCAACATTCCGTCAGTCGCGCCGGTGTTGCGGGCCGAACTCGAACAGGATGCGCTCGCCGAGGACAATGAAATTCAACTCCTGCCGCCGATTCGCAAACGCATTCGCGTTCAGGTCGCGCTCACGAATGAAAATCTGTCCGCGCTCGCGAGCCGCACGCTGGATGCGACCGGACTGCGCGCGGCGATTTCCGAAAATCCCGAACTGGTCATCCACGAAACCGACGCGACCGTCAGCAGCAATTCCTGGAGCCTGTGCTGGTCGAGCGCGGGTGCGACGAACGCCTACACCGGGCCGTTCATCGTGGACAGTTCGCATCCGCTCGCCGAGGGCATCGCGCTGGAAGGCGCCATCTGGGCAGGCGCGGACATGACGAACGCCCCCGGCAACATTCCGGTGATCCTCGCCGGAAACGTGCCGCTGTTGTCCGTGCGCGAGGACGTGGCCGGCCGCCGTCATCTTACGTTGAACTTCAATCCCGGACTGTCCACGCTGCAAGACACGCCCGACTGGCCGATTTTATTTTGGAACATTTTATCGTGGCGGATTTCTGAAATGCCCGGCCTGAAGGAAAGCAACACGCGGCTCGGCACGGAGGTCGCCTTGAAAACGACCGGCGAAGCCGTGACCGTCACGATGCCCGACGGCGAGAAACAATTTTTCCAAAAAACCGGCGACGAACTCGCGCTCGAAACGCCGATGCCGGGAATTTATTCCGTCGTCGTAGGACAGGCGTCGCGCCTGTCTCAAAAATCCTTTTCCCGCTCAAGCGGAACCAATGAATTGGCGACAGGCGCGACGCCTGTCCTACAATTTTCCGTGAACGTGCTGACCGCCGATGAATCCGATCTTTCGGCGTGCGCGACCGGGCAATGGGGCAAGTGGAGCGAAGACACCGAGCGGCGGCTGGAGGAAGCTTCCGCCGTGTGGATTTTCGGCCTGCTGGCGCTGGGGCTGTTGTGCGCGCATTTGTATCTCGTCTCGGTTGGGAAAGGAACGAAATGAAAATGAAAAACATTCAACATTCAACACTCAACGCTCAACGCTCAACCTACGAGTATGCGGTGGCGGACACGCCTTTCCTTTGATGTTGGCTGTTAAATGTTGAGCGTTGAATGTTTTCCAATTAAAAATGCCTGCTTTTTTCCAACCCGTCTGGCTGCTGCTGCTGGTTCCGCTGGCGGCGGCGCTGTTTGCCTGGCCGCTGCCGAACCGCTGGCTGAAAATTTTGCGCGCGGTGATTTTTCTGCTCGTCGTGCTGGCGTTGGCGCAACTGGCCATCAAGCTGCCCGACCGCGCCGGAACGGTGATTGTCGTCGCCGACCGCAGCGAATCCATGCCGGAAAATTCCGCCGCGTCGGAAAAGGAAATCATCGGACTGCTGCACAAGGCGATGAAGCCGCGCGACGATCTGGGCGTGGTGGCCTTTGGCCGGCAGGCGGTCGTCGAGCAGTCGCCGCAGCGCGCCGAGTTCGGCGGGTTCACCGCGCAGGTCGGCGCGGATCATTCCAGCCTGAACGACGCGGTGGAATCCGCGCTGGCGCTGATTCCGCCGGACGGCGGCGGGCGCATCCTGGTGTTGTCCGACGGCAAATGGACCGGCAAAAATCCCGCCGCCGCCGCCGCGCGCGCCGCCGGTCGCGGTGTGGCGGTGGATTACCGGCTGCTCACGCGCCCGCAGGTCAGCGACGTGGCGATCCAGTCCTTCCTGACGCCGCAATCGGTTTTGCCCGGACAGGCGTTCGTGTTGAGCGCGTGGGTGCAGTCGCCGACCGAGCAGGAAATCCAGTATCAGCTCCGGCGCGGTGACAACATCCTTTCGTCCGGCACCAAACAGGTTTCCGCCGGCCTGACGCGGCTGATGTTCCGCGACCGCGCGACGACGGCGGGCGTGAACGAATATACTTTCACGATTCAAGGTGCGACGAACGATCCGGTGCCTGAAAACAATTCCGCCCGCGCGCTCGTGGGCGTGGAAGGCTCCAAGCCGGTGCTCGTGGTTTCCTCGGCGGGCGCAAATTCCGGCCTCGTGAAACTGCTTCGCGGCGGCCAGGTCGAAGTCACCGGCAAAACGCCGTCGCAATGCAACTGGTCGCTGGAGGAATTGTCACAGTATTCCGCCGTGTTGATTGAAAATGTCCCGGCGGGCGAAATTGGCATGAGCGGCATGGAAACGCTGGCGTCGTGGGTCGAGGAAACCGGCAGCGGACTGGCGATGACCGGCGGGCAAAAATCCTACGGGCCGGGCGGCTATTTCAAATCGCCGTTGGAGCGTGTGATGCCCATCTCGATGGAGATGCGCCGGGAACATCGCAAGTTGAGCGTGGCGGTCGTCGTGGCGTTGGACCGTTCCGGCAGCATGTCCATGCCGGCGGGCGGCGGGCGGATCAAGATGGACCTGGCCGACCTCGGCACGGTGCAAGTGCTGGACTTGCTTTCGCCGATGGACGAGATCGGCGTGTTCGCCGTGGACACGACGCCGCATGAGATCGTCCCGCTCGACACGGTGGAGCACAACGCGTCCTACCGTTCGCGGATTCTGGCCATCGGCTCGGAAGGCGGCGGCATTTACATCTACGAGGCGCTCGTCGCATCGGCGCGGATGATCCAGTCGGCGAAGGCGCAGACGAAACACATCGTGCTGTTTGCCGACGCGGCGGACTCCGAACAGTCCGCGCATTACGAGGACATCGTGGACAAACTGCGCGAGGCGGACGTGACGGTGAGCGTCATCGGCCTCGGCACGGATCACGATTCCGATGCCAACCTCCTCAAGGACATCGCGCGGCGCGGCGGCGGCGAATGTTATTTCAGCAACGATCCGGACGAGATCCCGCGCATCTTCGCGCAGGACACCTTCACCATCGCGCGCAGCACGTTCATTGACCTGCCGACACCGTTCGAGATCACCGCCGGCTATTCCCTGCTCGGTTCGCCGTTGAATTCCGCGCCGCCGTCGCTGGGCGGTTATAATTTGTGCTACATCCGGCCGCAGGCAAATCTCGCCGCCGTCACCACCGACGAATACAAGGCGCCCGTCGTCGCCTCCTGGAACGCCGGCAACGGCCGCGTGCTGTGTTATCTCGGCGAGGCGGACGGTAAATACAGCGGCGACTTGGCGAAATGGAACCAGGCCGGCGAATTCTACGCCACGCTCGCGCGCTGGGTCGCGGGCAAGCACCAGCCGCTGCCGGACGATATGCTGCTCACGCAGGAAATCCGCGACGGCGTGTGCTTCGTGCAACTGCATCTTGATCCCGAACGCAAGGCCGATCCGTTCGCCAGCCTGCCGCGCGTCCGCATTTTGCACGGGCTGCCCGGTGCCGCGCCCGCGAAGGACACCGCGATGTTGCAATGGAAGAACGCCGACCTGCTCGAAGCTGCGGTCCCCATCGCCGGCCGCGAAACGGTTTTGAACACCGTTGAAATTTCCGGGCAGCAGCCGGTCACGCTGCCGCCGGCGTGCCTGCCGTATTCGCCGGAGTTCGCGCCTGACCAGCCGGGACGCGGCGCGGCGGCGCTGGCGCAGATCGCCACCACGACCGGCGGCCGTGAGCGCGTGGAGATCCCGAAAATCTGGGATGAACTGCCGGTCAAATCACGCTACGTCGAACTCGCGCCGTGGCTGCTGGTTCTCGGAACGATTTTATTTTTGGTGGAAGTTTTGGAACGGCGCACCGGCTGGGTCTCGCGTCTTTTTGGACGCAAGGCCGTGGTCAAAGTTAAGACGGAAGAATCGGATGCGGAAATTCCGCAAACGGTTCCGGCGCGGAAACCAGTTTTCCCGTGGCTCGTCCGCAAGCCGTCGCGAAGGACGACCGCGCCCATCGTCGCCAGAACAAAAACCGCCAAGCCGGTTACCGCAGCGCCTGCCGAACCCAAACCTGCGCCAGAAAAACCGGCCAGCACGGAATCCGCGATTGACGCGCTGCGCAAGGCCCGCGAACGTGCGCAGCGCCGGACGGACAAGGAGCGTTAGATAAGGTAGCAGCCGCGTGAGGAGGCTCTGATTTTCAGTTTGAGCCTCGTTGCCTCGGCGGCTACGAGGAAGTTTTGCTGGCTCTCACCAGCTTCAGAATCCCCCAAATGACCAGTCCAATTCCAATGATTCCAACGAGCATTGAAAAACCGACGCCGCCCATGATGATTCCGAACATTTTCAGCAAATTTGACTTGGAGAATGAAAAAATTCTTTCTCCGTCCCCGCCGGACACCTGAATCTCCAGTTTGCCGGGATGTTCCACTTGAACATAGCCGATAGAGTTTTTTGAGCTGCCACCACCACTCTCCGAGGTTGAGGTGTCACTGAAAAATTGCAACGGCTGACCGTCGGCGTCCTTAATTTGAATCTCCATCCCGTCG
Organism: Verrucomicrobiia bacterium; assembly: GCA_036511615.1. Lineage (GTDB taxonomy): Bacteria > Verrucomicrobiota > Verrucomicrobiia > Limisphaerales > UBA11358 > UBA11358. The sequence continues at coordinate 2,381 of DATCBW010000185.1, read as the reverse complement.
GGAATTTTTTCCGAACGGTTGTAGCTCCTGCCGTTGAAGACCGTTTGGTAATCGTTCCACAAATAATAACGGCCGGGATTTTCAATGTTGGCCTCCGCACTGCCCGGAACTTTGAACTGGAGATTGTGCGAATGACCAAGAATGAGCGGGAGAACAACGCACAGTGGCAGCACGATTACTCCCGCCAGAAAAACCAGGACGCCTGCGATAATGGTTTTGAAACCCGGTTTCATTTTATGCGCAAGGGTTGCTGTTCAGCCGCAGTGTAAATTCGTCAGCCATGATTGGTTTCGCATCTGCATTCTTTGTCACGGGTTTATCCAAGCCTAGTTGCGATTATGATTCAAGAATTATCGCCGAATTAAGCATTGCGCAACGGCGGACGGACAAGAAGCAGTGAAGGCGACGAAGTCCGCAGGACTGGCACGTTTGTAGAATCGCAATCCAACAATTTCAAAGCTCCTTTTGAATTCCGCATGGACAACAGACTCTTTTCCTGAATTCATTTTGTGAAGATCGGGTCGTGATGTTCCACCTTGATGGTTTGGTTTAAGGCCGGCCAGCACAGGCAGGACGTGATTCAGGACTTGCTCCGCAGTCGCCCGAAATGTTCGGCCGTGCGTGCGCGCCTTTAACCAGCCGGTTTTATCGCGGTAATAAAATAACGCCCGACAACCAATTCGGCTCTCGACAAAACTAGGTGTGCGAACCGGGATTGGCTGCATCCAGTTTGTTAGCCGGCATAAAATCAGTTTCCGTCGCCGCCTGCTTCAAATTGGGTAATGTGGGCGGAATTTATGCCGGATTGCTGTTGTGCCGATAAACCATTTGCCATTTTTCACTGAAAGTGTGAAGAATTCGTGTTCCTCGGAAGTAACCCTATTGTTTTCATCAAGCAATGCCGCTGCACCAACTCGGCGAAGGCGTCCTCGGAACCGTTCCGGGCGAATTGTTCCAGCAACCGGTCATCAGGCACATTGGTCATTCACCCATTATATGTGCGCCGACGGTGGAACCTAACAGAGAATTATTAATCTTTCGCCTTTTCCACCATCAGCAACTCAATGGGCATATTGGTGGGAATAAGTTCGAGGCCGAGTTGGTTGAGGTTGTGAGAGGGTGATTTCATTTCTTCATCCGTCCATTGGTAGAAAGCGGTCGAGCCAGTTTGGTCAATGATCGGCTTTTGGCGCATAATCTCCGTGAGTTCCACCGGCCCAATGGTTTCAAATCCTGTCACCTGATTATTCGGAATTCCTGACGACAGGCGAAAAGTTCCTGGCTCTGCCGATTGTTGATTCCTTGCAAGATGGGATTTCAATTCTTCTGAATCCTTAACCTTCAACAAGAACACGTCGGTTTCACGGATTTCACTGTGCGCTACCAAACCGAATTGCTTCTTGAGTTTTTTGCGTAAAACTTCTCTTTGGCCTTTTGGCAATGTATTTAGGTAATCATATTCGGCACTGGGGAAATTAGCGGGAAAAATAATTCTCGCCGTCCCAGGAAAACCGTAGGCGAAGCGTATCAGGGCGCGAACCGATGCGTTTACAAAGATGCATTTACCGTCGGGCGCGCGAAAACCCATTCCACCATTTGGGTATTGGGTTGGTCGCAGGATCAGGATCGTTGGCGCATTTTCCAGCTTCTTGACGGTCGCCGGATCATTGAATGGGTGCCTAAAAAGTTCTTCAAACACCACCGTATTTGCCGATGAAACTGCTCTCTGGATGATGACAGTCGTTGTTCCCGCCGCGAGCAACACAATTGCGCCCGCAACGATTGCTGTTTTTGCTTTTGTCCATGCCATAATTTTCAATGCTCCTTTGATGAGGGTTAAGGTTGAAGTTGAGGCCGCCGCGTCTTTGGCAATCGCCACGGCAGTCACAGATTTTGCCAGCGCCACGGGCGCGGCTTGAACAGAGTTGGCAGAAATCGTTCCACCAAGAATTACAGTCGTCGAACTCACGCCACGCTTGGTGAATATCTTCCGCAATTTTTCCAGCGCGCGGTTGACCCGCATCCGCGCCGTGTCTTCGCTCGCGCCGATGGCCGCGCCGACTTCGCCGAGGCTTTTGTTTTCAAAAAACCGGAGCACCAGGGCGTCGTGATCTTTTTGTCCAAGCTCGCCCAGCGCGTCGTCCAGCAACGGCGCGATTTGAGTCCAGATTTCTTCATCAGTTGGTGGCGACGGGGCGTCGCCGCCACGGTTCAAGGTGGATTGCATATAGGCCTCGTGTTCGCGGTGCTGGCGGCGGCGTTGCCGGGTCAGGGCGTTGGCGGAAACGTTTCGCGCCGTGCGGCAAAGCCAGCCGGGCAGAACGGTCTTTGGCCCGAGCGATTTCGCCTTGCGCGCCAGGATGATGAAAACCGCCTGCGTG
>DATCBW010000184.1:0-49443 GCA_036511615.1 Verrucomicrobiia bacterium | reverse complement strand
GAAGAATTGTCGCGGCAGGAAAACGCGAACAGCCTCGTCCCGCTCGACCGCGATCAGGTGCCGGAAAATTATTCCGACCTCGTCCGCCAATACTACGAAAAATTGGGGAGCGCGCAGTGAGCGGATTTGCGACTATCATTTTTTCCGGCGGCAACTGGCTTTTGCCGGCCCTCGCCGCAATGGTGGTGCTGTTGGCGGCGGTGATTTGGTCGGGACATCGCAGCGCGACGGAACGCAGCGTGCGGATTGGCTGCGGACTGTTGAAATTCGCCGGCATTTTCACCCTGGCGGTTTGCCTGCTGGAGCCGCTCTGGATCGGCCAACGCGCGAAGCCGGGTGCGAATTTTTTCGCGGTGATCGCCGACGACAGCCAAAGCTTGCAGATCAAAGATTCGGGTGAATCAAAAACGCGCGGAGAAATTCTGCGCCAGACGCTTGATGCCGACGCGAAAGGCTGGCAGCCGGCGCTGGCGGAAAATTTTCAATTGCGGCACTACACGTTTGACACGCGGTTGCAAAGCGTGCGCGATTTCAGCGAACTGAAGTTTGACGGCCGCGCGTCGGCGCTTGGCAACGCACTGAAGACCGCGACGGAACAATGGCGCGGCCAGCCGGTCGCCGGCGTGCTTTTGTTCACCGACGGCAACGCCACGGACATTGGAGCCGATTTGCCGTCGTTGGATGGTTGTCCGCCGGTTTATCCAGTTGTGCTCGGCAAGGACGCGGGCTTGACGGATATTTCATTAAAAAAAATCGGCGTGAGCCAGACGGCATTTGAGGACGCGCCGGTGACGATTCAGGCGGAAGTGAACGCGAGCGGTTTTGCCGGTTCCGAAATTGTGACGCGTTTGACGGAAGTGGCGACGGGCTTTTCCGCAGCTACAACGAACCAGACAAATTCGGCGCACTATCACATTTCGGGAAGTTCAAACATCGTGGCCGAACTGACGGAACGCGCAGCGGGCGACGAGGCCAATTTGAATTTTCGTTTTCAAATCCAGCCGGACAAGCCCGGCATCCATTTTTATCAATTGGAAACGCGGGCGCAGAGCGAGCTGGAACATCCCGATGCGCCATCACGCGAGGCGACGCTCGTCAACAACCGTCAGATGATCGTGGTGGATCGCGGAGAGAAACCGTTCCGGGTTTTGTATGTCAGTGGCCGGCCAAACTGGGATTACAAATTCCTAAACCGCGCAATTCAGGAAGACCCGCAGTTGCAGATGGTGGGGCTTATCCGCGTTGCGCGGCGGGAACCGAAATTTGTATTCAAAGGCCGCGACGGCGAGGCGTCCAATCCGCTGTATCGCGGATTTGGAACCAACACCGATGAAGACGCGAGTTACGACAAGCCCGTGCTGATCCGTTTGAACACAAAGGATGAATTTGAATTGAGCGGCGGTTTTCCGAAAACGGCGAAGGAACTTTTCAAATATGACGCGGTGATTGTCGGCGATCTGGAGGCGGAGTTTTTCACGCACGATCAAATGGCGCTGTTGCAGCGGTTCGTTTCCGAGCGCGGCGGCGGTTTCCTGATGCTCGGCGGCGCGGAATCGTTTCGGGCGGGAAATTACGCGGGCACGTTGATCGCCTCGATGCTGCCGGTTTATCTGGACCGCGCGGTGGATGCGAAGTTGCCTGATGAAATGAAACTGACGCTCACACGCGATGGCTGGCTACAGCCGTGGACGCGGTTGCGCTCGACGGAAGCGGAGGAAAAAACGCGGCTGGATTCTATGCCGGCGTTTAAAGTGTTCAATCCAGCCAGCGACATCAAGCCCGGCGCGAGCGTGCTGGCCACGGTGTCTGATGCGGACGACCGGACGTATCCGGCGCTGGTCGCACAGCGATTCGGCCTGGGCCGCACCGCCGCTTTGATGATCGGCGACATATGGCACTGGGGATTGGGTGACGCCGCGAAGCAAAATGACATGGAGAAATCCTGGCGTCAACTCGTCCGCTGGCTGGTGTCGGATGTGCCGGCGCGAATCGAGGTGGCTGCTGAAACTTCCGTCGGCGGTGATCCCGCCGAAGTTCGGCTGACCGTCAAGGCGCGCGATGAGGAATTCAAACCGCTGGACAATGCGACAGTGCAACTGACTGTTCGCCCGGTCGGAAACGAAAATGCCTCAACCGTCCTGGCCGATACAAATTTCGTGCAACTGACGGCGGAACCTTCGGCTACAAGTCCGGGGACATATGAAGCGACTTACATCGCGCGGCAGGCTGGAGCTTATTCCGTCGAGGCGCTGGTTTCGCAAGCCGATGGAAAAATCGCCGGACAGGCGGCGGCGGGCTGGGCCTCTGATCCGGCGGCAGAAGAATTTCGCTCACTAAAACCGGATCGCGCTTTGCTGGAAACAATCGCCAAGCGCACCGGCGGAGAAGTTGTGAACATGGATGATTTGGAAAAATTTGTCCGGCATCTTCCCGAACGTCACGCGCCCGTCACCGAATCATGGACGGATCCGTTGTGGCAGAAGCCGTATGTTTTTCTGTTTGTGCTGGGCTGCTTTGTGGCCGAGTGGGGAATCCGCCGCTGGAAAGGAATGCCGTGAATAAATTGGGGAAACATTCAACATTCAACATTCAACGCTCAACGCCCAATGGTGGTGTTCGTTCATTCCTTCGACGTTTGATGTTGAATGTTGAATGTTCGATGTTTTTGCTGGTGTTGATTTTTCTTTTTCCTCATTCGTCGCCCGCTCAAACCAACGAACAGCGCACGCTAGTTTTGGTCATCGGCGCGGCGGGTGAACCCGAATACGGCGAACAATTTTCCACCTGGGCGGATTTGTGGAAACAAGCGGCGGCGAAAGGCGGGCTGCAAATCTCCGTCATCGGTGAGGACACCAACAATCCCGAAAATGACTTTACGCGATTGCTCAATGTTCTGACAAATGAAGCGGCGAAACCGGCCGGAGAATTGTGGCTTGTGTTCATCGGCCACGGAACGTATGACGGACGCTCGGCAAAATTCAACCTGCGCGGCCCGGACATTTCGGCGAGTGAACTGGCGGCGGTGTTGAAGCCGTGCCAGCGTCCGCTGGCGGTGATTGATTGCACATCCGCGAGCGGCCCGTTCATCAACGCCTTGTCCGGCCCAAACCGCGTCGTCATCACCGCTACACGAAGCGGCGACGAAGTCAACGCGACACGCTTTGGCGGCTATCTGGCGAAAGCCATCGCCGATCCAGCGGCTGATCTGGACAAGGACGGCCAGACATCGTTGCTGGAGGCGTTTCTGCTCGCCTCGCGGGAGACGCAGCAATTTTACAAGGAAGCCGGACGGCTGGCGACCGAGCATGCCTTGCTCGACGACAACGGTGACGGACTCAGCACGCCCGCCGACTGGTTCAGCGGCGTGCGCGCCGTCAAAACCGCCGCCAATGGGAAATCGGTGGACGGCGTGCGGGCGCAACAGTTGATGCTGGTCCGCGGCGAAGTTGAACAGGAATTCTCGCCGGAGGTTCGCGCGCAACGTGACGAGCTGGAAAAAAAATTGAGTGAACTGCGTGCGCACAAGGAAGGAATGCCGGAAGATCAATACTACCGCCAGTTGGAAGACATCATGGTTGACATCGCCAGGCTCTATCAAAACAAGTAGCGGCCCCGGTTGCAACTTCATCAGGCCAGACTTTCATCACGGGCGGTCAATTCGTGTCGCCGTCGGTCTTCGGTGTCAAGTTCATCCTCAACGAGATTTCTGGACAAGCCGTCTTCAGTTCATGGAAAGCATCCAAGACAATTGGGGAGATGATGCACCTCTTGGTCATTCGGCGGGAACAATGAACCCGGGCGCTTCACATATGCTGGTCACATTCACGCAATCTTCAAAAGCCAGCAGGTGAATTGGGCGCAGGTGAATTGGGCGCTTGCGCCGATCACAGAGTTTCAGGTATGTTGCGCCCCGGTGTTGACCGTGCAAAAACTTTGCGCAGCTTGATGGGTTTGCCATTCGTTGCAGTGGCCTGATTTCCCCTCGCCGGCACAATGACCGGCACAGGATCAGTCCGGAACCGGCGAAGCCTCGCACTGTGCAGGAAAAAACACGTTGCCCACGTGGCGGAATTGGCAGACGCGCTAGATTCAGGTTCTAGTGAGTAACATCATACAGGTTCAAGTCCTGTCGTGGGCACCACTCTTCAGTTTTTGACCCGGCGTGACACCGGGTGTCAGACAGTGACTTCCCCCTTGTATTCACAGGTGTTTTATCGCTTGCAGACCCCTTGACACTTGTGACAGGCAGTGACGGCAAAAGACCGTCTTGGACTAAAGTTTGTGCGTGTATTTGTGCGTCATGCTTTGCGGATGGAAAGGATAGTTTTGCCACCGCACCCCGCAGCGAGAACAAGGATACATCCGCGTATGTGTTCGCCGTCAGCCGTGGATCGTTGTGCCGCATCAGTTCCATCGCCTCGCGTTGCGGCACACCGGCACGATGCAAGTTTGTGCAGAACGTATGCCGGAGCGAATGGAAATCCACCACACGGCCTTGGCTGTCAGTTTTTGAAATGCCCACGGCTTTCAGGTGAAGATTGAACGCGACGGAGTGCGGCATCAGCCCATCAAACACCAAATCACCAGCCTGCGCATTGGCCGGGCGAAATTGCAACAACTCGGCGACTAGATCAGGGTGCAGGGGCAGGCACGCTAGTTTGTGATTTTTACTGACCGAGGCACGCACCGTCACTGATGGCTTTTCAGCGCCTAAATTGATGTCGCCCCACCGGAGAGCTTTTAATTCGCCATGCCGAATCCCCGTCATAACCGCCATCAGATAAACGACACGTCTTTTGCCCGCCACAGTGAGCAAGGCTTGAATTTCATCATCCGTGTAAGCGCGCCGGGCACGGACTTCCTTGCCGCGTGTTTCCGTCTTTTGCACCACGGCCAGCGGATTGGCGACAATTCGCCCTTGCTTGGTCATCCAATTCAAAAGCCCTTTTGCGCTTGCCAGGTATTCATTCAACGTCTTGGCGGCTTTCTTGTGTTCGGTCCGCCACTTCACAAACGAGTCGGCGGTGACATCTTTTAATGAATGCCAGCCGCACTGTTCCATCAGCACTAGCAGCCGGTTTTCAAATTCGGCGATATATTGATGGTTTCGCCCTTTTGCCCGCAGATCGCCGATGAAATCTCTCAAGTGTTTCGTCAGCGACTCTTGCGCCGCATCCCGCATGGCCTTGGCTGGGATCAATCCATGAAGCTCCTTTTCCCGCTCTTGCACCATCTGGCGCAGTTTTTCCTGGGCAACCTGTTTGTCCGATACGCCCAACGAGACCTGCGAAATCCGGCGCTCCCCATTAACGCGGATTTTTGCGGAATACAATCGTGATATTACCCGCTTGCCGTCATGCCGCCGCTTGGGCCGATAAATGTAAGCAATCATATTTTTCCTTTCGTTCAATTTGCACCTTGTCCGCTCAACCGTCGAAAATATTCTTTTACTTTGCTTTCGAGCATCCCCACCACGCCGCCGCTGCGAACCAATGGTGGCAACTCCCCAGCCTCCGCCTTCCGTCTCACCGTCCGCTTGCACACGCCGAAAATCCGTTCCAACTCGGGCAGACGAATCAGTCGGTCGTTAAATTCATTTTCCAGGTTCATCTTCGTCCTTCCATTTCCAGGCTTTTGCTTTCTTGTCCCACTTCATTCCCTGTTCCAGTCGCTTCCGATAAAATTCAGCCTTCTTTTTGTCGGACGCCATCGCCGCCATCGCTTCCGCCAGCAGTAAGAACATATCCTGTTGGCGGTTTTCACGGTCAAATTCGTCCTTCTCGTATCTGACCTTCCGATCCCGCTTGTCCTTCGGGTCGATGTCGGCAAAGTTCAGGGCTTCCACAGCTTCCTTCGCGGTTTTTGGCTCATCTGTCACCGCCGCCGGTTTGAGCTTTTTTCGCTGTTCCATCAGGCTTTCGTCCGGCTCATCCACGTAACCCATCCGGCGTTTCATTTCCGTTACCCATGCCTTGCATTCGCTCATGGACAGCATGATGTAGGGGCGCTGTTTGACCTTTCGTTTGGTGCCGAAGAAGGTGCTTTCAACGTGGGTGATGTAAAAGAAGAACGCGGTAAGCTTGCCTTCCTTGATACGTTTGTGGACGGCAGCGCGTTGGACAGGCACGAACATGGTGACGCCGGCTGGCGAGATGCCCACGTCTCCCTTGTAATGCAAGCCGAGGTCTTCAATCCATTGGCCACATTCCGCGTGCGTCCCCTCCCGGCGGTAGGCGCACGTGCCGGGCGTTGGCTCGCCGACAATCTTGCGCAAATCTTTCGGCACTTCGATGAATGGAAACTCAATGAATCCCATATTTCTTATATAGTATCCTAAAAGATACAATTGTCAACTATAAATTTGAGCGGCCTCCCAAGCCAGAGGCTTGCAGGGCTGCTTCGTGAATGGGAGACGCGTTCACGGTTGATGAGCACGCGAATGGAGTGCAGCGCGAACTAATTTCGTGATTGTGGGGGAGATTAAGGTAATTCGATCAACCGGAAAAAGCGACGAGGCAGCGCGGTTGCATTGGTGAACGTCAACGAGGACGTGGCGGCGACGTTGGTGGTAATCGCCACCCAGCTGGTCAGATTGGTGGAAGCCTGCAACACATTTGTTTTACTCACGGTCAACCCCGTTGCGTCGAAAACAAACTGAGTGCCATTCAGGCGGGGTGCGGCCAACAATATCATGGGCGGTGCTGGCAGTATTACGGTGATGGAACCGGTGCCGGTATCGCTCTGGTCGTGATAGGTGAACGTGCCCACATTGTTAAACGTATGGCTGAACGTATCGCCAAAGTTCACCAAAAGGCCGTTCCAGTAATTCGGATTTGAGGGAGACAGGTCACTGGTGGTGGTATGGGAAAATAAATCATCCGCATTTTGCCAGACGACGGTGTCGCCGGTATTGATCGTCTGCGTGGCGGGAGAAAACAGGGAGCCGTTGACGGTGATATTGTATGTGGTTGCCAGCACAGACGGGACCAGCAATAAAAACAGGGTGACGATGACTGCAAATCCGGCGGGTTTTTTTATTGTCGCACCGTGGACCCGGCGGGATGGATTTTGAAACGGGTGCATGATGTTGAACTTATTGTTTCGCCTGTTAGGGATCAATTACCGCGCGGAAAAAGCGTTGACCAGGCTGATCCGGTTCATCCATTTGCCAGTTGGAAGGATCGTTCGTATCTCCGAAAAGTGGTGTCCAGTGTTGAAGATCAGTGCTGGTTTCCAATCGTCCGCGCAGGCCGGAATCAATGTTCAGCGTCAATTTGCCGCGATGGTTCTGTTGGTCGAATTGCCGCGTCATTTCCAACTCCGGACATTCAACCCAGCGGGCAATGTTGGCTGAGGGTTTGCCGGCTGCCCAAACAAAACGTCCGCCCACCCACAATGAATCGCGTGTCGAAAGCAATGCCACCACTTGTTGGTTCCCCCGGGCATCGCCAACATCGCTGCCCAAGTCGAACCAGTTGGTTCCGTCCCATCGCCTCACGGAATGAACGGTGATGCCGAGGTTGTTGGTCCATTTGCCACCGACGTAAAGAGAGTTTCCACGCATTGCCAGCGCATATACGGTGGTTGGACAACCGTCGCCGACCGCCTGCCAGTGGGTGCCATCCCAACGCGCGAGATTTCGGGCAGGCACGCCGCCCGCATTCGTGAAAGTCCCGCCTATGTAAAGGGCGTTCGAGCTGGAGGCAAAAGCCAGCACTGACGTTGGCCGGCCGATTGAACCGCCTCCCGAAACGCCACCAGCAACGTCGCTCCAGACGGAGCCATCCCATTTGGCGATTCCTCGCGCGCTGTTTCCGCCGGCTGTGAGAAATCGTCCGCCGGCATAAAGATTACCCTGCCAAGAGGTCAGGGCGGTGACGTTGCTATCGCAACCCATTCCAAGCGCCTGCCATTGTGTTCCATCCCAGAGCGCAATGTTTTTGGCAAGGACATTCGAGGAATTGGTAAACACACCACCTGCGATCAAGCACCCGTCGTGAATCGTCAGCGCCGACACCGTTCCGGCAATGCCAGAGCCCAAAGGTGTCCAAGCTGTTCCATCCCACCGAGCAATATTTGAGCAGGATACGCCGCCCATGTTAGTGAATGTCCCGCCCGCAAAAAGCTCCGAATCAGATCCTGCCAGCGCGACCACCCGATGGGCTGCGGTGCCTTTAATCCCACCGCCGATACTCTGCCAGCCATGACCGTCCCATTGTGCAATGCCCTGACTAAACACGCTACCCGCACTGTAAAACTGCCCGCCAACGCAAACCTTCCCGGCGTATTCAGCAAAGCTCCACACAAACGGATTGGGGCCGGAAACGCCTTGGTAGCGCCCTTCAAAGAGCGATTGCCATTGACTGCCATCCCAGTGAATCAGATTCGGCGCGACGGTGGAGCCGATTCCAGAGAAAACTCCGCTGTAATATAAATCACCGTTGGGACTCAAATAGAGCCTTCCAGACGCGGTGGAACGGAAATCATCGCCGCCGACGCGGGTCCATGCGGCTCCATCCCAGCGCATGACCCGAGTTCTCGAAACGCCGTCCTCGCCAAGAAATTGCATGGCTGCATAAAGAACCTGCTGGTTGCCAACGACCGCGAACACCGGATATTCGAGACCACCACCGAGGGGTTGCCAAGCTGAACCGTCCCAGCGGGCGATGTTCTGAATAACCGCGTTGACCTGATTGGTAAATGTGCCGGCAGCCACGAGTTGCCCTTGAAACTGGGTCAGGTAGTAAAATCCATAACCGTTCGTGTCGCCATCAGGCCCGGTCATGTTGTGCCAGTTTTTGCTGGCGTCACATCGGGCAAGCATTTCATTAGGATAGCCGTAGGAAGGAAATATGTTCCACGAAAGTTGCAGCGTCACGACCGTGTTTCCGTCCGGCAGGGCTTGTGCTTGATCTGCGGCATCAATACATACATCACCGCTACAGGGAAATAATTCACTGTTCAAATTTTCCCATGTTCCCTTCCCATCCCAGCGGGCCAAGGCAACGGGATTGGTAAAGCCGGGCAGGAAAATGGTTCCGGCAAGAATCAAGCCTCCATTGGAATCCGTTGCAAGGGCATAAACAATTCCGTTCGTGATTTGGACGGAATCCCATTTATTGCCATGCCAAACGGCAAAGCCACCCGCCGCCTGATGGTTGACATTCGTGAAAAAACCACCAACGCAAAGCCGTCCCTGAAACATTTTCAAATCTGTTACGTTAAGCAATAACGGGTTTTGCTGCGGGCCATCCGGCAATTCCTTCACTCGCCGGCCATCAACTTCTGCCACCCCATCGGCTACCGCTTGACCAAGACTCTGCATGGTGCCGCCAACATAAATACGCTTGTGGTCGAAGGCCATGCCGAGAACCTGCCCCTGCACACCTGAAATGGCGAAACGATAATCCCAGCGTGAATCATCAGGATTTTCACCCTTGGAATCAGCCGCTTGAAACAGGCAAAACAGCATAAGAAATGCCGCAACGTTTCTCCGAGACATACTTCTTTTAATATCATATTTGCGCCGCATGAACAACATTTAAACAGGGATTCCTGTCGGCGAGCGAAGCACTCCTTGTGGAAAAGCAACCATTGACGGCTACGCGCTTCGTGGCTGTTGCCTAGGCACCATGTGATGCCCGCGCTTTGACTGGCTGGCTTTCCTGGGGGGACTCGGAAACCGGCGAGACAAATCGCCTCGAAATGAAACCTATATGGCAGCGCAGTGAATGTCCGTTTCCAAAATCCCGCTAATCCACAGCCGTTACGTTCGCTCCAATTTCAGAAACGGACGTTCACTGCGCCAATCAGCAATCAATTTGATACGTTCCGTCGAATGGAATTTCTGGCGGCTTTCAGAAACTTGAAAGCCTTGATTTTTGGAAGACACCATCCCCTTACGATTAGTAACGCCGAAAAATGTGCCGTTGTAATGAGCGGCAATAGGCGACAAAAGGCGGCAACGAATTTGCCGCAATTTGTCGCACGCAATGACCGGATTTTGCCGCCCCTTGCCGCAATTTGCCGGGTGCGATTTGCCGCCGGTGGTAGCAATTTTAGTGATGGACGCCATTCTCCTTGCGACGCAAGCAGGCTGACGTAACACGGTTTAGAAAATGTTTTCCAAAAAATATTCTGACGGCATCATGTGACCGGCTCATGCAAAATGGCATGACAACACACATCTCGATGCTCACCATTGTTCGCTAAAAAATCCGTCAGAATCTTCCTTTACCACAGCTTGAGGCCCACGACGCAGACGGGAATTTTGCGCTAATTTTGCGCGAACGTCCCGCCAACAGTTCAACGCGGCTAAGCGCAGTTCAACACATTTCAACATCCCGACTCCGCGTGAATCGCCGTCTCATGGTATGGCTCGCTGCGCGTCGTCAAGGTTGTGCCTTCGGCCTCCACCTGTGACTACGCTGGCTTCGCCAAAGACGGATGGCGATTAAGGCTTCACGCTGGGAGTGTCACGGTCGCAGGAAGAATTTCTACCAGCGAACCGGCGTTATTATTTGGCATGAGACGCGATGCGCTGGCGGATTTCAGCCAGCAGCTTCCGACCGCGTGCCGGATTGCCGCGCTTCTGGCGCACCACAAAGCGGGCTTCAGCCTGACGCTCGGTGATGACGTGCGTGACAAAGTTGTCAAACAGCCTTTGCACGCTCGTGCCGGTGGATCGCGCCGCGCCAAGCAACGCCTTGTGCCGTGAGTTGTCACAACGATAGGGAATGGTTTTCATCTTACGATTTTCAGATGTTGCGCCGGTGTCACCACGCGCGGCGAGGCAAATTTCAGTTCACCCCGCCCAAAGTCGCGCGTGTTGTGCGTGACCAGATGTTCCACGCCGCCGGCTATCGCCAGTTCCAAAACGTGGTCGTCGTCCGCATCCGGCAGGTTTGGCCGCCAGCGGAAATAAATCGGCTGCCAGATCGCCGCCGCACAGAAATCGTCCAATAACATTTCGCGTTCCGCCGCCGTCACCGGCACGTCCCGCCACAAACTTTCCCGCTGCACCAGTTGCTCGTATTCCGCAAACAGGGCGTCACCCATGACGGCTTGGTCGTCATGCGCCAGACAGCGATCCAACACTTCCGCGCTCGCGCCTTCCTGACTGCGCAGGGCGGCGACGAAAACATTGGTGTCTTGCACGATTTCCATGCGCTATAAAGTGACATCACAGGTGATGCCAGTCAAGCAGAAGGTTGGGTGCCCGGTTTTTACGGCTTTTGGCCGTTTTTCAATAATCCAATTCACTGGCTGGCAGCAATTCCACTTTGGCAATGTGCGGCCCGCGTGACCTGTATGGAGAATTCTCACTTGGTGGAACCGGAACATTGCTCGTAACAGTCGGCGCAGCGGTCGGCACTGTTTTTTTGGCCACGTCCGGCGCAGCAGTAATGTTGACGGCGGGCGTGGTCTGGGCGCGCTTGCGTCGCTTGCCGCCCTCCAGGACGATACGACCGTATTCGGCCACGCGCGCCCGGCTGGTCTTTACTCCATTTTGTATCAACAAATCGGCTATGGCAGCATAGGACGCATTTTTACCGCGCAATTCCATGATGGAATCATGGAACGGCTTCAAATTGCTGAATGGAATGCGACTCGGATCGGATTGGTATTCCTGAATCGCTTGGCGCAGCAATTCTAAATTAGGCGATGTTGATGTTTGAGGTGATGGATTCATTTTTTTGTCCTTTCGTTTTTTAGATTTCGTCGAGTTGGTTATGTCGCGAAATGTGGCCGCGCCGTCTGTGCTCGTGGGCGGACGAGCGGCGGCGAAGGGAACTCGAACACCAGTTCGCCTTGCCGCCGGTCGCCAAGCGTAACGGACTCGTCCAGCCCACGAACACAGGCGCGCCCAGGTCGGGTCGTCCCACAAGTTGATTCGCGGGATGTTGCACTGTCTGTTGCGTGACCGTTGCGCGCGATATTGCGAGTTGTCTCGCGAGTCACCCGCGAGGAAATTCGGCGGCAGGGCATTTGCCACTGCCCGGCAATTGACGGGAAATTGTGCGGAAGTGGACGAGACATCTCGCCAGATTTCTTGCCGGATGGTTCGCGGTCGTTGCGCGACCGTCTCGCGGGACTCTGCTGAAATTTCGACGAGTTAATGGCGAGTCGTAAAAACCTTACGAAGTTAAGGGGTAAGGCTTGCACCCTATCAAAGCGGTAGCACACAACCGTGCGACTGCACCTTGACTTGAAAATGCTTGCATCGGTTTTGACACGCTTCGTGAACGTGACTGTGTAAATTGACGCTGCAATTTGTGAAGTGAAATTGAACGTGCCGACATATTCATTTTTGCAAGCGTGTCGAGCAAAGCCTGATTGGTGGGAATGAAATGCGATCATGGTTCGTCCATTATTTCGTCATCGCCATTTCGTGCCGGGTCAATCTCGATGCCGATGATTGGCGGTGGTGGTTGAATCGGCGGTCGCATCGTAAAGATGATGCCGGGAATGACCGTGACGGAGTTTTCTTGTGGTCGTTTACGCCGCAAGCCGCCGCCCAACACCCAGGCAATCACCACCAAGGACAACCAGACGAACACGAGGTAAAGATAAACGCCGTAATCTTGAATTAGGGCGTCCAGAACTTTGAATAGGGGATTCAGCACCGTAGCCGGATTTAAGATCATGGCTGGCCCTCCGCTGAATTGACTATGGCGAGGATTGCCGCCTTGAGTTGCGGTGGAATTTTAGGCCATACTGTGACTATGCGGGACAGGTCTTGACCAAGGGCGACTAGAATTTGTGCGTCTATTTGTGCGTTACCATCTGGATTTCCTAATGAATCCAATGCTTTTCGCAGGTTCAAGTCCTGTCGTGGGCACCACTTTGATAATCGCCAATCAAAGCAAGTTTTTTCGGGGTGTTTAACGCCGAATCACCTGGGGGTCTTTAGGGAAGCGCTGAATAAATCACCAACCATTTTCAATTTGCGACTGATTGCTCATAAATCAGCGGGTGATAAATGAAAACATCTCTTTATTCAGCGCTTCTTTAGGGCGCGGTGATCTGGAAGATTTTCCCGTCCTGCATCAGCACATAGAGTTCACCGTCAGCATCCTCGGCAAAGCTGTCAATGTTGTCGGGCTGCTGTAGCAGCGTGTTCTCGGTGGTGACTTTGTGCGCGGCGCGGTCGTAGCGAAATCCCCAGATCGTGCCAATGTCGTAGTCGCCATAGATGTAAACGCCGTCGAGCGCGGGAAATTGTTTGCCGCGGTAAACGTAGCCGCCAATCACACAGAGGCCGATGCTGTGATCGGGAAACATCCCTTGCGCTTGTAAATTCGACCGGTGCGTATATTCCATGACCGGCTCGGCATATTTTGCTTCTGCCGGTTCAGGTTTGAATGAATGCGCACCTTCGCGGACGCTCCAGCCGTAGTTGCCGCCGTTGGTGACTAGATCAACTTCCTCCCACAAGTCCTGACCGACATCGCCAACCCATAAATCGCCGGTCTGGCGGTCGAAGCTGTAACGCCACGGATTGCGGAGGCCGTAGGCGAAAATTTCAGAACGCACGCCAATGCGCGTCAAATTCGGATTGTTCGCAAACGGATTGTCTGAAGGAATGCCGTATTGCAATGGCTCCATTTGAAAACCGCGCCCCATCGTGCCGCGCGAGTTCACGTCAATACGCAGCATTTTTGCGAGCAATGTGGCAGTGTTTTGCCCGTTACCGAACGGGTCGTCGCCGCTGGGTGGTCCGCCGTCGCCAAGGCCAAGATAAAGATAACCGTCAAGACCAAAACAAAGTTCACCGCCTTTGTGGTTCCAGAATGGCTCAGGCACTTCAAGAAGAATCCGCTCGGAACTGAGGTCGGCCTTGTCAGGATCGGTGGCGGACACCTTCATTTCGCTGACAACGCTGAAAAAAGGATAATTTTGCGGCTGTGTGCGCTGGCCGGCGCTGTTTTCAATCGTGTAATAAACGTAAAACAAATGGTTCGTTGCGAAACCAGGATGAAAGGCAATGCTCAACAAGCCGTCTTCGTTTTGAAAATTCGGCTGGCGGTTCTCGATGTTGAGAAATTCCTTCGCGTCGCCGCCGTCGGAACCCTTTTTGACAATGAGAATCCTCCCCCTTTGATAAACGAAAAACATCCGGCCCGAACCATCCGGCGCTTCGGACATCCACAAGGGGCGCTCATCCGTCAACCGGCTGAAAACCCGCTGGAGCTTGACGGCGGGAAGCGGTTGCGCCGCCAGGTGCGCCGCCATCAGGCAAAGAACTGCGGTGAACAAGAACAAATGTTTTTTCATGCGCGTAAAAATGCGCGAAAGCGGCGTTTTGTAAAGCGAACTTTTGTCAGTCGGAACTATTGGCCCAGGACGGACGCGCCGCCGGCGCCATGACAGTTTTGCCGCAGCACTTTTGAAAACGCCACGCACTCCGCGCTTTCAACGCGAGCCGGTTTTGTTAAATTGTCCGCCACAAACAATTGAAATCACTCATCCAGACCCGCGACACGCGGTCCGTCCGCGTCTTCCTCATTGGCGTGGAACTCAAATCCCGCACCGCCGCCGACGTTCGCGAATCCCTCGCCGAACTGGAGGAACTCGCCGCCACTGCCGGCGCGCAGATCGTCGGCGAAGGCGTGCAAAAACTGGCCGTGCCCGTCGCGGCCACTTACATCGGGCCGGGCAAAGCGGAGGAATTTGCCAGACTGTGCAAGGAGAGCGTTGTGGACACGATCATTTTCGATGATGAACTTTCACCCGCGCAGGCGCGCAACCTGGAAAAAATCTTCGGCTGCAAAATCATGGATCGCACCGCCCTCATTCTCGAAATTTTCGGGCAGCGCGCCCGCACGCGCGAAGGCAAATTGCAAATTGAACACGCCCAGTTAAAATACCTGCTGCCGCGCCTCACGCGCTACTGGTCGCACTTGTCGCGCCAGCGCGGTTCCACCGGCTCCATCGGCGGCGAAGGCGAGTCGCAGCTCGAAGCCGACCGCCGGAAAATTTCCGAGCGCATCGAAAAAATTGAAGGCGAACTCGACAAGGTCCGCCGCCAGCGCGAAACGCAGCGCGCCGGCCGCCAGCGTGCCAACTGGCCGCTCGCCTCGATTGTTGGCTACACCAACGCGGGAAAATCCACCTTGCTCAACCAGCTCACCGGCGCGGCGGTTTTGGCGGAAGACAAATTATTTGCCACGCTCGACCCGACCACGCGCCGTTTGAAGCTGCCGACGAACCAGAATGTTTTGCTCACCGACACGGTGGGCTTCATCAAGAAACTGCCGCACGGACTCGTCGAGGCTTTCAAGGCCACGCTGGAGGAAGTCGTGCAGGCGGACCTGCTGCTGCACATCGTGGACATCAGCCATCCGCAGGCCGAGGAGCAGATCGCGGCGGTGAACACCGTGCTCGCCGAAATCGGCGCGGCGGAAAAGCCGGTGCTGATGGTGTTCAACAAGATTGACCGGCTCAACGGCGGCGGCGCGCTGCACCGGCTGCGCGAAAAATTTTCCAGCGCCGTGGCGGTTTCCGCGAAAACCGGCGAGGGCATCGTGCCGCTGCTGGCGGAACTCGGCACGCAACTGCGTCCCGTGCGCGACCTGCTGGAACTGTGCGTGCCGCAGGAAAAGGCCGCCGTCATCGCGCGCATCCACGCCGTCGGCCAGATAGTGCAAAGCCGTTTCAGCGGAAAAAACGCGCGGTTCAAAGTGCGCCTCCCGCCGCATCTGCGCGCGGAGTTCGCGCCGTTTGTGGTGGCGGAAAAATAGCCCCCGCCCGAGTCCGGGTGGCCGGCATTTTGGACTGCGCGGGCAGAGCGCGGTGGCTTACTTTTCGTCGTGAACAACCACCGTCTTGCCCGCGTAATGAACAACCGTGTCAGGATTTTCTTCCGATGCCTTGCCCGCGCCATGTTTGGGCGAAACAAACACGACTCGAATGGTTCGCTCTTTCAACATACCAGGAAACGTCCCGGAGCGCTTGCCAATCGTCAGCGTTTGCGTGGCTTCATTCCACTCAAACGGAATGGTGGCATAAGCCCCTTTCTCGTAATTGTAGCCGTCGTCTTGATCCTCGTAGAGCGTGAACTTGCCGTCTGCGCCACGATAAACGCGGAGTTCGATTGGATCCGCCGGTTTCTCCGTCGCGTATTGCACCACCAGGCCGAGCGGCACGATGGAACCGGCGCGGACATACAGCGGCAGGATGTTGACGGGCGCGTTTGCCGTCACCGTTTTTCCGCCGGCCAAAGTTTCGCCGGTCCAGAAATCCACCCAGCTCGTGCCGGACGGAAGATAAACCGGGCGACTCGTGGCCTGCGGCGTCGTTACGGGAGAAACCAGAAACGCCGGGCCGAACATATATTCGTCGCCAATCGGGAAAACATTTTTGTCCTTCGGAAAATCCATCACCAACGCGCGCATCGGGGTGTAAGCGTCATGCGTAATTTGCCACGCGACGGAATAATTGTAGGGCAGCATCCGGTAACGCAACTGGTCGTAGGCGATCAAATTGGTCTGCGTCGTCGGCAGCCAGTTCCACATCTCGGTGGCCGTCCCGTTTCCGTGGATGCGGAGGATCGGGCAGAACGTGCTCCATTCAAACCAGCGGGTCAGCAGTTCGTTGTAATCGGGCGAGGTGTATTGATTGCGCGGATGGAAGAAGCCGCCGGTGTCGGTGGTCCAATACGGCAGGCCGGTGATGGAAAAATTCAAGCCGCCGCGAATCTGCCGCGCGAAGGTCAGCCAGTCGCCGCTGATGTCGCCCGACCAGGCCGCCGCCGCGTAACGCTGTTGACCGAGATAAGCTGAACGCGAAAGGATGACCACGCGTTTATTCGGATCGGTCACGCGCTGGCCTTCGTAAGTGGCTTCGCTGGCAAAAAGCGGATAGCTGTTGCGCACGCGATTGGCCGAGCCGGTGAAAATTTGAACGCCGTTGAGTGAATTCCCGTCGTCACCCGGCTCGGTCGCGTCCTGCCACCAGGCGTCCGCGCCGATGCTGAAGAACGCCGAGTCCATGTATTTCCAACGAAGGCTGCGAACCGCTGGATTGTAAACATCCATCCATTGCGACCTTGGAATCAGACCGTGCGGCATGGCCGCCAGCGCGCGGCCAACGATGCCGCTGGGGTTGGACCACACCGAAATCATGTATCTGAAATGCTCGGCGTGAAGTTCGGCGATCATTTTCGCGGGATCGGGATAATTGTTCAAATCCCACTCGTAAGCTCCCCAGCCGTGGTTGCCCCAGTATTGCCAGTCTTGAACGATGAAATCCACGGAGATTTGCTTGGAGCGGAATTCACTGGCCGCCGCCAGGATTTGCGCCTGGCTGGAATAGCGCTCGCGGCATTGCCAGAAACCATACGCGGCTTCGGGAAACAACGGCGCGTCACCGGTGGCTTGGCGATAGCCAGCGATGATTTCGTCGGCGGTCGGGCCGTAGAAAAAGTAGTAATCAATCGCATTGCCGACTTCGGATCGGAACGTCGTCGTATCGCCCAGCGGACGCGCATAGATTTTTGCATTCCTGCCGCCGCCGAGAATGGTTACGGAACAAGTCGTGTTCGCGGGCAACGAGGTCTTTGCGCTCAAGTTGTAAGTCACCCACATATTGGTGATGGCGCAGATGGTCTGGCCGTTGATTTGTATGCCGATGAGATTGCGGCGGTCGCCGTCTTTGACAAAGAAGACATAATCACCGGCAGCGGTGGTGGTGAACGTGCCGGATTTATTTGTCAGCGCGACTTGCGTGTCGGCTGGATTAAAGTCCGTAAGCGAGGCGTTGTTCCAGAGCAAACCGTATCCGTAACTTGACACGATCATCGGCAGGGAAATCTCGGTGTTCAACTGCCGGAGCTGTTGCGGCATTCCGCGCCAGTTCCAGATGCCTTCCTGAAACTGGCCGAGACCGTAGATGAATTCATCGGCCGGGCTGGTAAAAGTTTGCTCCGGCTGAAACAATGATTCGCCGTTCACCGTCGCGGCAGTCATGGTTTTCCCGCCGACGGCCGGCTCGGCGAGCAGCAGCTTGCCAGAAGCATCGAAAAACGAAACCGCCCCGCTCGCCTTGTCAACGGCCACTTTCAATTTTTTTGTGGTAATTGTCAATTTGCCGCCCGCGTCAGCCACCTTAAACGATGTCTTCTTCCAAGAATGATTCGTCACGACGAAGTCCTGTCCCGCCGGCAACGTGGCCGTCGGCGAATACATCACGCGCACGATGCCGTCGGCGCAGACGGTCAGCTTCATTTTCCCCGGCGACATTGCCAGCGTCACGCCGTCTGAATTTTTTTGAAAGGATTGAACGGGAATGGACGCGGCAAATGTTGCTGACATTTTTGCACAACACGCAATTCCAACGACCACGGCAGACCACGCTGCCTTGTTGCAAAAATATTTTATTGGATTCACGTTGATAGTTTGAACTCTTTGCCATTGAAAGGAAAGTGGCAAGATGATGACGTTATCGGAAAAATTCTAAATAGGACTTGCATCATTATTGCTTGCAGTTTCACCTGTGTAAGAGCATTTTTCACCAAATCCATTTGATGCCTGTCCGTTGGGAATAAAACCCGACGGTGAGGTTTTATTCAACGTCCCAAAAAATTCAATAACGAACAATATGAATATGTGCAGCCTCCGAACGGCTCTTTCCATAATTTTAACCAGCTTTTCACTGCCGCTCTTGGCCGAACCTCAACTGACCGGTTCCGCCTCGCCACCAACCGAACCGTTGAGCCTGTGGTATCGCCAGCCGGCCAGAGCTTGGACGGAAGCGTTGCCCATCGGCAATGGCCGTCTGGGTGCAATGGTGTTCGGCCATGTCACCAGCGAACGAATCCAGCTCAACGAGGATACGCTTTGGGGCGGCGGCCCGTATGACCCGGTAAATCCGCAAGCCAAAGACGCGCTGCCGCAGGTGCGCCAGATGGTGTTCGATGGTCAATACCGCCAGGCCGGACAACTCATCAACTCAAAAGTCATCGCCCGCCCGTCCAGCGAAATGCCGTATGAAACCGCCGGCGATTTGATGCTCACCTTTCCCGATTCGCCTTCCGCTGAAAATTATCAGCGCGCTCTGAACTTGGACACCGCCGTCGCCACGACAGAATACACCGAGAACGGCACACACTTCACGCGCCAGATTTTTTCCAGTCCGGCGGATCAAGTAATCGTCGTCCGGCTGACCGCTGACAAAAAAGGTGCGATCAACTTTGCCGCCGGTTACCAATTGGCGCAGCCGCCGCGAGGCAACAGCCAATCCGGAACTGTTGAAATTGAATCGGGAAACACGTTGGTGGTGCGCGGCAACAACTACCCGGCTTCAGGCATCAAAGCCGTGCTAAAATACCAGGTTCGCGCCCGCGTGCTGGCCGACGGCGGAACCATCACCGCCACGTCCAATTCAGTTTCTGTAGCCAATGCCGATTCGGCTACCATCCTCATCGCCGCCGCGACGAGTTTCAAAAATTTTCAGGATGTGACGGGCGATCCCGAAAAAATTGTCACCGGCCAGATCAAGGCCGCCGCAACGAAGAGTTTTGACAAACTGCTCGCGGCGCACACCAAGGAACATCAGCGGCTGTTCCGGCGCGTCTCCCTTGATCTCGGTAAAACCGACGCGATGCAGCAGCCGACGGACGAGCGGATTCGGAATTTTGCCAACGGCAACGATCCGCAATTCGCCACGCTCTATTTCCAGTTCGGACGTTACCTGCTCATCAGTTCTTCGCGTCCCGGCGGCCAGCCGGCGAATCTGCAAGGGTTGTGGAACGACAGCATGAGCCCGCCGTGGCAGAGCAAATACACCATCAACATCAACACCGAAATGAACTACTGGCCGGCCGAGGAATGCAACCTCGGCGAATGTGTGGATCCGCTCATCGCAATGATCAAAGACCTTTCGGTGACCGGCGCGCGCACGGCGCAGGAAATGTATGGCGCGGGCGGCTGGGTCGCGCATCACAACACTGACCTCTGGCGCGCGACCGCCCCGATTGACTTCGCGGATTCCGGTATGTGGCCAAGCGGCGGCGCGTGGTTGTGCGACCACCTGTGGGATCACTACGAATATAGCGGCGACAAAAATTATCTGAAAAATGTTTATCCCGTCATGCGCGGTGCGGCGCAATTTTTCCTCGACACGCTTCAGGAAGACCCGACGAACCACTGGCTCGTTACCAATCCGTCCGTTTCGCCGGAGAACGGGCATCCGGGCGGTTCGGGGGTGGCAGCCGGGCCGACGATGGACTTGGAGATTTTGCGCGACTTGTTTGCCAACACCATTAAGGCGGCGGAAATTCTCGGCGTGGACGCCGATTTCCAGAAACAAGTTGCCGCCACTCGCGCGCGCCTGGCACCGCTGCAAATCGGTTCGCAGGGACAGCTTCAGGAATGGCTGCAGGATTGGGATTATGCGCCCGGTCAGGATGTTCACCATCGCCATGTGTCGCATCTTTACGGGTTGTATCCGAGCTGGCAGATCAACGTTTTTGACACGCCAAAACTTGCGGCGGCGGCGAAATATTCGTTGGAAAAGCGCGGCGATGAATCCACCGGCTGGGCGACGTCCTGGCGCATCAATCTTTGGGCGCGCCTGCACGACGGCGACCATGCCTACAAGATTCTGGCATTTCTTCTCAGCCCCGGCCGCACCGCTCCCGACATGTTCGACCTGCACCCGCCGTTCCAGATTGACGGCAATTTTGGCGGCGCGGCGAGCATCGCGGAAATGCTGCTTCAAAGCCGGCCGTTGGCGGCGGACGGTGCTGCGGAAAAATTTGAAATTGATCTGCTGCCGGCGCTGCCCGGCGTTTGGAAAACCGGCAGCGTCACCGGCCTGCAAGCACGCGGCGGATTCGAGGTCAGCCTGAACTGGGCGGACGGCAAGCTGACGAAAGCTGAAATAAAATCCACCGGTGGAAAAACAGTGACCGTGCGCTACGGCGACAAAACGGCAGAAATCAAATTAAAATCCGGCGGTTCGGTTCAATTGAATTCAGAACTGAAATAGGCGGCAGAACAATCGAGGCACTATCGCCAAGGCCGGAATCAAAATGCGTTGAATGCAAGTGGAGTAATTTTTACTGCGACACGGCGGTCTTGAACGACAGAATTTTGAACGCGTTAAACAAAAGAAACAACGAACACATTGAAAGCAAGGAATCAAATGCAAAGACGAAAATTCTTCAAATTGATGGCTGCCAGCGCTGGCGCTGCGGCATTGCCTTTGGCCACAAATCTCGGCTGCGCCACAAAGCCAAAAAAACCGATTGCCTCAACGCCTGCCGCGTCGGTTTCTTCCGGCGAATCGCCCACCAGTTTTGGCATCGCCGACTGCCAAGCGGTCCAAAACGAAGGCTTTGGCCCCAACGGCGGCAGCGTTGGCCCAGGCACATGGGACGGCGTGTCCTTGCAAACGCCATCGGACGTTTCCGATCTGACCGGCGACGGGCCGTTCAAGGCGGACTGGGAATCGTTGCTCGGCTACGACGCCCCGGAATGGTATCGCGACGCCAAGTTC
The DNA here is from genome assembly GCA_036511615.1 of Verrucomicrobiia bacterium. Taxonomy (GTDB): domain Bacteria; phylum Verrucomicrobiota; class Verrucomicrobiia; order Limisphaerales; family UBA11358; genus UBA11358. The sequence continues at coordinate 27,942 of DATCBW010000184.1, read as the reverse complement.
GGCATCTGGGCGCATTGGAGTCCGCAGTGTGTGCCGGAGGACAGCGATTGGTATGCCCGCAATATGTATATTCAGGGCCAAGGTCAATATCGGAACCAGATCAGTCGTTACGGGCATCCCTCGGTTTTCGGTTACAAAGACCTGTGCGCGCAATGGACGCTGCTGAATTGGGAACCGGAGGCGTTGATTCAGCGATATAAAAAGGCCGGGGCAAAATTGTTTCTTGCCCTTGCGAATCATCACGACGGCTTCGACACATGGAATTCAAAATACCATGCTTGGAATTCACAAAACATCGGCCCGCGCCGTGACGTCATCGGCGAATGGGCGGCGGCGGCGCGCAATCAGGGACTTCGTTTCGGCGTGACGTCTCACGCGGCGCGCAACTGGTGGTGGTTTCAGGTCTCGCATCTGTGCGACCGGACTGGTCCGCTGGCCGGTGTGCCTTACGATGGACACCTCACGGCCGATGCTGGCAAGGGCCAATGGTGGGAGGGCTACGACCCGCAGCAGCTTTATGGACGCAAGCACGGCGTTCACGAAATGCCCGACCGGGCGTATGTTCTCAATTTCTACAACCGCATCCGCGACTTGATTGACCTTCACGACCCCGACCTGCTTTATTTTGACAACACCGGATTGCCGCTGGGCTGGGCTGGCATGAATATCGGCGCCTATTTTTACAATCACAACCTCAAGACCCGTGGCGGCAAAATGGAGGCGGTGCTGAACATCAAGCAGGTGCCGGACAATCAGGCCAAGGCGGTCGTGGCCGATTACGAACGCGGCGTGACCAACCGCATCATGCCCTACGCCTGGCAGTCGGAAACCTGTCTCGGCGACTGGCATTACAACCGGCAGCGGCTTCTCCGCCATTCCTACATGAAACCTGCGGAAGCCATCCATTGGATGATTGACGTCGTCAGCAAAAACGGGACTTTCATCCTCAACGTCCCCGGCAAACCCGACGGCACGATTGACGCCGATGAGCAGGCCATCGTGGACGCCATCGGAAGCTGGATGCAGATCAACGGCGAGGCGATTTACGCCACTCGACCCTGGAAAGTTTTCGGCGAAGGCGCACATCAGTCTCGCGGCGGCGCGTTTGGCGGAGCCGGCCAGTTGGACGCGCGCGACATCCGCTTCACCCGCAACAAAAGCAACGACGTGGTTTATGCCATCGTGCTGGGCTGGCCGGACGGCGATTTTGTCCTCAACAATCTTGGCACGGCCTCGTCGTCGCAGCCAGGTGGCGTCAAAAACGTCGAATTGCTCGGCAGTCACGAAAAACTCGACTGGAAGCAAACGTCCGAATCTCTGACGGTGAAAAAGCCGGCGGAGAAACCCTGCGACTTCGCCTACGCCCTCAAGGTCAGTCTGACGTGATATGCCGCAAAAAAAAGAATCATGTTAACATCGAACGTAAAATGCAGAGCGAGACGCCTGTTATTGCTTTTAGTTTTTCTTTCAGCTTGTTCGGCGATTGCTCTGTCCGCTGCCGATTTGCGGCAGACGATCAACTTCAATCGCGAATGGAAATTCCAGCTCGGCGATGTCACCGGCGCTGACGCGGCGGCGTTTGAGGATGCGAAGTGGGATGACGCCAATTTGCCGCATTCGTTCTCAATGCCGTATTTCGCGGCGGACCGATTTTATGTCGGCTACGGCTGGTATCGGAAACATTTCGATGTGCCGAAGGCGTGGGCGGGCAGGCGCATCAATTTGGAATTCGACGGCGTGTTCCAGGTCGCGGAAATTTTTGTTAATGGTCAGCGCATCGGCGAACACAAAGGCGGCTACACTGGCTTCACGTTTGACATCACCGACGCGGTGAAAACCGGCGATAATGTCGTGGCCGTGCGAGTGAACAACATTTGGGATCCGCAACTGGCCCCGCGCGCGGGCGAACACACTTTTTCCGGCGGCATTTATCGCGACGCGCGGCTCGTCGTCACCGCGCCGGTTCATGTGACGTGGTATGGCACGTTCGTCACCACGCCGCAAGTGTCGAAGGAATCCGGCACGGTGAACGTGAAGACCGAAGTGGTCAACGACTCCGGCGCGGCGAAAACCGTCACGCTGAAAACCAGCGTGCTGGATGCGAAAGCAAAAACCGTCGCACAAATGGAATCAACGCAAACCATCGCGGCGGACACGACCAACACCTTTGATCAAACCACTTCGCCAGTTCCGAATCCAAAACTTTGGTCGCCAGAAAATCCGAATTTGTATTCAGTGAAATCCGTTGTGCTTGACGGCAACAAGCCGGTGGACGATTACACGTCGCCGCTCGGTTTCCGCTGGTTCAAGTTCACGGCTGACCAGGGATTTTTTCTCAACGGCGAGCATTATTATTTCAAGGGCGCGAACGTGCATCAGGATCACGCCGGCTGGGGCGACGCCGTGGCGGACAGCGGATTTTTCCGCGACGTAAAACTGGTGAAGGACGCCGGGTTTGATTTCATTCGCGGCTCGCATTACCCGCACGCGCCGGCATTTGCCGCCGCGTGCGACCAGATCGGGATTTTGTTCTGGTCGGAGAATTGTTTCTGGGGCACGACCGGCTTCAGGAGTCCGTGGGCGTCGAGCGCCTATCCGGTGGAACCGGAAAATCAGCCGGGCTTCGAGCAGAGTGTTCGGGACAGCCTGCGGGACATGATCCGCATCAACCGGAATCATCCCAGCATCATCGTCTGGAGCATGGGCAATGAGGATTTCTTCAGCAGCGGCTCGGTGATGCCCAAAGTGCGCACTTTCTTGAAGGAACTGGTTGACTACACGCACCAGTTGGATCCGACGCGGCCGGCCGGCATTGGCGGGGTTCAGCGCGGCAACCTTGACAAAATCGGCGACGTGGCCGGACAGAACGGCGACGGCGCGCGGCTCTTTGCAAATCCGGGAGTTCCCAGCGTCGTGACCGAATACGGCTCAACCATGACGGATCGGCCCGGCAAATATGAACCCGGCTGGGGTGATTTGCCGAGCACGCCCGGCGCGCAGCGAGGCGTGGAAGGTTCCTGGCGTTTGCCGTGGCGCAGCGGTGAAGTCATCTGGTGCGCGTTCGATCACGGCAGCCTCGCCGGACGGCGGTTTGGCGCGATGGGTTTGGTGGATTATTTCCGCCTGCCGAAACGTCAATGGTATTGGTATCGCAATGACTACCTGCACATCCCGCCGCCGGCCTGGCCGAGCAACGGCATTCCCGCCGCGTTGAAATTGACGGCGGACAAGACCACACTCAATTCCGTGGACGGCACGGACGGCGCACAAATCATCGTAACTGTCGTTGACAAAAACGGCACGCCGATCAACAACTGTCCGCCCGTGACGCTTGCCATCGTCTCCGGCCCCGGCCAATTTCCGACCGGGCCGAGCATCACGTTCGCGCCGGATTCGGACATCACAATTCGTGACGGCATGGCGGCAATTGAATTCCGTTCCTACTACGCTGGCAAAACGATCATTCGCGCGACCTCGCCCGGATTGAAAGACGCGACGATTGCAATCACTTCGCGCGGCGAACCGAAATTTGTCGCCGGCAAAACGCCGTCCGTGAAACCGCGTCCGTATGTGCGATTCACCGGCACCACCACGACCGGCTCATTGATGACATTTGGCTTGAACAATCCGACGCGCGCCAGCAGCGAATCGCCCGGCCATAGCGGACGTTTGGCCAACGACGGAAATGCCGCCACGTTCTGGCAGGCCGACGCTGCGGACACAGACGCGTGGCTCTCCGTTGATTTGGAACGCAACGCAACCATCAGCTCGGTCAAGCTCACGTTTCCGTCCGACGGCAACTGGCGTTACCGCGTCGAAATTTCGGATGACGGCAACAGCAACTGGAAAATGATTTCCGATCAAACCCGAACCGCGAGCAGCGCAAAAACCCAGATGCTGTCTGCCGCAACCGGCGCACGCGGGCGCTTCCTGCGCGTGACGTTTGTTGGAACCTCGGAAGCAAAACCCGTCGCGCTTGCGGAAGTGGAGGCGCTCGGGAATTTATCCGGTCAATGAAACTCCTTCGCTCAATCTCACCCTGCACCGGAGCCAATTTATTACAGAGTTCAGTTCGGTCAGACGCACGAGAAGCAAGTCAGTTAATGGGATTGTGTTCAACCACAGTTAAGTCGCATAATCTCAATCCATGAAGACCACACTCTACAGGCTTGTGTGCCTCCTGGTTCTTATCCTGGCTGGCTTTTCTGCATTCGCGGACAGCCAACGCGATCGCTCGTTCGATTCGGACTGGCGCTTTTTGCGCGCGGATGCGCCCGGTGCCGAGGTTCCCGGTTTCAATGATGCCAACTGGCGCAAACTTGATCTGCCGCATGACTGGAGCATCGAGGATTTGCCGGCGGCAGACGCTTCCGCTTCGGATCAATCGGCGACCAATCGCGTTGGTCCCTTTGATCGCAGCCAGAGCAAGGGTGGCGCGTCCACCGGTTATGTGGTCGGCGGCACCGGCTGGTATCGCAAACATTTCACGCTGTCATCGGCCGACGCCAGGAACCTCGTCGCCGTGCGTTTCGACGGCGTCTATATGAACGCGGATTTTTGGATCAACGCCACCTGCTGGGCAACCATCCTTACGGTTACACGAGCTTTGAATTTGATCTGACTCCCTACTTGAAACCGGCGGGACAGGAAAACGTGCTTGCGGTGCGCGTCCGCAACGACGGTAAAAACAGCCGCTGGTATTCCGGTTCGGGAATTTACCGTCACACTTGGCTGACCGTCACTGCACCGGTTCATGTGCCGACCTGGGGCGTCTTCGTAACCACGCCGGAGGTTTCAAAGGAAAAGGCGACCGTGAAAATCGCGACCGAAGTCACCAATGCCGGCAGCGCCGAGGTGGACGCGATCGTCCGCGCGCGAATTGTGGACGCGAAAGGCAAAACGGTAAAAACGACCGAAAGCAAATTGCATTTGCCGGTGAACGCGACCGCCAAGGCAGACCAGACGGTGGAAGTAACCTCGCCGAAGTTGTGGTCGCTGGATTCGCCGGAGTTGTATTCAGCGGAAGTGGAAATCGTGGTGGCCCGCAAGACGGTGGACAAGGTTTCGACGGAGTTTGGAATCCGCAAAATCGAAGTGGATGCCGAAAACGGCTTCCGGCTCAACGGTGAAATGATCAAGCTCAAAGGCGGCTGCGTGCATCACGACAACGGTCCGCTCGGCTCGGCGGCGATTGACCGCGCGGAGGAACGGCGCGTCGAATTGTTGAAGGCGGACGGTTACAATGCGATTCGCACCAGCCACAATCCACCGTCACCCGCGTTTCTCGACGCCTGCGACCGGCTCGGGATGCTCGTGCTGGACGAGGCGTTCGATTGCTGGGAAAGAGCCAAGAACCCGCAGGATTACCATCTGTATTTCAAGGACTGGTCTGACCGCGACATCGCCTCAATGATCCAGCGCGACCGCAATCATCCATCAGTCATGATGTGGTCCATCGGCAACGAAATCCCGGAACAATTTGGCACCAATACGGCAGCGAAGCGTCTGCGTGAAGACGTGCTGGCGAATGATTCCACCCGCCCCATCACCCAGGCCATCTGCAACGACTGGGGCCAGGTGACCCGGAACTGGGACACACTTTCCGATCCGGCGTTTCAGTATCTGGATGTGGCCGGCTACAACTACCTGCCGAACCATTATGAATCCGACCACGCCCGTCATCCCGAGCGCGTGATCATGGGCACCGAATCGTATCCGAAGGATTTTTTCGATTATTGGACGCTCGTGGAAAAACATCCGTATGTCATCGGCGACTTCACCTGGACGGCGATGGATTATCTGGGTGAATCAGGCATCGGCCACAGCGTTACGGGCACGGGCCGGGATCCCTTCTTCATGTCCTGGCCCTGGTATGATGCCTGGTGCGGCGACTTGGACATCTGCGGTTTCAAGAAACCGCAATCATTCTATCGCGACGTGGTGTGGCGTCGCAGCCAGATTGAAATGGCGGTGCATGCGCCCATTCCCGCAGGCCAGCGGGAACGCGTCAGCGGCTGGGGTTGGCCCGATGAATCGCAGTCGTGGAACTGGTCGGGACAGGAAGGCAAGCCGTTGCAGGCCGCGGTCTATTCGCGCTGCGAAAGCGTCCGGCTCGAATTGAACGGCAAGTCCATTGGTGAGAAACCGGTTTCCGCCGCGACGAAACTCACTGCGACGTTCGACGTGCCCTTTGCGCCGGGCGAACTCAAGGCAATCGGCCTCATCCAGGGCAAAGCCGTCGCGGAAAAGATTTTGAAAACCAGCGGCGCTCCCAAAAAGCTGAAGCTGATCGCCGACCGGGATAGGATCCGCGCGGACCGGGAAGATCTGTCTTATGTGACGGTCGAAGTTGTGGATGCCGATGGCCAGCGTGTGCCGAACGCCGAGATTTCCGTTCGGTTCTCGGTGACTGGAGCGGGAGAACTGGCCGCCCAAGGCAACGGCAGTCCGAATACTCCAGCGAGTTTCCGTGCTCCAATCTGCCGGACTTTTGAAGGACGTTGCCTCGCAATTCTGCGGCCAACCGGTTCACGCGGAAAAATTCAGCTCCGGGCTGAAGCCGATGGTTGCGAAGCGTCATCGGTCACTGTGACTGCCCGTTGACCCGGTTATTGAAAACTGAAACATAATTCAAACCCAGATCTGAATTGGCTGACTCGTGATCGAGTGCTTGCCTAAAAGAGGTTTTTCAATAGCATCGCAGCATGACCCCTGCGCTTATCGTTGATTCTGCCCTGCCCTTTGAGAGAGACATCATTAAAAAATACTTGCTGCCCGGGCTTATCGCGGGTGCGATGTCAATGCTGCCAGCTTTGAGTCAAACCATCGGCGATTCGAAGCCGGCCTCGATTGCTGCCATTGATACGGCACCCGGTGTTTTACCACCCGGAGCCGGCTCACACGGCGTGCGCACGCCGCCACCGCCTCGTCCAAATCCGTTGCCCGCGTTCTACGATCCTAAATTGCCGATGGCCAAACGCGTGGAAGATTTGGTGTCGCGGTTGACCCTTGAAGAAAAGGTGGCGTTGATGCAGATGGCTTCCCCCTCCGTGCCACGCCTCGGCATCGCGCCTTATCACTGGTGGACGGAAGCCCTCCACGGCATGACGCACGACACGGCGACCGTCTTCCCCGAGCCCATCGGCATGGCGGCTTCCTTTGATCCCGCCTTGCAATTTGAGGTGGCGTCAGCGATCAGCACGGAAGGCCGGGCGAAATTCTTTGAATACCGAGCCAACGATGTTTATGAGGCGATGACGGGTCTGGATTTCTGGTCGCCCAACGTCAACATCTTCCGCGATCCCCGCTGGGGTCGCGGCCAGGAAACCTACGGCGAGGATCCGTATCTTTCCAGCCGGTTTGCCATCCAGTTTGTCAAAGGCATCCAGGGCAACGATCCCGTTTATTTCAAGGCCATCGCCACCCCAAAACACTTCGCGGTTCACAGCGGACCCGAAGCGATACGCGAGAGCTTTAATGCGGTGGTCAGTGACGAAGATTTGTTCACCACTTACCTGCCGCAATTTGAAGCGGCCGTGAAAGAGGGGCACGCGTATTCCATCATGTCGTCCTACAACGCCCTCAATGGCGTCCCCAATTCCGGCAACCAGCGGCTGCTGACCGACATTCTCCGCACCCAATGGGGCTTCACGGGTTATGTGGTCTCCGACGTAGATTCCGTGGCCGACATCTACCAGCAAGACCGCCACGCCTATGTGCCCAGCGCGGTGGAAGCCTCGGCGCTGGCGGTCAAGGCCGGCAACGAACTCAACAGCGGCACGACCTACGGCGGCGGACGCGGCGGCCCGAGCAACTTGGCGCAGGCGATCCAGCGCGGGCTGATCACGGAGAAGGAAGTTGACGTGGCGCTGGGCAAGTTGATGGAAGCCCGGTTCCGCTTGGGCGAATTCGATCCGCTCGGTTACGAAGGCAATCCTTACAACAAGATCACGACGAACATGTATAACACGCCGGAGCACCACGCCCTGGCGCTCAAGGCGGCACACGAAACCATGGTGTTGCTGAAGAACGCCAACCACACTTTGCCGCTGAAGACCAGCATCGGCACGGTTGCCGTGATTGGTCCCAATGCCAACTCGATCACCATGCAGTATGGAAATTACAACGGACACGCAACGCCGGAACATCAGATCACCATTCTTGACGGCATCCAGCAGGCCATCGGCGCGGATCACGTGATCACCACCACCAACCTACGCGTGCCGCTCACGGGCAACATCGCCTTGGCCGAGCCGGTGAAGGCGGATTACCTGTTTACCGACGCGTCCAGGAGCCATCACGGACTTTCAATCGCTTACTCAACCAACATGGACACTCGGGCTGAACCGCTCCGCACAGAAGTTTCTGAAACCGGCGCGCTGAAAATGCCCGAAACAAACAGCGGCATCAGTTTGAATCCCGCACTGACTGCAAAAATGACCGGCGTGCTCGTGCCTCCGGCGACCGGCGATTATCAATTGGGTGTCAGAAGCCGCGACGCTTTTAGACTGTCCGTTGACGGGAATGTCGTCGTGGATGAAATGCAGGGCGGCGCGATGCGAGTCGCTGGCAATGTGATCCATTTGGAAAAGGACAAGGCTTACAGCGTCTTGATTGAATTCACTCACTCGCCAACCACTGCTGGTCGCGGCGGTCGCGGCGGTCGTGGAGGACGCGGTTTCGGCGGAGCGCCGACCGGAATAGCGTTTGCGCCAGACGCTGGCGGTCGGGGCGGCGGCGGGTTTGGCCGCGGTGGCCGGGGCGGAGGACAATTGTTTGGAGCCACGCAGGAATCACCGGGTGTCACAGCCAATTCGTCGTCGGATACCAACGCGGATGCACTCCTCCAGCTTTGCTGGACAAAACCCACGGCTGACGGTTTTGCCGCCAATACCGCCGGACAAAGCCTCTACGGCGACGACATTGACCTGGCCACGAAGGCCGACGCGGTGGTCCTGGTTGTTGGCATTGACGGCACACAAGAAGGTGAAATGCGCGACCGCAATGCGATTGAACTTCCCGCCGTGCAGGAAGGCCTGATCCGGGCGGTGACAGCCGCCGCCGGGAACAAGCCGGTGATCGTGGTCAATTGTTCGGGCAGTCCGATGGCGTTGAACTGGGAAAACGACCATGTGCCGGCGATCATTCAGGCATGGTATCCGGGGCAGCGCGGCGATGCCGTCGCGGACGTGATCTTTGGCAAGTATAACCCCGCTGGCCGGCTGCCGGTGACGTTCTACAAGGCGACAACGGATCTCCCGGCCTTCACCGACTACAGCATGGTGGATCGCACTTACCGCTACGCCACCAAGCCGGTGCTTTATCCCTTTGGGCACGGCCTGTCCTACAGCACGTTTGCATATTCCGGGCTTAAAGTTCCCTCCCGCGCCGGCACCGGCGACGACGTGAAGGTGTCCGTGAACGTCAAAAATACCAGCAACATCGCTGGCGACGAAGTGGTGCAGTGCTATGTGAACCGCGACATGCCGGCAATTGATCCCGCTAGCCTGCCCGAACCCGCCAAGATGACTGACGAGCAAGCGACATTGGCGTCCACGCCGCGCAAAACGCTCGTGGGTTTTGCGCGTGTGCCACTGAAGGCCGGCGAGAGCAAGACCGTGACGTTCACCATCACCACGCAGCAACTTTCACTGGTCGTAGGCAAGGACGACAAACGCGAAGTCCGACCCGGCAAACTGCAGATTCAAGTTGGCGGCAGCTCGTTGATTGGCCCCAACACTCTTGTGAATGAATTGACCATGACGGGACAATCGCTCGCGCCAAAATATCAATTTGTCAGCCCGGTCGTGAATTAAATTTAATGGCGTGGTTGAACAAAATGATCTAGCATCAAACAACTCAATCAACAAACAAAATATGAGAACACATCTATTATGGGCAGTGGTTATTTGCGCCTTGTCGGCGGCAACCGCCTACAGCCAGAACAACGGCGAGGCCAACACGCCGGCGATCCCGACACCCACCATCGGGCTGAAGGACGCTTATGCCGGGAAATTCCTCATCGGCACGGCGGGTGACTTGCCAAGGGGCTACTCGGAAGCGGAGTTGGCGAACATCAAGGCCAACTACAACATCATCACGCCGGAGAACTGCATGAAGCCGCAGATCCATCCTGCGGAAGACCGGTATGACTGGGCGACAGCCGATGCGCTGGTCCAGTGGTGCCAGGACAATAATATCAAAGTTTGGGGCCACAACCTGTGCTGGCACGCGCAGACCCCAGGCTGGTTTTTTCAAGGAACCAACGGCGCGCGGGTGACCCGCGATGTCGCCATTGAGCGTTTGAAAAACCATATCTTAACCGTGGCCGGACATTACAAAGGGAAAGTGATGGGGTGGGATGTCGTCAACGAAGCCATTGACGACCGCAACAACAACGGCCAGCCGGACAACCTGCGGAACGACAGTTGGTATAGCGTGATCGGATCGAACTACCTGACCATGGCGTTCAAATGGGCGCACGAGGCCGATCCGGATGCCCAACTATATTACAACGATTACAACATCGAACAGGGCGCCGTGCAAGAAACAGGCAAACATGCTAATTCGATGTCGCTGCTCAAACGCATGATCAAGGACGGCGCGCCGATCAACGGCGTGGGCATCCAGGGGCATTGGCATCTGGACACCGATCTCGCCGACGTCGAAAAGGCGATTACCGACTATGAGTCGCTGGGGCTGAAGGTGGCAATCAGCGAGTTGGACGTGGTGGCCACCGGCGGGAACAGCGGCGCTTTGAACGCCGGTGGTGGCGGTGGATTTGGTCGTGGGGGCGGTGCATTGACGGCTGTTCAGACCACGCAGCTTAACACTGCCTTCACGGATGCCCAGGCCGAGCTTACCACCTTGCAGGATAAACTGACCGCAGCCGAGAAAGATGTGGTTACTGCGATTCTGGCCAAAAGTGACGACGCCTCCGTTCGCTCCAAATTGGAGGCGCTGGCGAACATCCAGACCGATATTGCCATGCTCCGTTACACCAAAGGAGTCACCAAAGTCGCCCCAACGATCACCGACAATGAAAAGACTGCGATTAACGCAACGCCTGCCCAAAGCTATTATACGTTTTTTGGCGGCAATCCTCCTGCACCTTCATTTGGCGGTCGTGGCGGTGGTGGCGGCTTTGGTGGAGGCGGCGCACCAATTACCGCCGAGGAACTCCAGAAGCAGGCGCAGGTTTATGGAAAGTTGTTTGAAATCTTCAACCGCCATGCCAGTTGCATCTCCCGGGTGACACTGTGGGGCATTGACGACAACCGGTCGTGGCGGCGCGGACAAGGGGCGCTGCTTTTTGATGGCAATTTGCAGCCCAAGCCGGCACTTCAGGCGGTACTCGATGCTGCGAAGAGCAAGTAGGCGATTCCAAAAAACAAATTCTTTTCATCCAACAACCATTCGCCATGAAACTGAAATTATCTTTGCTGGCGGCTTTGCTCTTATTAGTGACGAGCGCTTTTTCCCAGGACACCAACTTCTGGATCTACCTGTGCTTCGGCCAGTCCAACATGGAGAGCGGGGGCCGGATGAACGAAGCAGATCGCACGGTGGACAAGCGCTTTCAGGTGCTGGCGGATTTTGACAATGTCAGCCGCGGCTGGAAAAAAGGCCAGTGGTATGATGCGGTTCCGCCGTTGACGGCGCGAGGCCAGGGCATTTCCATCGTTGATTATTTCGGTCGGACGATGGTTGCCAACCTGCCGCCGAACATCCGGGTGGGCATCGTGAAGTGCTCGGTTTCCGGCACCAAGATCGAGTTGTGGGACAAGGACGGTTTCCGGAACTACCTGACGAACCTCCCCGCATCTGGCGCCTGGAAGATTCCCGCCGCCAACGTCTATGACCACAACCCCTACCAGTATCTGGTTGATCTCGCCAAAATCGCCCAGAAGGACGGCGTGATTAAGGGAATTCTCATTCATCAGGGTGAGTCGAACTTCGAAGACCAGGACTGGCCCAAGAAAGTCAAAAAAATTTACGGCGATTTGATGACGGACCTGGACCTCAAACCCGAGAATGTGAAGCTGCTCGCCGGGGAAGTGGTCAATGCCGATCATCAGGGCGAGAAGGCTGCCTTCAATGAAATCCTGAAGAAGTTGCCGGAGACGCTTCCCAATTCTTATGTCGTTTCTTCAGCGGGTCTGCCCTGCAATCCAGATCATCTGCATTTCTCTCCCGAGGGACAGCGGGAGTTTGGCAAGCGCTACGCGGAAAAGTTGCTTACGGTGATGGGCTACCCGGTGAAACAACCTGACGCAACGCCCGCAACGCAGCCGGGCAAGTAACCGCTGGCCAGAAGTGCAGCTCGTCGGAGCCGCCTTGAACCGCGTAAGGGCGGAATTGTTCACCTTATTTTCCCGGAGTCGCTGCAGGTTTGGCATCGCCGGTGGTTTTATCTGAAGCCGGCGCGATCCACTTCGGATTCGGCTTGGCTTCGTAAATGCGGAAGCGCCGAAAATCGTGAACGCAGTAGCCGGAACCGAGCGGGACGCTGGTTTTCGGCAGACCGAATTTCTCAAAAGTTCCATATACCGTCACGCCGTTGCAATTGCCGAGGACGGCGTTGCCGATCAGTTCCATCCGCACATGATACCAGGTGTCGGGTTTGAGCGTGAGCGGCTTGTGATCCACGGTGGTGATGCCATTCCGCCTCCATTCGTCGTGTTCGAGCACCATGCCGGGCTGGCGGTCCATGCTGTCCTGGTTCGCCCAGATGGAGGCGGCGTAAGCGTTTGGATTCAATTTGAAATTCGTCGGCGAAATGCGGCACGCCGCGCCTTGGTTCGTGCTGGACGAGTCCGGGTCCCGATGAAAACGAAAATCCACTTCGATGACGACATTGGTGAAAGGCTGTTCGCAGTCAAATTCCAGCACCGGCATATGGCCGCCACGCCAGACGCTTTGGACGCCGTCGCTCGTCTTCTTCCAGTTCGAGTGCGCGACCTTTACCGTCCAGCCGTCGGCAACGGGCTGCGGCCGGCTGGTGTAGTTCGTCAGCGTTTTGAAATCGTCCTCAAACAGGAGCTTCCCTTTCAAGGCCATTTGCGCGTGGGCGTCGGCGGTGGCAACGGCGATGGCGAATCCCAACGCGAGTTGGATGGAGGGAAATCTGATTGTCTTCATATCGTTTCTTGTTGGTTCGTGCGCAGCTCGATCTGCCGGATTTTTTTGAAAATCTCGCGGGGAATCATGGCTCAATTAAAAATTCCCATTGGGTCAAAATTGAATTTGCGAAAGGCTTCCCAACGGAGCAGCCAAGCCAGCAATGGAACATTCATCCCGACATAATCTGCGAGTGGGTGAACCGCGACCAAACCTGCTGCTTCAGTAAATAGCCTTCCATCTGCCACAGCACGCGGAACGGATTCATGATTCTGTCTCGGATGCTGGCCATCGTAAATGTGATGAATAGTCCACGCCCAAGTTGATGGATAGGGCCGCCTCGGACGATCTCCGCCCGCAAGTTGAAATGCTAAAATAGCTGGCCCGTTGTTTCGAGTATCAATAGGCAGCCCAGCCGCAACAATCTCCGCCTCTAGTTCAGGCGTATAAGTATAGCAGTTTGGATTATTCCCGTCGGGATGTCGGGTGACGCCGCTTAAAAGCAATCTCTGCCGCCTCGGCCAACGAATATATGTGTCGCGCTGATTCCAAATTGCCATTGCACACTGAACTCCAACATCAAATCTGTTTCCAGCCATCGCCTGAATCCAAGGCGGAACATTTTCTAAATCAGTCCTGTCATCGAGGTCATCTGCAAGCTGGATAGCAAATTTTGCCAACTGCGACCAATGCCGAGTATTGCCCTGTGTGTCGAGCGCATCCACAACTGGCAACTGACTCATAGCTTCCGCATCATCATCAATCACCAAGTCTGGTTTGGTTGCATAGCCATCGAAGAAGCAGCATAGGTGATGTTTTCGTGCAATTGACCGCGCGTATTCTTCGCCGCCATAAGACCAAAGCGTAAGCAAATAGCCTTTGTCTTTCAGAGCATTCAACCCTTCAACTGCGCCCGGTAGCAATTCACCGTTCGCGTTGATAAGCGTAAAATCAACGTCTATAGAAATGCGAGTTGCCATTTGATTTTACGGCACGGGCGGTTCATCAAAGATTTTCCGGCGGGCCGTTTCGCTGGTTTTTTCCACGGCCCCGGCTTGGCTCTTGGTCAAAGTTCATTTCGCACCTTTCTTCTTGGCGATGTATTTCACATCCTCAAGCCCTTCAAAATCGTCGTCCTGCGTCCACAACGTCGCCTCACTGGCGCGGGCGGTGGCATAGACAATCGAATCCGCCATCGGCAGCTTGGCTTGCAGGCTCAAACGCGCGGCGTGGATCGCAAGTTTGGAATCCAAATCCACCACTTCGCCAAGCTGCATGTGGGCAACGGCCTTTAGTGCCTGGGTTTCACCGCGCTCGCGGGAGACCCATTTGAAAACTTCGTAGATGCACACCGCCGGAACAATCAACTCGTCCACCTTCTCGATGGCTCCCGCAAAGAAGCCGGAGTTCGGGCCTTCGGTGAAATACTCAATCCACCCGGATGAATCCATGACGTTCACAGGCGGTCGGGTTCGCGTTCAAAGTCGCGGTTCATGCCCTTCAAAAAGCCGCGCATTTCCTTCATCGGCTTCATGGGGACGATTTCAATCCGCCCGCCGAGCGCAAAGACCTGCAGCTTCTGGCCGGCCTTGAGTTTCAGGAAATCCCGCACGGGCTGTGGGATGACCACTTGGAATTTCGGTGATAATGTGACGGTATTCATATCGTTATCATTTCGGTATGACGGTAGGTTGTTCGATTGCTTATGTCAACTACACGGATTAATTTCATTCTAAATTCACTTCACGGCATGGGCAGTTCATCAAAGATTTTCTGGATGACCGTTTCGCTGATTTTCCCGGGCTCCACCGGAAGCGAATTTTAAGTTTTGAAATTTGAGTTCAACGGCTCAAAACGGAGCCAGCAGTGAGATCGGCTCGCGGCCATTCTTGCGGAAAAACCGGAAATCTCCGTCGGTCGTGCAAACAATGCTGTCCGCATGAATTTCCGCCAGACGAACAATGCAGGCGTCGGCAAAATCCATCGGCGTGTCGGCATAACGATTGAGCAATTCGCGCAAGACGGGAAATTCACCGCCGAGAAAAACCGGTGTCAAGCCGCCTTGCTCCACAAATTCCAAAACCTTGCCGCGCGCAACCCCGTCCTTGGCAGCCAGGTGGCAGACTTCAGCCAAAACTGCTTCGCAAATCAGTCCGCCGGCGGGAATTTGCGAGAATGCCTGGCGCGCCCAGGCGTGGTGTTTGTCTCGCGGGCAGAACCAAGCCACGAGCGGACCGGTGTCGAAGATGACCGGTTTCATCGGCCAAAGTCGGTCAGATGAGATTTATTGGCTGAAAGGTCGGAGTATTCGCCGCGTCCGATGCCGGCCAAAGCGGTGACGCGGTCGGCCAGACTGCCGTTGACGGCCTCGGCCTTTCCGTTCGCAGTCAGAATGGTCAACAGCGCGTGCGCCTTTGGCGGCAATGTCTCCGCGCCGGACGGATGCACGCGTCCATTTTCCAATTCGACTTCCAGCGTTTTGTAACTCATGGAAAAAGGTTACGCCCCGTCGTTGGTTTCGTCAATCCGGGGGGCGCTGGGTATTTCCTGGGCCGGCGGCGATGGCCACGCGGCGGCACATCATTTTGGACGTTGCCACAGTTTTGTTGTGATTGATGAATTCACAACTGCGGCGAAATTGAATAAAACCCGTCGGCGGCAGCGGAAAATTCAATGGTGTTCGCGTCAATCTGCCGGACTGCGATTACTTTATCGCCTTCGCGCACCGTCACGGGCATTTCCGTGCGCAAGCGGCATGGGCCAGCGTATTTCGCCCGCACGGTCGCGGATGAAAGTTTTCCATCTTTCCACGCCACATCCACGGTGAAACCGCCGCGCGCGCGAAGTCCGTGGGCAGAGCCGTCCGGCCATTCCTTCGGCATTGCCGGAAGCAATTCGATTTCACCGGTGTGCGATTGCAGGAGCATTTCGACAATGCCGGCGGTGAAAGCCTGAATGCCCTGGTTGCCTTCCATCGAAGGCAAGCGGTCGCTGTCGTCCCGCTGCGGATGGATGCTGATTTCGGTCTGCAATCCGCGCAGCACGCGCCAGGCAGATTCACCATCGCCGAGCCGCGCATACAAATTAATCTTCCATGCCGCCGACCAGCCAAGGTTGTCGCCGCGAATTTCGAGGACCTTGCGCACCGCCGCCGCAAGTTCGGGTGTGCCGCGCAAAGTGATCTGGTCGCTTGGATAAGCCGCGTAGAGATGCGAAATGTGGCGATGCTGCACTTCCGATTCCGGATAATCGTCGAGCCATTCCAGAAGCTGGCCCTGCTTGCCGGTCTGGAACGGCTCCAGCCTCGGCAATGCCGTTTTCAATTGGCCGCGCAAATCTTCATCCACGCCCAGCTTTGTCGAGGCCTCGACGCATTCGTTGAAGACATCGCGCAACAGCTCGGAATCGAGTGCCGGCCCGGCGCAGAGCGCGTTTGGGCGGCCGTCGGCGAGAAAACTGTTTTCCGGCGACGCGGACGGACACGTCACCAGCCAGTGATGTTTCGGATCCTCCACGAGATAATCCACGCCGAATTCCGCCGCGCCTTTGAGCAAGGGATAAATTTTCGCGAGATATTTCGGATCGGGGTCGAAGCGATAGTGCTCCCAGAGCGATTGCACCATCCAGGCGCCCATCAGCGGCGTCATGCCCCAGGTCGTGCCGTCGGTCATCGCGGTGTTCATCCAAAGATCCGTCCCGTGGTGCGCGCACCAGCCGCGGCAGCCGTATAACTCCTTTGCCGTGCGGCTGCCGCTGGCGGCGAGCTTTTCAATGAACGTCAGCAGCGCGTCGGAAGTTTCCGCCAGGTTCGCGCTCTCGGCGGGCCAGTAACATTCCTGGAGATTGATGTTGAGCGTCCAGCGTCCGCGCCAGCGGCCCTGAAGGTCGTCGAGCCACATGTTGTGATTGTTGAACGCGAGTGTTCCCGGACGCGAACCGGCGAGCAGAAGATAACGGCCGAATTGAAAATATTGCGCGGTGAACAGCGGATCGGCTCCGCCTTGGCGCAATTGTTCCAAGCGCGTCGTGGTGTCCTGTGCTGCGGCGGCGTTCGTGCCGAGATCAATGGCGCATGCTTGAAACAGCGGCTGGTAATCGTCGAGATGACGCTTCTTCAGTTCGGCAAATGAATGCGCAGCGGCGGCGTTCAGATAACCTTCGCAACGCGCATCCGGGTCCGCACCAAGTTCGTTCCAATTTTTATAGTTGGTCGCGCCGGCGAGAATGATGGTGACCGAATCAGCTTTTTCAACACGCACCGAAAGGCCGGAGGAATCGCTGACGTTGCGCACCGTGCCGCCCTCGGCTTGAACGCGCGCCCGGCCCTGCCATTTCATGCGGCTGGGAATTTGCGGATTCGGCTGGCTGACGCCGCCTTCAATCAAAATGGTTCCGGGATTGACGGCGCGGCACACGGCGGATTTTTGCAGGCTGCTGAAACTGGTGTTGAACGTGATTTGTCCCGGACGGTCGCAGGTGACGCGCATGACGACGACCTGGTCGGGATAACTCGCAAACACTTCGCGGGTGAAGTGCGCGTCGCCGATGCGATAAGTCACCCGCGCGATGGCGGAATCCATGTCCAGTTCGCGGCGATAATCCTGCACGGCGTCGTGCCCTTCAAACCGCAAGTGCAGCCGTCCCATCGGCTGATACGTTTGGACGAACGGCAGGGGATAGCTCAACAGGTTCTTGGCCAGCCGGGTCGCCTCGGCAAAATTTCCCGCCAGCGCGAGCCGGCGGATTTCCGGAAGCGATTTGAATCCGTTGGGATTTACGGGATCGTTTGGCTCGCCGGTCCAGAGCGTCTGGTCGTTGAACGGAATGATTTCGTCGCGCACGCGGCCATAAACCATCGCCGCGAACCTGCCGGAACCGAGAGGCAAACCTTCCCAGAATTTCGTCGCCGGCGTGCGATACCACCAGGCCATTGGCGATTCCGGCGGCTGCGCTTCGCCGGAAATTTTCGCGTCGGGCGGCAGCGCGTCGCCTTCCCGGTCGGGAACAGGATTGAAAACCATTTTGTCGGGAGCGACGGCGTTGGAATTTTGGGCGATGGAAAAACTGGCGGATGCAAACAAACCGGCCAGCGCCAGAAAAATTCCCCAGCCGCGAACGCAAAGCATTTTCCGGCAGTGGCTGTTCATATCAGGTCGCGCAATTGGGCGTGCAAATCTTGTTTCCGTTTTGAAAAGTGGTGAACGGAGTAAAGGCCAGATTCAAGCGGCGGTAAAGATTATTTACTTCTGAATTGGCTGTCGCGCGAAGTCACGGTATAAGAAAGCCATCCTATGAAACTCCACCTCTTTCTTGCCGTCGTCATGGCGCAGTTAGTTTTTGTTCCGACGAGCAGGGCGGCGGAAGCGCCGGCCGGTTCAACCGCGCGTGACATGGTGCTTTGGTATCGGCAACCCGCCCAACAATGGCTGGAGGCCATGCCCATCGGCAACGGCATGATCGGCGCAATGGTGTTTGGCGGCGTCCCGCAGGAACGCATTGCGCTGAATGAATCCTCTTTCTGGTCCGGCCGCCCGCATGATTATGACGACACCAACGCGTTTCAGTATTTCTCCGAGATTCGCGATCTGGTTTTCGCGGACAAGTTTCAGGAGGCTGAAAAGATGGTCAACGACCATTTCTACGGAAAACCCAAGGCGCAGGAAGCGTATCAGCCGATCGGCGATTTGCTGCTTACCTTCGGGAACACCAACTTTACCGACTACCGCCGCGAGTTGGACCTGGAGACCGGCGTCGCCAAAATCACCTATCGTCAGGGCGACGCCATCATCACGCGCGAAACCTTCGTCTCCTGGCCGGACAAGGTTCTCGTCACGCGCATCAGTTCCGACAAGCCCGGCAAGGTGAATTTCGACGTTCAATTCAAGGGACCATATTTGGAAACCAGCGTGGCCGGCAAAAACAGTCTCGTCATGGACGGAACGTGGAAAGGTCCGTTTCCCGGCCCGGCCACGGGCATGGCCGGCCTGATTGCGCACACCACCGGCAAAGGCCTTCGTTACGAGGCGGCTCTGGTCGCCAGTCTCGACGGCGGCGCGTCCGAAGCCACCAATTCTACGCTCCAAATTAAGAACGCAAACGCCGTCACCCTGGTCATGGCGCTGGCCACCAGTTTTGTGAACTACCACGACATCAGCGGCGACCCGGCCGGCCGGTGCAAGCAAGTCCTGGACGCCGTCGCCGACAAGGATTTTGCCGCGCTTTACCAACGTCATGTGGACGATTTCAGCAACCTGATGGGCCGGGTGCATTTGCAAATCGGCGATGCTTCGCAGAACGGGAAGCCAACGGATGAACGCCTCAAGGCCGTTCGCGCCGGCGGCACGGATGCGAATCTGGAAGCGTTGGCATTTCAGTTTGGTCGTTATCTTCTGGCGTCGAGCAGCCGCGTTGACGGCCAGCCGGCCAATCTCCAAGGCATCTGGGACGAGACCATCCTGCCGCCGTGGGGCAGCAAATACACGGTCAACATTAACCTAGAAATGAACTACTGGCCCGCCGAGGTCTGCAATTTGGACGAATGCACACCGCCGCTGTTCGGCCTGATCAAGGACCTCTCTGAAACTGGCGCGAAGACCGCCAAGGATTATTACAACTGCGACGGCTGGGTGCTCCATCACAACACCGACCTCTGGCGCGGCACCGCGCCGGTGGACGCCGCCAGATACGGCATGTGGCCCGATGGTGGCGCGTGGCTCTGCCTGCATCTGTGGGAACATTACGCATTCACCGGCGACAAAGAGTTTCTCCGCGAGAACTATCCGCTCATGCGCGGGGCCGCGCAGTTCCTGCTGGAAGTGCTGGTCCAAGACCCCAAGCACCACTGGCTGGTCACGCCGATCTCCATGTCGCCGGAACACACGTATCGCGACGCAGACGGGAACACCGCCTCCTTGTCGCCGGGGCCGACCATGGACATCGCCCAAATCCGGGAATTGTTCGGGCACTGCATTGAGGCCGAAAATATTCTGGGCACAGACAAAGCTTTTGGAGCCCAGCTCGCCGCCACGCTGCCAAAGCTTCCACCTTACCGAATAAACAGCCACGGATATTTGCAGGAGTGGATTGAGGACTGGACGCCCGGCAGCGAGAACCACAACATCTCGCCCTACTTCCCGTTCTTTCCCGGCAGCACCATCACGCTGCGCGGCAATCCAGACCTCGCCGGCGCGATCAACAAATGGATGGAGACGCGCCAGCCTCGCGGCGGATGGACCGGAGCGTTCGACACCTGCATCTGGGCGAGACTGGAACGTGACGACAAAGTCGAACAATGGCTCAACATGCTCTTGACCAATTCCCTCGCCGATAATCTGCAAAACAGCAGGAACAACCAGTCCGACGCCAATTTCGGCCTGACCGCCGCAATAGCCGAATCGCTTTTGCAAAGTCACGCCGGCGAAATTTCCTTGTTGCCCGCGTTGCCGCCAAACTGGACTGACGGCTCTGTCACCGGCCTGCGCGCTCGCGGCGACTTCGAGGTGAACATTGACTGGCATGACGGAAAGCTGACCAAGGCCACCATCCATTCACTCAATGGAGGTTCTGCAAAATTGCGTTACGGCTCGGTGACGCGTGAAATTAAATTGAGCAAGGGCGAAATGTTTCGGTGGAACGGACAATAGTTTTCCACTCAAGGTTTCCCCCTGAACCGGAGTCGTCCCGGCCTGCGAACTTACTTTTTGGGGGCGGCGACAGGCGTGAAGCGCACTTCATCGGCGACGAGATATTCACCGGGACGCGGACCGCTGAATTCGATGTAGGCAATGTTCGTTCCCTTCACCGTCAACTCGCAGGTGGGAATCGGATCTGCCGGCGCTTTGCGTCCGGGAACTGCTTCAAGCGATGTCTTGTCGAGCAGTTTTCCATCTGCGGTGAAGGCTTCCAATTTCGCGGGACAGCCTGTCGAACCCCACAGCACCAGCGTGACGGAGGAACAACCGTTCGTGAATTGCGCGCGGACCGGAATCGGATCATCCGCCATCGCGCTTAAAATTCCTTTTTTGCCTGACGGCAATTGCGGAAAAAACATGAGCCGCGCCTTGGCGTGGCTCTTGGTCGGCGGATGAGCGGGCGTAAATAACACTCCCTTGTCCGCCCAGGAATCAACCCAGCGTCCGGTGATCTCGGCCTTCTCAAAATCAATCACCACATTCGTCTGGCCGAAAACGCGGCTCGCAAGCATCAATGGAATTAACAGTCCTAAAATTATCCTGTGGACTGGCGCGAATGTTTTTTTTGAGGACATGGAAATTTTCACGCGGACAATTTCAGGCGAATTCCAGCCCCTTCATCGTGCCGGTGGAGGACGCGAACTTGTCGGTTTCGATTCCCATGCGCTGCAACATCGAGACGAACAGGTTCGGCAGCGGATAATTTTGCTGCGCATCATACGCGAGATGCTGGCCGTGTTTGAATCCACCGCCAGCAAACAGGACGGGCAGATTGATGGTGGAATGGGAGTTCGCGTCGCCGAGATTCGAGCCGTAGAGAACCATGGTGCGATCCATCAAGAGTGCGACGCCTTCCTTGGTGGATTTGAGGTCAGCGAACAATCCGGCGAGCAATTGCATATGCGAATGGTCAATTGTTTTCAATTGCGCCAGCTTGTCGGGAGCCTTGCCGTGGTGCGACAAATTGTGGTAGCCGTCGGTGATCGTCGCGCCGGGAATCTGCAACACCGGCGTCCCCACACTGTTCAACATCAAAGTGACGGCGCGGGTGGAATCCGTCTCGAACGCAAGCCGCGCGAGGTCATACATGATCTTCACTTTTTCCATGTATTGCGCCGGGCTGGTGGGATCAACCGGCTCGGTTTCCTTGACGACCGGCTTCGGTTTGTTTTCCCAGCCGCGCGACATTTGCAGGCGATGTTCCAGGTCGCGCACGCTGGTGAAATACTGGTCCAACCGGCTGCGGTCTTCCTCCGTGGCGTTGCGCTGCAACAGCTCGGCCTGCTGCGCGACCGTGTCGAGAATGCTTTTTCCCGTGTCGAGTTCGCGAATCCTAGCCTCGATTTCGGCGGGCGTTCCCTGAAGAAACATCTGCCGGAAAACCGCCGCCGCGCTTTGCTCCGGCGGAATCGCCACGCCCGTTCCCGTGCAGGACAAACTCCGGTTGCCATTCACCGCGAGACTCAATGAAGGAAACCGCGTCTGCACCCCGACCCGCTCGGCGACATATTGATCCAGCGAAATGGAATTGCGAAATGAACTGCTGGCCGGATGCGGCGCGGCGGTCAGAAAACTCACGTCCGACGGATGGCCGCCGTCCACATTCGGATGTGAGACGCCGCTGAACACCGTCATGTCGTTGCGATGCTCCTGCAACATTGCCAGATACGGCGACGTCACATAATCCCGGCCCGAACCGGTCGGAAAAAATTCCCCCGGCAGCAATCCCAGATTGTTGCAGATCGTGAACATCCGACGCGGCGTGGCATTGGGTGCGAGCGGCGAAGCCAGTTCAGCGGCACGCGCAAATGGCGAAATCATCGAACTCAAAAACGGCAGCGACACGACGACGCCCACGCCCTTGAGAAAATGGCGGCGGGACATGGCCTGGCGCGTGACGACATAGGGCGGCTGGCCGTTGAATTGAGTGTTTGGTTTCATGGAATGGTCTGGTTGGGTTTGGGATTACTTGGTCTGGAACAGGTCGCTCTGCACCAGTTCATGCACGATGCTGCGGGCGCCGTAATTGTCCGCGCTGGTTTTTTGAAGGATTTTTTCAATCTCCGGACGGTCGGAAAACCTGACCGGCGCGCCCGTCGCATAAACCGACAGTTGACGGATAAAATTGCGCGCGATCGGAACCGGATCCTGCACTAGCAGTCGCTTCAACTCGCGCACGTCTTGAAACGTCGGACCATCGGGCAGTGAACCCGTGCAATCCACCGGCAAGCCGTAAAAAAAGGCGAACCGCTGGCCGTCCATGCCGATGCCGGGCGCGGACGTGACGCCCGCCTTGGCGGCGCGATAATGATCCCGCCAGCCGCCCATGACGTCGAAACTTTCCAGCGCGAATCCCGGCGGATCCATCTTGCTATGGCAGGAGGCGCAACTGATGTCCGCGCGATGTTTCTCAAGCTGCTGACGGATTGTCACCGCGCCACGGATGTCTGGCTCGACGGATGGAATTTTTGGCGGCGGCGGCGGGGTTTCTATTCCAAGAATCCGCTCCGTGATCCAGTGGCCGCGGATCACGGGCGAGGTCGTCGTGCCATTGGCGGTGACTTTCAGCACGCTGGCCATGGTCAGCAATCCGCCACGCACGCTGTCCGCAGGTAGCGTCACACGCCGCATTGCGACGCCGTTGACTCCCGGCACGCCGTAGTGCTGCGCGAGCCGCTCGTTGAGAAAAGTGAAATCGGAGCTGACGATGTTGCTGGCGGGCAGATTCGCTCGGAACAGTTCCTGCACGAACAGGCGCGTTTCCTCGACGGCGGCCAGTTTGAGTGAATCGTCCAGTTCGTAATCGTTGTAGAGCATAGAGGAAGGCGAAGTGTCATCCACTTTTCGCAAGTCCAGCCAGTAATCCGTGAACGCATCCACGAAGCGGCGGGATTTCGGGTCGTTCAACAGCCGGTCCGTCTGCGCCCGCAAAACCCCGGGCTGATGCAACTGCCCGCTCTCCGCCAGGCTGCGCAGCGTTTCGTCCGGCTCGGAGTTCCACAGAAAATAGGAGAGCCGCGACGCCAGCGCGAAGTCATCCAGCCTTCCGGGCTTTTCGTCCACATAAAGAAAACCCGGCGATGACAGCACTGCCGTGTAAGCCGCGAGCATCGAATTGGCGAAACCCAAACCTTGACTGAATTGATCCTTGAACAAATCCAGGAACAACTGCACTTCCGCTTCTGAAACCGGACGGCGATAGGCGCGTTGTGAAAAACTTCGCAATAATTTTTCGGCGTCCTGTTGCGGATTATCCGTCACCACTTCAACCTTCACCTCGCGCAAGCCGCCGCCAGCGCCACCCGCGCCGCCGCGCCCACCGCGTGTTCCACGCCCCGCCCCTCGCCCGGTGCCGCGCCCACCAAAACCGCCAAAACCACCTCGCGGCGCTGGCGGCGGGACAATTTTCAACGCCACACCGCTTTGGCTGTTCGTGAGTTGTTTCATGGGCAGATCACCAAACATCCGATGGTAGCCCTCGCCTTGAGTTTCATCGTAGATCGGCCCTTCCACTTCCATCCACTGCACGGCGTAACCGGGCATTCCATCCGGTTGCGCGAGCGGATTCACATATTGTTCATCCGAGCCGTTCACGCGCGTGCGGAAAAGCCTCATGCCATCGGTGCGAATTACTTCGCCGGGAGCGAGCAGCACTTGAACCTCATGAACGCTCGGTTCCGGGCTGAAATCAAATGCGCCAATCGGCCGATTCGCTCCGGCGTTCGAGGCATAAACGCCGATCGGTTCGTTGCGACGACCGGGCCAGACTTCGTCGAGATTCGGACGATGCCAGAGCGGCAGATAAAAATACGGCGCTTTCTCGTCGCCAAATCCTTCGTAAAACCACCTGGCAATCCCGCCGCCACTCACCCAGATCGTGTAGCCCTTGAAACGCAGCCGATATTGTCCCGCCACCGGCGCGCGAAACTGGCTCCAACTATATCCGCCCGCGTCGCTGAAGATGCTGGAAACTTTTCCAACCGCTTCGCGCTCGCGCGTGTCGGGACTCATCAGCGGCGACCGCCCTGCCCGCACTTCAGGCTGTGCGTGCGAATCAAGCACCGGGAACGAAAGCCGGTCGGGCAGCGTCCCGTTTTCGCGCGGACGAAAACTCCCGGTCAGACTGAACTCATCGCGGGCGTAATAGCGGTTGGTGGTCGTGCCGGGATGTTCCAGTTGCGAACTCATCGCCTGGCGCATCGCATATTCGGCGGTGTCCAGGTAACGCGCCATCTGGACGTGCGACACATCCAGCGCTTCGCCGATTTTGTTGAAGCGGTATCGCTCGCCATCCTCCGGCAGCCGGTCTTTGACTTGAATCCACGGCACGTCGAGCAGATCGCGCAACGTGTTTTCATATTCGTAACGGTTGAGCCGGCGTTTCAACGCGCGGCCATTCTTTGCGATGCCAACCTGCTCGACGACGGTCAGATCAGCGGTCAGCTCCTTCAGAAAAGCGGACTCATCCACAGCGTCGGGTCGGGCTTTTTTTTTCGGCGGCATTTCGCCGGCTTGAACCCGGTCATGCACCTTGACCCAGAACGCGAAGTTATCGGCGTCTTGCGGGTTAAACGGCTTGTGGACGAGATCTAGGTCGGCTTTTGGCTCCACGTCGTCGTGGCAGTCGGAACAATAGTTTAAGATGAATTGATTTCGCTGGGGTGAGTTCGTCTCATCTTGAGCGGCAGATAAATTGAAAACGCCCAGCGTCGCGGCGAGAAAACACCCGCTGACAATTCGGAGGCTCGCTCCGGCGTTCGGGCTGTTTGCGACTCGACGGCCTGTCACCGGACGGCGAAATGAATTCGCATGACACAACAATTCCGGCACATTCATTCGATGGCGGTTGAACGGGTTGATGCGACAAAATTATCTCGCGGATGCGCCGCTGACAAGTGGCAATCCGGGAAAATAGCAACTCAATTGTCACCCGCATCCGCACCCAAAACTGGTGTATGCGCCAAAAAAACACCATCGCCAGCGTGACCTTAAGATTTTTTACCGAGTGAATAATCTTTGACAGAAATTCGCAAGTCCGCTTTCATAAAACTATGTCAACAAAGGCCAGAGCGAAGCCACTCGTGCAAGCAACTTTGCACGCGCTGCGGCCTACTCATTGTTAGCAGCCCGTTAAAAAAGTCAAGAAACGCTGTCACCTGACCGCGTTTCTTGACTTTTTTAACGGGCTGCTAGGCCACACAGCACGCCATGCGAAAATTGAGCATTGCAATCTTGGTCGTCGCGATTCTGGTAGGCGTTCTTTTCGTCGTTTTCCACACGCGACGCCACGCGCAGCCGTCCATTACGGGCATCGGTGTCCAGCTTGGCGTTAGGGATCGCGCGCTCCAAATTATGGGCGTTGTGCCCGACACACCGGCTGCAAAGGCTGGATTGCATCCAGGGTTGGTAATTCAACAGATTGATGGCACCGACATTGTTGGCAAGCCGCTGGTGGAGTGCGTTTCCATGACACGCGGGCCGGTTGGCTCCAAGGTTCAGCTTGAAGTCATTGACCCAGCCAAGAGCGAGACCAACATCGTGGAGTTCACGAGAGAGAAGATTCCTGTGCCTGGTGGAACAACATTGAAGTGAGGCATACACGACGTGTTGCCACCGCGTCGAAGCTGCCGTTCGCGGTGCGGCCGGCAAAAAAACTATTGCATCCAAAAGGATTCAGAAGCAGGCTTACGCGCATGAAAGCCACCTCCGTTTCCCGTCGTAAATTTATTCGGAATTCCGCCATCGCCGCGATTGGATTTCCGTTTGTGAGTTCGCTCGCGTCCGTGATCCGCGCCGCCGAAAGCCAGCCGCGCAAGCTGGGTTTCGCCTTGGTGGGTCTGGGTGGATTGAGCAACGGACAGCTCGCGCCCGCGTTGCAGCTCACCCAATACTGCCGTCTCGCGGCGATTGTCACCGGCACTCCGTCCAAAATCCCCGTTTGGAAACAGCGTTACAACATCCCGGACAAAAATGTCTATAACTACGACACGATGGAACAAATGGCCGACAATCCGGACATTGATGTCGTCTATGTCGTCACGCCCAACGCGCTGCACGCCGAGCACACCATCAAGGCGGCCAAGGCCGGCAAACACGTCTTCAGCGAAAAGCCGATGGAAGTTTCGGTCGAGAAATGTGAACAGATGATCGCGGCTGTCAAGCAGGACGGTCGCAAGTTGAGCGTGGGTTATCGTTGCCAATACGACCCCAACCACATCGAATGCCGCCGCCTCGCGCAGGAAAAAGTTTTCGGCGAATTGCAGACCATCGAAGGCGGTTTCAGCCGTTCCATCACGGCGACGGAGTGGCGGGTGAAGAAGGCACTCGCCGGCGGCGGACCATTGATGGACGTCGGCATCTATGCCTTGCAGACCTGCCGGTTCGTCAGCGGTCTTGAGCCGCTGGAAGTGAGCGCGAAGTTTGATCCCGTCACCGATCCCGTCAAATTTGCCGAGGTGGAACAGGGCTTGGTCTGGGAGATGACTTTCCCCGGCGGGCTGAAGACGAAATGCACCACGAGTTATGCCGGCAGCTTCGCCAAAGGATTCAAAGTGACGGCCGAGAAAGGAACTTTCGGCCTAGACCCGGCTTACAATTACAACAGTTCACGCGGCACCCGCAGCGATGGTCAGGCGATCAATCTGCCCGCAGTAAATCAGTTCGCGGCGGAAATGGACGATTTCGCGCAGTGCATCATGAACAACCAGCCCAGCAAAGTTTCCGGTGAGGAAGGATTGCGCGACGTGAAAATCATGATGGCCATTTACGAATCCGCCCGCACTGAAAAAACGGTCAAGCTGGCCAGCCTGTAATCAAGCCCGCATTCCCGCAACCACCAACGTTCTTGGAAGCATTGAAAAACGGCTGGGTTGAAGATGGCTTCCACCCCCGTCTAACCGCTCGCCCACTGAAAATTTCCAGCGCACCAGTTGCCCCGGTTGACCGGCTTCATAACTTCACTTGAAGCGGTTCAAGAAAACCGTGGCCGTGCTGAAGAGCGCGTCCACGCCTCACTTTTCAACCTCGCGGCGCGAGCGCTTCCGGTCGCGTTTCGCGGATCTGCCGCCCGCACAGTTCGCTTATAAAGCCACCCGGGCGGCCCAATCCAGCGGCTCGCGCCGGCCAAGTTTCA
>DATCBW010000183.1:0-8311 GCA_036511615.1 Verrucomicrobiia bacterium | reverse complement strand
AACAGAAGCTGGCGAACCCGAATTTCACGCAAAAGGTTCCGCCCGCCGTTCTAGCCGAACACCAGCAGCGTCTTCTGGAATGGAAAGCCAGGCTTGCACACGACCAGGCTTTGCGCGATGCGCTTGGTTGATTTTTCGGAGGGACGAGTTCCATGAGTCCCCGGTTAAATTATTTGGGACTCGTGGAACTCGTCCCTCCGATTGGCTTTTCCACAATTCCTGCTTTCTTAATTGGATTGCTCGGTTAATTTTCTCCCCGCATGGAGCACGGGCTGGTCACCAACATCGCCATTTGCATCATCGCCGCGTGGATCGTGGCGGTGGTGATGAAGGTGCTGCGCCAGCCGCTGCTGCTCGCGTATCTGGTCGCCGGCTTCGCAATCGGGCCGAACGGCTTCAGGTGGGTCACCAATGCGGAATCCATCCAGACCATTTCGACCATCGGCCTGTCGCTGCTGCTGTTCATGATCGGGCTGGAGATTGACCTGAAAAAAATGTTGAGCGCGGGGCGCGCCATCACGTTGACGGCGGGCGTGCAAATTCTCGGCTGCGTCCTCACCGGTTGGATTGTTTTTGGATTGCTTGGCCCGGCAAAAAATCATTTGGAAGCGCTCTATCTGGCCGTGGCGGCGGCGATGAGCAGCACGGTCATCATCGTCAAAATTCTCTACGACAAACGTGAGCTGGAAACACTCGCCGGTCGCATCACACTTGGCGTTTTGGTGTTGCAGGATGTCGCCACGATTTTATTTCTCGCCGTCCAGCCGAACCTGAAAAATCCTTCCGTGGGCGTGATGGCGGTCGCCCTGGGGCACGTCATCCTGCTGCTGACGGCGGCGTTTCTGGCCAGCCGGTTTGTGCTGCCGCCCGTTTTCAAATTCGTGGCGCGCCTGCCGGAACTGGTGCTGGTCGGCGCGCTGGCGTGGTGTTTTGCGATGGCCGGCTTTGCGGATTATCTCAAGCTCTCCTCGGCGATGGGCGCGCTCATCGCAGGCGTGATGATCTCCACTTTTCCCTACACGCTCGACGTGGCCGCCAAAGTCACTAGCCTGCGCGATTTTTTCGTGACGCTCTTTTTCGTCGGCCTCGGCATGATCATCCCGGTGCCGACAACCACATATATTTTGTGGACGCTCTTCGTGTGTTTGATTCTCATCATCACCCGGCTCATCACCGTCTTTCCAATTCTATATTCGATGCGCCAGGGCTATCGCGTCAGCCTGCTGCCGGCGGTGAACCTCTGTCAGATGAGCGAACTTTCGCTCGTGCTGCTCGCCCTCGGCAAAGCCAGCGGCGACGTCTCGGACAACGTCATCGGCATCGCCGCCTTCTCGTTCGCATTCCTGGCCGTCGGCTCGACCTACGCGATTCTCGGCAACGACACGCTGCTGCGCAAACTCGCGCCCTGGTTGCGCCGCCTCAAACTGCATGACCTCGACCATGATGCGCATCCTTCCGGCAAAAATGAAAAGCTGCGGCGGATCTGCCTGCTCGGTTTTTCTTGGACCGCCAGTTCGCTGCTCGTGGAAATCGAACGGAGCCGTCCGGGTTTGATTCCTGAAATCTACGTCATTGATTTCAATCCCGTCGTCCACGAAAAACTGAAGCAGCGCGGCGTTCATGCCGTTTATGGCGACATCACCGCGCGCGACGTGCTGCATCACGCCGGCGTCTCGCACGCTGAAATTGTCGTCTGTTCGCTGCCGAACACCGTTTTGAAAGGCGCCAACAACTTGAAAATTCTCCGCCAGCTCCGCGAACTGAACCCCTGCGGCAAAATCATCGTCCACTCCGAATTGCTGTCCGACGTGCCGGAGCTTTACGCAGCCGGTGCGGATTACGTCACGGCCCCGCGCCTGCTTGAGGCCGCCGACCTGCTGCGGTTCCTCGATGACGCCGGGCAAAACACGTTCGACACCAGACACCGCGAGCAGGAACGGCTGCTGAAGGAACGTGACGAAGTCATCCCTTAATTTTACGTGAAAAAAATCCAATTAAGCGCCACCCTCGCCGCCGCCGTGAAAGCCGCGCGCGCCGCCGGCAAAATCATGCGCGCCAACTGGCACAAGCCCAAACACGTCAACTCCGCCGCCGCGCACGATATCAAGCTCGAACTCGACGTGCGCTGCCAGGCGCTCATCGAAAAAATTCTCGCGGCGGCTTTCCCGCTGGTTCCCGTGCTGGGCGAAGAGGGCATCACCGGCGACATGGACGCCGAGTATCGCTGGGTCATTGACCCGATTGACGGCACGGTGAATTATTTTTTCGAAATGCCGCACGCGGCGGTTTCGATTGCGCTGCAATCGAAAAGTGATGAGTGGCGAGTGACAAGTGACAAGAAAAGCTCCCGCCGTCGTCCGCAGAAACTCGTCACTCATCACTCGTCACACGTCACCGTTCTTGGCGTGATTTACGATCCGTTCACCGATGAAATCTGGACGACAGTCCGTGGCGAACCGACTCGCTTGAATGGAAAAATTGTCCGTGTCAGCAACCGGTCCAAAATTGAAGACTCGGTCATCGCGATGGGCTTTTCCAAGAGCAAGGACAATCTTGATCAAAGCCTGCCGCACCTGATCCGGCTGGCGCGGCGCGCCAAAAAAATCCGCATCATGGGTTCCGCCGCGCTGGAACTGGCCTACGTCGCCAGCGGCCGGCTGGACGCCTACATCGAGCGCCGCATCAATCTATGGGACGTGGCCGCCGGAAGTTTGCTCGTGGAAAATGCCGGCGGCGAATTTTACGCGCCGCCCGCGCCGGGAAAATACCGCTACGCCATGTGCGCCGACAACGGCCGGCTGCGGAAAAAACTTCAGATCGGAAGTTTGCTGAAATGATTTTCAAGACTTAGCGCGGCGCAGCCGCAACCGAAGTAGCGCAGAATTGTATTCTGCTGTATCGCGGATTTGCAATCCGCTGGCTGCGGCCGGATTGGACGGCTTTGCCGCACCCGGCGCTCCGCCGAATGCAATTCGGCGATACAGCAGAATACAATTCTGCGCTACGCCAGAGCGCGCCGCCCGGAAAAAAGTTTACTCAGAAAAACAAAGCTTTCGCAAAAAGTAATACAAAGCAACGAAGAAAGCCCGGCTGGCTTTTGTTCCTTCGTTACTTTGTTGTGAAATACATTTTCAACTTTGCCAGCGCCTTGGCGCGATGGCTCAATTCGTTTTTCACATCCTCGCCGAGTTCGGCAAATGACTGCGTGAACCCGTCCGGCACAAACAGCGGGTCGTAGCCGAAACCGCCCTGGCCGCTGGCGGAAAATTGAATGCACCCTTCGCACGCGCCGTCGAAAATCTGCGCTTCAAATTCGTCGGCAAAACAAACCGGCGACGCGACTTCAATTCTTTCCGGCGGGACAGGCACCAGCGCGATGACGCAGCGAAACCGCGCGGTGCGTTTTTCCGGCAGCACGTCTTTCAGCAGGTGCAGCAGCTTGGCATTGTTGTCGGCATCGCGGGAGTTTTCAGATTTGTCCAGCGCGGCAAAACGCGCGGAATGGACGCCCGGCGCGCCGTTCAGGGCGTCCACTTCGAGGCCGGAATCGTCGGCGAGAACAAAAAGTGATGAGTGGTGAGTGATGAGTGACGAGCTGGAAAGCCAACGCGCGAGTTCGACGGCTTTTTTCGTCGCGTTGCCGGCAAAAGTGTCCGCGTCCTCGATGACTTTGGGCGCGTTTGGAAAATCGTCCAGCGTGAGAAATTGAAACTGCGCGCCGAGGATGGCGCGGATTTCCGCGACCTTGTGGGCGTTGCGCGTGGCGATGAGCAGCGTCGTCATGCGCCAAGGTTAGCGGGGATTTTTCCGCAGGCGAGCTTGACGCTTATTTTTTTTGGCGGCAGAATCCGCACATGAATTCACGACTGCTGCTTGCGTTTGCGCTTTTCTTCGCCTTGAACAATCTCCAGGCCGCCGAGGCCAACGCGTCTTACATCCTCACGCCGCCCGCGCCCGCCACGCCGCGCATCAACGGCCCGGACGTTTTTGGCGTGCGGCCCGGCTCGCCGTTTCTTTACACGATTCCGGCGACGGGTGACCGGCCGATGACATTTTCCGCCGACCATCTTCCGCGCGGATTAAAGCTGGATCCGCAAACCGGCCGCATCACCGGCTCTTTGCAAAAGAAGAAGGTGTTTTTCTTTTTCAAATCGTCGAAGGGTTCGGACAATTTTGAAGTCACGCTGCACGCGAATAATTCCCTCGGCAATGCGGACAAAAAATTCCGCATCATTGTTGGCGACCAGATTGCGCTCACGCCGCCGATGGGCTGGAACAGTTGGAACTGTTTTGCGCAGGCGGTCACGGAGGATCGCGTCAAGAGCGCGGCGGACGCCATGGTCAAGAGCGGCCTTATCAACCACGGCTGGACTTACATCAATGTGGACGATTTTTGGCAGAATCATCGCGAGCCGACGTCGCCGGACTTGCGCGGATCATTCCGCGACGCGCAGGGGAACATCGTGCCGAACTCGCGTTTTCCCGACATGAAGGGCATGGCGGATTACATCCATTCGCTCGGTTTGAAGGCGGGATTATATTCGTCGCCTGGTCCGTGGACGTGCGGCGGTTGCGCCGCCAGTTTCGGTCACGAATTGCAGGATGCGGAGACCTACGCCAAGTGGGGTTTTGATTATCTGAAATACGACTGGTGCTCCTACAATCCCCAAATGGAAAGCCTGCGTGGCACGACCAATTATCCGTTCACCGCCCGAAACGTCGTCTATGCGCCGGGAAACACCCAACTGGCAAAACTCGAGAAGCCTTACGAACTCATGGGCCAACTCCTCCGTGACCAGAAGCGCGACATTGTTTTCAGTCTTTGCCAATACGGCCAGGGCAACGTCTGGCAATGGGGCGGTTCGGTGGACGGCAACACCTGGCGCATCACCGGCGACATCACCGACACCTGGCGCAGCATGAGCGGCAACGGCTTCAACAAGGACAAGACCGCTCCGTATTCAAAGCCCGGCAACTGGAACGATCCGGACATGCTCGTCGTGGGACAGGTCGGCTGGGGACGTCTGCATCCGTCGCGCCTCACGCCGGACGAACAATACACGCACATCAGCATCTGGTGCCTGCTGTCCGCGCCATTGCTCATTGGCTGCGACATGACGAAGTTCGACGACTTCACGCTGAATCTTCTGGAAAATGACGAAGTGCTGGCGATAGATCAGGACGCGCTCGGCAAACAGGCCACGACGGTTCTCACCGATGGCGATTTGCGGGTTTATGAAAAGGAACTGGAAGACGGCGGTCGCGCGCTCGGCTTCTTCAACCTCGGCACCACGCCGTTGAATCTGCAGTTCAACCAGCTTGCAAAACTCGGTTTCACCGGCACGCAGCACGTTCGTGATTTGTGGCGGCAAAAGGATGTGGCCGACGTGAACGCGGCGGACGGCGTTTTGCCGCTGACTATTCCCGCACACGGCGTGGCGCTTTACAAGCTGACGGCGGCGAAGTGAGCCGGTCGCGCAATGCAATTCGCGCAAAATTGAATTGTTCCCTCTTGCGTTTCGCGGCAAGCTGCTCGCCCGTATGCAGCAGGTAAAACTCGGAATCATCGGCGGCGGCACGGTCGGCAGCGGCGTTTTTGATGCGCTCCAGCGCAACGGCGCGCTCATGGCCTCGCGGCTCGGTGTCGGACTCAAGATTGTCCGCGTCGCCGTGCGCGACCTCAAAAAAAATCGCGCGGCGAAAATTCCGCGTAAACTTCTCATCGCCGACTGGCGCGAAGTCGTCTGCGATCCCGAAGTCAACCTCGTCGCCGAACTCGTCGGCGGCACCACGGTGGCGCGCGAAGTCATCCTGACCGCGCTCAAACTCGGCAAACCGGTCGTCACCGCCAACAAGGCGCTGCTGTCCGCGCATGGCGAGGAGCTTTTTGAAGCGGCGAAAAAATACGGCGCGAACCTTTATTACGAAGCCAGCGTTTGTGGTGGCATCCCCATCATCAAATCGCTGCGCGAAGGTTTCGTCGGCAACCGCATCACGGCGCTTTACGGCATCGTCAACGGCACCTGCAATTACATTTTGACGCGCATGAAACTCGAAGGCGCGGACTTCGCGGAAGTTCTCGCCGACGCGCAGAAGCTTGGTTATGCCGAAACTCCGCCCGACCTTGACATTGACGGCCAGGACGCCGCGCACAAGATGGGAATTCTCGCATCGCTCGCGCACGGCTTCTGGGTCAGCCCCAAAAACATTTACGTCGAGGGCATCCGCCATATCAGCGCGCTCGACATCAAATACGCCGGCGAACTTGGTTGCACCATCAAGCTGCTCGGCATGGTCAAAAAACTGGAGAGCGGCTGCCGCGTGCAAGTTTCCGTTTATCCAACCTTGATTCCCGACGCGCACGTTCTGGCCAGCGTGAATTACGCCTACAACGCCGTCTTTGTGCGCGGCGACATTGTCGGTGATTCGCTCTTTTACGGACGCGGCGCGGGCAAAGACGCGACCGCCAGCGCGGTCTTGAGCGATCTGGCCGACGCCGCGCTCGACTTGAAATTCGCCAACAAACATCGTTTGCCGCCGTTCGTGCCGCATGAATGTTCCGGCGCAGTCGTGCCGATTGAGGAAGTCGTCTCACAGTATTT
The DNA here is from genome assembly GCA_036511615.1 of Verrucomicrobiia bacterium. Lineage (GTDB taxonomy): Bacteria > Verrucomicrobiota > Verrucomicrobiia > Limisphaerales > UBA11358 > UBA11358. Next base: position 1,709 of record DATCBW010000183.1, on the reverse strand, counting down.
TGTGCGGCTCAACGTCATTGACCGGCCCGGCACGCTCGCAAAAATTGCGACCATTTTCGGCCGGTCAAAAATCGGCATCTCCTCCGTCATCCAGCCCGAAGGCCACGAAGGCAAAAGCGTGCCGTTGATTTTCATGCTGCACTACGCGACCAACGGCGCGGTCAGCGGTGCGTTGAAACAGATTGGCAAACTGCCGGTCATCAAAGGCAAACCCGTGATGATTCGGGTGGAAAATTTTGAGTAATATGGGACAGCTTCTTTTTCGCAGCACGAACGAACAATCGCCCGCAGTCAACTTGCGCGAGGCGCTGCTCCAAGGCCAGGCACCGGATCGTGGACTTTATTTTCCTGAAACAATTCCCGCGCTCGCGCCGGAAGAAATAGCCGCGTTCGGCCAGTTGCCTTATCACGAAATCGCCTTCCGCGTGCTGTCGAAATACACGGGGGACATCCTTTCCAACGACAATCTGGCCGCGATCTGCCGCGACGCCTACAACTTCGACGTTCCGCTGGAACTCGTCTATGACCGAGTCCATGTGATGCGCCTGGATCAGGGGCCGACCGCGTCGTTCAAGGACTTTGCCGCGCGCATGATGGCGCGGCTGATGGGGAAATTTTTGCAGGAAGACGGACGGCAGCTCACCATCCTCACCGCGACCAGCGGCGACACCGGCGCGGCGGTGGCGCACGCTTTCCACAACGTCCCCGGCATCCGCGTCATCGTGCTGTTTCCGGTTGATGAAATCAGCGTGAGCCAGCGCAAGCTGATGACGACGCTGACCGGCAACGTTCGCACCGTGGCGATTGACGGCAAATTCGACGACTGCCAGGCGATGGTGAAACACGCGTTCAGCGATCCGGCGCTGCAACACATTCCGCTCTCATCCGCCAACTCCATCAACATTGGCCGGCTGCTGCCGCAGAGCGTTTATTATTTTTACGCCGCGTCGCGTCTCGCGAAACCCGGCGAACCAATTGTCTTTTCCGTGCCGAGCGGCAATTTCGGCGACATGATGGGTGCGGTCGTTGCGCATCAAATGGGTTTGCCCATCAGGAAACTGGTTGTGCCGGTCAACGACAATGACGCGTTTCCAAAATTTCTCGCCGGCGGCGCTTATCAAAAAATTGTTCCGTCGCGCAACTCGGTTTCCAACGCCATGAACGTCGGCCATCCGAGCAATCTGGTGCGGCTCGTGGCCGTGTATGGCGGGCGCTTGGACGAGACCGGAAAAATTCACAAGCAACCCGACCTCGTCGCGATGCGCCGCGATTTGTTTTCCAGTTCAGTTTCCGACGAACGCACGCGTGCGACCATTCGCGAAGTCTGGGACAAATACAAATTGCTGCTCGAAGCGCATGGCGCGGTCGCCTGGCGCGGTTTCCTGGACTGGCAGGAACACGAACCGCTCAACGGCCTGCCCGCCGCGATTCTCGAAACGGCGAACCCGGCGAAATTTCCGGAGGAAATTGAGCGCATGATGGGCTGGTCGCCGGACATTCCGCCGGCGATGGCAGCCGTGCTGAAATTGCCGGAAGACTTCGACCGGCTGAATGTGGATTACGAAAAATTCCGCGAGTATCTGGTCCCGGCGACGCGGTTGCAGGCTTGAATTTGTCCCGGCCCGGCTGTATTCCAACTGCGTGGGCCGGACTTACATTTTCGAGTGTCCGCTGTGTCAATACCGCGCCCGCGTTTCGGGCGGCGCGGA
>DATCBW010000182.1:0-2007 GCA_036511615.1 Verrucomicrobiia bacterium | reverse complement strand
CGGCAGATGCCGCACGCGCTTTTCCGTCATCAATTTCATGCACTCTTCCACCGAATCGTCCGGCGTTACGGAGATGATTTCCCAGACGCGGGTTTCCTTGGAATTCTTGCCGTGCAGCGCGACTTTGCGCGTGTAATCGCGTTCGGTGAAAACCCCGGCCAGGCTGCCGCCGGACATCACGAGCAACGCGCCGATGTTTTTTTCCGCCATCAACTTGATGGCCTCAAACACCGTCGCTTCAGGCGCAACGCTCCAGAGCGCGGAGGGTTTTTGAAACAGAACGGAACTGATGGGAAAGGTCGTCTTCATAGGATATGAACTTTTATCCTCTGATTCAGGAAAACTTGCAAGTGAAAACTTTGTTGCAATCACTTAAATATTCCGCGCCCCCAAATAACAATCACGCCGGTGTCGGCAGCACTCGGCTGCCAAAATGCCGCGCCATTCCATTGTCCTCCAGAAAAACCAGCCACGATTTCTCCGTGACGACGACTTCGGCGATTTCCATCTCGTCCAAAACCATGCACGCCGTCGAAAGCGCGTCGGACTCGGCGGCGGTTTCCGCCAAAGCCCACGCGCGATTTTCGCGCCATGCCGGTTTGCCCGTGCGCGGATCCAAAATGTGTTTTCCCTTCACCGCCAGGCCGGATCCGCTCAACGAACAATTTTTCAGCAGGTAACGAACCGGCGAATTATTTTCGCCCAAACCGCACGACCAGCCTCCGCTATCGGCTGGCGCGTTGCCCGCAAGAATGCTGCTGCCGCCGGCACCGAGCAGAAACACCCGGCAATCCCACTCGCGTAAAACGTCCGCCATGCGATCCAGTGCAAAGCCTTTGCCGATGGCGCCCAGATCAAATTCCGGTTTTCCGGCGTCGCAACGGATGGCTAATTGTTCCTTCAGCAACGACCATTGCGGCAGCGCCGGCTGTGACTGCAACGCGGCGGCGCAGACGGAAAAGGCGCCGCGCGTGGCCAGCTCCATTTTTTTGGCGATTTCAAGGCAGGCGAAAACGGGTTCGCTCACGCGCATTGTTTCGCCCGGCGCGAGTTGGGCGATCCGGGCAATGTCGCTGTTCGCCCGGAAGCGGCTCAAGTGCGATTCCAGCCTGTCCGTCAGCGCAAACGCCGCCTGTGCGGTCTGCGCGGCGTAGGTTTTTTCCTCGTCCGCGATGCGCGCCTGAAACTGCGTCGCCATCGCATGATGATTGAAAACATGAATTTCGTTCACGGCTTTTGAATCGGCGGTGACACATCCGTCGCTGCATTGGTTGCCGCCGGAGTCCAGAGAATGATTAACACTTCAGGCCGGACGCCGAAATATTCCGGCAGAAAGCCTTTCAATTTGTCGCCAAGTTTTTCCACCGCCGCCGGCGACGTGATGAAAAAATCCGCCGCACCGGGATCTTGTCCCGGCTGCCAATAGCCAACCTGCGAAAATTTGCGCAGATACCACGGCAGCGGCCACGCATCGGCGGCAACGACGGCGATGCGTGGTGACGGAAGATTATTTTCCTTTGCCAGCCGCTCCAGCCGGGGCGGCAACCTCAGCAAATCCTCAACCGTGTGCGCGTAGGCATAGGGATTGTTTTCATCCGCCGGATTTTTGAAAACGCGTGCCCATGTGTCATGCGCGATCAAAACTCCCAGCGCTGTCAGACAGGCCAAAATGATTGCCCGCACGGATATTTTTTTCGCGGCAAACCAAACCCACTCGACGGTCATGCCGGCGAGCAGCGCCAGCGGCAGCCAGAGGTTCAACGCCAGCCACGGAGTTTTGTAAGGAATCGCACTGTAAATCACGGTGATGAGCAGCGCATAGACGGCTAAAAAGAGGCGTCCGGTGGAAATTCGTGCGCGAAAGAATCCCAATGCTGCCAGGACGAGCATTGCCGCGCCGGACCAGCCGCCGCCGAGCAGAACCAGATAATACCAGAACGGTTTTTCGTGGCCTTCGCCGCCGGCGCGGGCGGCCAGGTGCGGAACCGAGCGCAGCAAATCCGGCAA
>DATCBW010000181.1:0-13860 GCA_036511615.1 Verrucomicrobiia bacterium | reverse complement strand
TCCAGCGCTTGTCGGCGTCGGTCTGTGATTGCGCGAAAAATTTCTTCGCGTCGTCCGGCTTGCTTTTGGTCAGCATCTTGAACCGGTTCTCCGTCATCATGAAATCCTTCACCTTTGATTTCGCCGCGCTGGAATCCACCTGCAACGGATTCTCGCCGCGTTCCGCGCGGCGCGGGTCGTAGCGATAGAGCAGCCACTGACCGGATTCGACCGCCAGCTTCTGCTGCCGCGCGCCGACGCCCGTGTCGAGCGCGATGCCGTGCGCGATGCAATGGCTGTAAGCAATGATGAGCGACGGGCCGGGAAATGACTCCGCCTCGACGAACGCCTTGAGCGTGTGCTCGTCCTTCGCGCCCATCGCCACGCTGGCGACGTAAATGTTGCCGTAGCTCATCGCGATCAATCCCAAATCTTTTTTGCCAGCCGGTTTTCCGCCCGCTGCAAATTTCGCAATCGCGCCGCGCGGCGTGGCCTTGCTCATCTGGCCGCCGGTGTTGGAATAAACTTCCGTGTCGAGCACGAGCACGTTCACCTTGCGTCCGCTGGCAAGGACGTGATCCAATCCGCCGTAGCCGATGTCATAAGCCCAGCCGTCGCCGCCGACAATCCACACGCTTTTTTTCACGAGCTGGTCGGCCACGCCGAGCAATAACTTCGCTTCGGGCGAATCTAATTTTTGCAGCTTGAATTTCAAAACCGACACGCGCTCGCGCTGGTCGTAAATGCCGGCTTCGTCATTTTGATCCGCCTTCAAAATTTCATCCGCCAGGTCTTCGCCAACCTGTGCAGCCAGTTTTTTCAGCAGTTCCTCGGCGAATTCCTTCTGTTTGTCAATCGAGACGCGGAAACCCAGGCCGAACTCGGCGTTGTCCTCGAACAGCGAATTGCACCACGTCGGGCCGCGACCGCATTTGTTTTTCGCGTAAGGCGTCGTTGGCAGATTGCCGCCGTAAATCGAGGAGCAGCCCGTCGCGTTGGCGATCACCGCGCGGTCGCCGAACAACTGCGTGAGCATTTTGATATAGGGCGTCTCGCCGCATCCGGCGCACGCGCCGCTGAACTCGAACAGCGGCTGCAAAATCTGCTGCTGGCGCAGCGTGGTGGTTTTGATCTTGCGACGGTCCATCTCCGGCAGGCCGAGGAAAAAATTCCAATTGTCGTGCTCCGCCGCGCGCAAGGGCGCCTGCGTCCGCATATTGATCGCCTTGAGCTTTGCCTCGGTCTTGTTTTTGGCCGGGCAGACATCCACGCACAAGGCGCAGCCGGTGCAGTCTTCCGCCGCGACTTGCAGCGAGAACTTCAAGCCCTTGAATTCCGGCACGCGCGAGTCTATGGATTTGAATGTCGCTGGCGCGCCGGCCAGTTCCGCCGGCTCATAAACTTTCGCGCGAATCGTCGCGTGCGGGCAAATGGCCACGCATTTGAGGCATTGGATGCACGTCTTTTCGTCCCACACGGGAATTTCCAGGGCGAGATTTCGTTTTTCAAACTGTGCCGTCGCCGTCGGAAAAGTTCCGTCGTTGGGAAACGCGCTCACCGGCAGGTCGTCGCCGAAGCCGGCGGCGAGCCTGCCCAGAACATTGCGCGCAAATTCCGGCGCTTCCGGCGAAATCGGCGGCAGCAGCGGACCTGCGCCGTTCAGTTTGCAATCCGCGACCGGCACTTCGTGAAGATGCGCGAGCGTGTTGTCCACGGCCTGCAAATTCATCTGGACAATTTCCTCGCCCTTTTTGCCGTAGGTTTTTTTGATGGAATTTTTGATCGCGTCAATCGCCTCGTCCTTTGGCAGCACGCCCGAAAGCGCGAAGAAACAAACCTGCATGATGGTGTTGATGCGCCCGCCCATGCCGCTGTTGTGCGCAACCTTTGTCGCATCAATGACAAAGAATTTCGCCTTCTTTGCCAGCAGATTTTCCTGAACCGGCGTCGGCAGCTTCGGCCAGATTTCGTCTTTTGAATAAGGCGTGTTCAGCAGAAAAGTTCCGCCGGGCACGAGATGGCGGAGCATTTCGTATCGCTCCAAAAATCCCGGCTGATGGCAGGCGACGAAGTTCGCGCTGGAGATCAAATACGACGAACGGATTGGCTGCGGCCCGAAGCGCAAGTGCGAAACGGTCATCGAGCCGGACTTTTTCGAGTCATAGACGAAGTAGCCCTGGGCATAATTGTCCGTCTCCTCGCCGATGATCTTGATGGAATTTTTGTTTGCGCCGACCGTTCCGTCCGCGCCGAGTCCGTAGAAAAGGGCGCGCACGACTTTTTCCGGCTCGGTGGAAAATTCCGGGTCAACCTGCAGGCTCGTGTTGGAAACGTCGTCATTGATGCCGACGGTGAAATGATTTTTCGGCGCGTCCGATTTCAAGTTGTCGAAAACCGCCTTGACCATCGCGGGTGTGAATTCCTTCGAGGACAGACCGTAACGCCCCGACAGCACTTGCGGCAACGCCTTCAGGTGTGAACGACCGGCAGCGGTTTCTTCCATCAACGCCGTGACGCAATCCTGGTAAAGCGGTTCGCCCGTCGCGCCCGGTTCTTTTGTCCGGTCGAGCACGGCGATTTTTTTCACGGACTTCGGCAGCGATGCGACAAAACATTTGCCATCAAACGGACGATATAAACGCACCTTGAGCACGCCGACTTTTTCGCCGCGTGCGACCAGCGCCTCGACGGTTTCATGCGCCGCCTCGCAGCCCGAACCCATCAGCACTACAACGCGCTCGGCATCCGGCGCGCCAACATAATCGAACAAACTGTATTTTCGTCCGGTCTGTTCGGCGAATTCGTCCATGACTTTCTGGACGATGTCCGGGCAGGCGGCGTAAATCAGATTGGTGGATTCACGTCCCTGAAAAAAGGCATCGGGATTTTGCGCCGTGCCGCGCAGCACCGGCTTGTCCGGCGTCATGGCGCGGGCGCGAATTTCGGCGATCAGCTTTTCGTCAATCAACGCGCGCAGAACGGATTCGTCGAGCAGTTCAATCTTGGAAACTTCGTGCGACGTGCGAAAGCCGTCGAAAAAATGGATGAACGGCAGCCGCGAACGCAGCGACGCCGCCTGTGAAATCAGCGCGAAATCCATCGTCTCCTGCACGGAAGCCGCGCCCAACATTCCCCAGCCAGTCGTCCGGCAGGCCATGATGTCGCTGTGATCGCCGAAAATGGAAAGTGCGTGCGTGGCCACCGTGCGGGCCGTGACATGAAAAACTGTCGGCAGCAGTTCGCCCGCGAACTTGAACATGTTCGGAACCATCAACAGCAGTCCTTGCGACGCGGTGAACGTGGTGCTGATGGAGCCGGTTTGCAACATTCCGTGAACGGCCCCGACCGCGCCGCCCTCGCTTTGCATTTCCACGATTGCGGGCGTCGTGCCCCAGAGATTTTTTTTGCCTTCGGAAGCCCACTGGTCGCACCACTCGGCGATGGGCGACGACGGCGTGATGGGATAGATCGCCATCGCTTCGTTGAGCCGGTAGGCGACGTAGGCGGCGGCCTCGCAGCCGTCAATGGTTTTGAAGTGGGATTTTCCCGGCGGGGAGTTCTGGCTGCTGGTGGTCGTGCTCATGGCATAAATGGTAAAAGGCGCTCTTGGATTGCGGGTTGATCCCGTCATCACTGTCCTTACCATAAGGCGCGAAAGCATCCATGACCCCACGGTTATTGCCAAAGCCGCAACGTCGGTTGTTCGGTGAAACGGAATCCGCTAAAGCATACCAGTTGCGCGAGTCTCAACCATCAGTCTGGTCACCAGGTTTAACCCGGCGGTTGTTTCGTCAAAAACACGAACTGCGCGGAGCAGGTGCGTTGATCGTCGTCGGTGGCGATTTTGAAGCCGAGTTTTTTACAGATGTTCCGCATGGCGTGGTTGTCGGCAAGAATCTCGCCGAAGATGCGGTCCAGCTTTTCCACGCGGCCAATTTCTACAAGTTGTTTCAACAACTCAAGACCGAGGCCGAGATTCTGCCATTCGTCGCTGATGAGCAGCGCAAATTCCGCCTCGTTCAGGCCGTGGATTTTGCTCAAACGTCCGACGCCGAGGATCCGCTTTTCCTCGTCTTTCGCGGGCTTGAGTTCGGCCACGAGCGCGATTTCCCGGTTGTAATCATTGAAGCAGATGCGTGTCAGGCGTTCGTGCGCGATGCGCTGTTCCAGGTGCAGCGCGCTGAAGTAACGGTGATAGACGCTTTCTTCGGACAACGTCTCGTGAAACTTCACCATCAACGGCTCGTCTTCGGGACGGATCGGGCGGATGGTCACGGGCGCTTTGTTCTTCAATTTCCACGGCCTGACGTATTGCACCGGATACGGGCGGATGGCTGGCTTGGGCAGTTTGTCTTCCGGCGTTTTGGGATCGTGCAAAACGACGCGCGCGTCGAGCGCATAAATCCGTTCCGACGAAGCGAGCAGTGGATTGATGTCAATTTCCGCAATCCACGGCTGTTCAACCACGAGCTGGCTGAAGCGCACGAGCAATTGCTCCAACGCCGGGATGTTGACTGCCTTGCGTCCGCGCACGCCCTTGAGCGCGGTGAAAATCCGCGTGCGTTCCATCATGCGCCGCGCGAGCGTGGCGTTCAACGGCGGCAAACCGAGCGCGCGGTCCTTATAAACTTCGACGAGCTGGCCGCCGGTGCCGAACAACAGCACTGGTCCAAACTGCTGGTCAATGCTGCTTCCAATAATCAGTTCATAACCTTCCAGCTTGATCATCGGCTGCACGGTGACGCCGAGAAAATGTTCCTTGCCAACTTTTTTGGTGACGGCCGCTTCAATCGCCTTCCACGCTTGGCGGACGGCGGAGGCCGTGCGCAGGTTCAACTGGATGCCGCCCACGTCGGTCTTGTGCGTGATGGTTTCGGAATGCAGTTTCAGCACGACGGGGAAGCCGAACCGCGCGGCTTCTTTCACGGCGTCACTTTCGCTCAAGGCAACGTGCGTCTCCACAGTGGGAATGGCGTAGGCGGCGAGCAGTTGTTTGGATTCAAATTCCGTGAGAATCGTGCGACCGGATTTTCGCACTTCGGAAATTATTTTCGCCGCCTGGTCGCGGTCAATGTAACCGTGACCGTTGTCGGACGCCGCCGCCGGCGTTTCATAAAGCGCGCGCAGATTTTCGCTGTAGCGCCACATATAATAAAACGCCTTCGCGGCGCGGTCAGGGTATTTGAACGTCGGAATTTTTACGGCGTTGAGAATGTCCTCGCCTTTCTCCACCTGGCCGACGCCCATCCAACTGGCCAGAATCGGTTTGCCCTCGATGTGTGCAAACGGCTTCAATTCCTCCGCCGTCGCGGTCGGGTCGGTCATCGCCTGCGGCGTGAGAATGACCAGCAGGCCGTCGGTGTTCGGGTCTTTCGCCACGATGTCCACGGCTTTTGCATAAAGCTCCGGGCCGGCGTCGCCGATGATGTCCACCGGATTGTTGTGGCTCCATGTCGGCGGCAAAATCTGGTTGAGCGACGCCATCGTTTCCGGCGTCAAATCCGCGAGCTGCGCGCCGCTGCCGATGAGCATGTCGGTCGCCAGCACGCCGGGACCGCCGGCATTGGTCACAATGGTCAGGCGCGGACCTTTCGGGCGCGGCTGCTTGCCGAGAACTTCCGCCATGTCGAACAATTCAGAAATCGCCTCGACGCGCAGCACACCGACGCGCTGAAACGCCGCCTGCAAAACTTCGTCGCTGCCCGTGAGCGAACCCGTGTGCGACGCGGCGGCTTTGGCGGCCGCTTCGGTGCGGCCGGGCTTGATGACAATGATTGGCTTGGTGAGTGCAACCTCGCGCGCGGCGGAAAGAAATCCGCTGGCGTCGCCGATGGATTCCATGTAGATGACGATGCTCTTGGTGTTCGGATCGTCGCCGAGATGATAAATCAAATCGCCCCAGCCGACATCGAGCATCGAGCCGAGGGAAACGAACGCGCTGAACCCGACATTTTCCTTCAAGCTCCAGTCCAGAATCGCCGTGCAAAGCGCGCCGCTCTGGCTCAAGAAGGCGACGCTGCCCGGCCGCGCCATGTCGGCGGCGAAAGTGGCGTTGAATTTCGCGCCGGGAACCATCACGCCCAGGCAGTTTGGGCCGACGACACGAATGTTGCCGCGCCGGGTTTCTGCCAAAACCTGCTGTTCCAGTGCCGCGCCTTCCGCGCCGATTTCCTTGAATCCGGCGGAGATGATGATGACGCCGGGAATTCCAACCTGCGCACATTCTTTGATGATGCCGGGAACAGTTTTTGGCGGCGTGATGATGACGGCGAGGTCGGGTTTTGCCGGCAGCGCGGCGACGTTGGGATACGCGCGCAGTCCCAGAATGTTTTCCTGAATCGGATTGACCGGATAAATTTTTCCGGGAAAACCGCCGGACAAAAGATTTTGCATCACCGTGCGCCCGACGCTGCGTTTGCGCTCGGTCGCGCCGATGACGGCGATGGTTTTCGGGGAAAGAATCGCGCCGAGCGGACGCCGCCGGGTCTGGTGCAAAATGTCGTGGGCGGATTCAAGCCGGCCAGAAGGAATAATCGGAGTTGTCATATAATGTCGTTCAACTCTGCCAAAACTGACAGTGAAAGGGCAGGAAGACTTTACAGGATTTGTCAAAGGCGAGCCGTTTTTTGTTTATGGGAAAAAATGCATCATGCGAATCCGGTTTGAAAAAAATTCCGGCGGCAAAAATCATTGGTGTTTCTCCACCGCCACTTGACCATTTTGATTCCAACACTTGTCAAAGAAACAATTCCAATTAAAATCAGCATTATGAAAAAATACATTGCGATGTTAATCGTGCTCGCCACGATGAAAATAGCGTTGGCTATACCAATAACTTCATTTGAAAGTTGGGATGTTCTTATAAAAAATTCTCCAGAGATCGTAATTGCCAGATGCACCTCCACCCTTGATTTTATTTCGGCAAGCAATAAAGTCGTGGTGGTCACCGATGGCATCATCCGTTCGGATATTGAGGTAGTTTCTGTTCTCAAGGGAACCCCGAATCCTGGTCTGTCACATTTGGCATCGGAGTATTGGCCATATCGCGGGGAATATTTTCTCGTTTTTGCAAGCAACCAGAAAGACCAATATAATGTCGGCTATACTGCCATAGAAGGTTATCGGATCATTTCATTGGGTCATAACTTCACAACTAATCAAATGACTGGCAAACCATTGGAAGACCAAATCCAATTTCTTCTAAAGCGACGCCTGAAAGAATTAAATGAAGGATTGACGCGAGATAACGAAGAAAAATTGAGATTGGAAATGGCGTTGAAGGAGAAAAATAACGACGGCGACACGTCAAGCAATGCGCTGCCTGTAACGCCAAAAATTTAAACTGGCCTTGTCAATGCCCCAGCAGTTGCAGCCGGTATTCCGTCGGCGACTGGCCGAGAATTTTCTTGAACACGCGGTTGAAATGCGTCAACGACTGGAAGCCGACCTCGAACGCGATTTCGCTCACGCGCAAATTTGGATTCAGCAGGAGGTTTTTGGATTTTTCAATCCGCACCCGCGAGAGATAGTCCGTGAAATTGATGCCGGAAACTTTTTTGAACGTCTTGCAAAAATAGAACGTGCTCATGTTGACCGCCCGCGCGACCTGGCCCAGCGACAGTTTCTCGCTTTGATGTTCCAGAATGTATTCCTTGGCGCGCTTGATGACCGGCGATTCGGCGTTTTCCTGCTCGATGAACACCTGGTTGCTCAACATGGCCAGGTGTTGCGCCCAAATCGTGAGCAGCTTGAGCGCGGATTGTTGCTGCCGGGTGTTGATGACTTTTGTTGAAAAATAAGCCGCCTTCAATTTTTCGGGGTCCACGTCCAGCCCCCATTTCGCCACCAACCCGGCGGTCCGTTCAAACTGTTTTTTGTCCGGCTTCTTGCGAAAGAATTGTCCGCATTGCAAGTAGCCGATCAGCCGGTCGCTCATCCGCACCGGCACGGCGGTGTCGCACAGTCCCGCCGGGCAAATGATGGCTTGCGGTTCGCGCGCGGCCCTGGCGCAGAGGCGTTCCTGCGTCTGCAAACAGGCGGCGCAGGCGCGGCTGGTGCGCGAAATCATGGCGCAAAATGGATTTTCATTCCGATGGCCGTGATGCGGCAACTGCCAGGTTTCGACCGGCTGCAACGTCAGCGGCAAGCCCGTCATGTCATTGAAGGCGCGGACGTAATCGCGGTAAATTTTCGAGCTGGTGAGCGCGTTGATGAGCGAACGGTTGACGTTGCCGTTGTCGTTGACGGCGGTGAAATCGCGGCGTGATGAACCGGGCGCAGAAACTTCACTGCGACCGGGTTGGAGGACAATTTTTGTTTCCATGCCGCCAAATTAAGTCAAACGCCGGCTGGCAACAATTGGGACGCGCCCTGATTCTGCACGGGCACAAACCCCCAGCCAGACAAGGAAAATCCCGTATGGCCTGGCGGCGGCGCGGCGTCTGTTTGCCGGCGCTGACCGCCGGCGAGTCACCGCGCCGGCGCATTGGTTTCAAAGCGGATCACCGTTTCATCAGGCTTGGCGTAACCCAGTTTTTCGCGGGCGAGGCGTTCGACGGTCCGGGGGTCGTTGCGCAGGGCGTTGAGGTCCATTTGAAGCTGCTGCGATATTTTTTTCTGCTGGTCCAGTTCCACGTCGAGCCGGTCAATGTCGCGCCGCATACGCTCGTTTTCCTGGACCGGCTGAAGATAGGCCATGCCAATGAGCAGCAGCACGGCGATGGCCACGAGCACCACCACCACCTGCGTCAGCCAGCTCCAGATGCCGAGATCAACTTTCACGCCGCAAGTCTAGCGGCGCGGGGCGCGGGAGCGAAAGTGGATTTTATTGTCATCGCGGTGAAAAGTTGCTAATGCTTGTGGCGAAATGTTCAAGGTGTTTTTCCTGATATTTGAACCGACAGTGACTTGGGACCGCGTCGCGCTGAAACAACGCGGCTTCGGTTACATTTTTTTCACCTATCTGCTGCCGTTCGTTCTGCTGGCGACGGCCGTGGAAGGCTGGGGCCTCGCGACGTATGGCAAATGGCAGCCGAAGGTTCAACGCATCCGCGAGTTCAGCGACACGACCGTCTTCCGCTTTGAAATCATCCAGGCCCTGCTGCTGCTGGCCGTGGTTTTTGTCAGCGCGAAGCTGCTGCAAATCGCCTCCGAATCGTTTCATGGCCGGCGCGATTTTCTTCCGACCTTCACCACGGTCGCCTACGGTTTCAGCCCGATGCTGCTCGTGTATATGTTCAACGCCAGCCCCAACATCAGTCCGTGGATTCCTTGGGGTTTGGGCGTGGCGGCCACCATCTGGATTTTATATACGGGCATCGCGCGGGTGTTGCAGCCGTTGCCGGTTCATGCGTTCGGCATCTATTTGTCCGCCGCGTTTATTGTCGTGCTGGTTTCCGGGCTGGCGCGGCTGATCACGGCCATGTATCTGCTTGGTCAGATCAACCTTCAACAATCACCGGTGACACGGCTGATCGGCCAGTGGCTCGGACAATGAATCCCGGAGCGCATGAATTCTCCCGTAGAACAGGAAATCCTCTCGTTGCTCGCGGAATTGGACGCGACCGTGAAAGCCATGCCGGCGGCGAATCCCAAACCCAGCCTGCTGCCGATTTTCTCGCGGCTTGACGGACTCACAAAACAACTGCCGCCCGGCACCGACCCGACGCTGCTGCATTATCTGCACAAGAAAAGCTACGAGAAGGCGCGGCTTTGGTTGCAGGGCCGCGATGCGGAAAATCAAATCGGCAACTGCCGGCACGTCTAGCTGAATTTGCGATTTGCGGTTTATTGATGCTCGAAAAAACGAGTAACATTTCAATCGCTCTCATTAACACCCGGCTTCAGCCGGGTGGAAGTGGCGTGCTGGCAAGCGAGCCGTTTCAACGACTTGTCGGCGCGGTGGAAACCGTTGAAACGGTTTTGAATTGTCTTGCCGACCATCACCGGGCTGAAGCCCGGTGTTAATGAAATGCCGCGCTCATTTGTTCGAGACCCAGTAGGAGTCGCGTTAGAATTTGGTGAATCGCGTAAATCGTATATCGTAAATCGAAAATGTTTCCCGAAGCCACCATCGCCGCCATTGCCACGCCGCTCGGCGAAGGCGGACTCGCCGTCGTCCGAATTTCCGGTGCGCAGGCACTTGCCATTGCCGATAAAATTTTTCTGCCCGTCGGAATAAATTCGCTGAAACCTTCCGCCGCGCCGACGCACACGATTCAGTTCGGCAAAATCATCCGCGACGAAAAGGTGCTTGATGAAGTGCTGCTCGCCATTCTGCGTGCGCCGCGCACGTTCACGCGCGAGGACACCGTCGAAATTTCCTGCCACGGCGGACTGCTGCCGGCCAAGCTCGTGCTCGACGCGCTGCTCGCCCACGGCGCGCGGCTGGCCGAGCCGGGCGAATTCACCAAGCGCGCCTTTCTGAACGGGCGCATTGACCTCGCGCAGGCCGAGGCCGTCGCTGATTTGATTCATTCGCGCACGGAACTCGCGCTTGCCGCCGCCAACGAACAGCTCGCCGGAAAATTGTCGCAGCGCATCAACAAACTGCGCGACGATTTGATGCTCACGCTTGCGCACGTCGAGGCGCACATTGATTTTCCTGACGAAGACATTTCGCCGGACACGAAGGGAAAATTATTGCAGCGATTGGAAAGCGGCATCGCCTTCATGGACGAACTGCTCCGCACGGCGAATGAAGGACAAATTCTGCGTCGCGGAATTCGCGCGGCGATTGTTGGTCGTCCGAACGCGGGCAAATCCAGTCTGCTCAATCAACTGCTGGGCCGCGACCGCGCCATCGTCTCGCCCATTCCAGGCACGACGCGCGACACGATTGAGGAAACGGTGAACATTCGTGGTCTGCCGGTGGCGTTCATTGACACCGCCGGCCTGCGTGAAGCGCGTGACGAGATTGAGCGCGAAGGCATTCGCCGCAGCCGCGAATCGTTCGCCCAGGCGGAATTGATTTTGCACGTCCTCGACGCCAGCGAACCGCTGACGGACGCGGACAAAAATTATTTCGCCGAATTTGCCGGAAAGAAAAGAATTCTCGTTCGCAATAAAACTGATTTGCCGGTGAAATTTGAACTGCCGCCGGAGCGCCGGTCTCCGACCCGGCACGATGCGGATTTGGTTTCCCCATGCGCCGGGTCGGAGTCTGGCGCTCCGATTGTGGACGTTAGCTGCTTGAGCGGGCAGGGGATTGAAGCGTTGAAAGACGCGATTAAAAATCTGGTCTGGGCCGGCGAAATCAAGGCCGAGATGTTGCAGGTGGCCATCAACTCGCGGCATCAGGACGCGCTCAACCGCGCCCGCGCCGCCGCGCGCCTGGCGACCGACGCGCTGGCGGCGGACGCAACGCTCGAACTGGTGGCGATGGATTTGCGGATCGCCGCCAACGCCGTCGGCGAGATCGTGGGCAAAACAACCACGGAAGATTTGCTTGACTCCATCTTCAGCACGTTCTGCATTGGCAAGTGACAACGGAATGATCTGCAAAGTAAGGCAACGCGAAAAATCTGGCGAAAATTTCCAAGCTGTATTTCCGAATGGCGCTGCGAGCGCAAGGTTTGTCGGAACCGCCGAAGTCCGAGTGGCGGAAAAAGTGATAAATGCTTTTAACCGCGAACTACACGAAATACACGAACAAATTTCCCAAAAATACTTTCGCGTATTTGGCGTATTTCGCGGTTATTGATTGGCGGTTTGAGCCGGTGCAGCCGCAGGTGCTGGTGCTGTAGCCGCAGGTGCCGCTGCTACGGGTGCTGCCACTGCTGCAGCTTGGTGAGCAGATGCATTTTGCGGCGGCGGCGGCGGCGGAAGTGCGTTGGTCGGTGCAACGTAACTTCCTCTGGATGCTCTTACAAATTCATCAGGCATAATATTCTTTCCATTATCAGAACCAGAGTAAGGTAAATTGAATAGGGAAAAAGTGCAAAGAAAAAATACCCCAAAACTTAAAAGCCAACGAGACCAATTGTTAAACGATCGAGTTCGATTTCTTAATCCTTCAAGTGCTTCTGGTGTTTGAGGTGTTTTGATTGAAGGAGCAATTTGTGGATGCTCCGGTAGTGACAACAGATATTGACGATATTCTTCATCTGCTAATGCGATTTGTTCGTTCGTGACCGTCTGGCTTGTCGCCAAAGCGTAAAGTTCCAAAAGGACTGATGCAATGAGGCAAAGCCACGCGACTGAAAGCAAAATAAAAGTCCAGGGAACAGGATGTGGTGCGATTTTTTCCATAAACGTGATGGAAAGAGCCAATGCACCGCCAGCGAGAGCAAGTATCGCTTGATCGTAACGACCGCTTACTTCGAGCGAATCCTTTCGAAGAGCATCGCGTTCCTTTGTGTATGTATCGTAACGCTGTTTGCGATATTCATACTCTAAATTTTCATTTTCTTGGGGCATAAAACTATTTTGCAAATCTTGGTCTTAAAATGATTTAGTTTCAAGACTAGTTAATTCAGTTAATCCTGTCCGCATTGCCGAAAAGTTTGAGCCGGTTCACCTCGGCTGCTACCATCGCGCGAATGGCCAAACCCAATTTCATCGAACTGCCGGGCTGCGCGTCGGTTTTGGTTTGATGGTTGAACTTCAATCTTGTGGTGACATTTTTGAAGTGTTATTTTTTTTTGCGTGAGCACAATCACGGCAAAACACTTGCACCAGAAAACCAAGGCGGTTCTGAACCAGCTTGAACAGGGCGAATCGCTGGTGATCACGCGCAATGGCCGGACGATTGGCCGGATTGAGCCTTTGACTGTTCCCAAGTCGGCTGGTTGGGACGAAATCATGGGCGAAGTGTGGCAGGCACAAAAGACCGTCAAGGGTGCTGACCGCGTGCGGAATCCGGTGCTTCAGGAGCGTCAGCGCCGTCGGCGATGAAAATTTATGCCGATACTTCCGCGCTGATGGCGTGGTTCAATCCAGCGGATGAATTCGCCCCGGCGGTGACTTCGTGGTGCCGTGAACGCGCGCCGGAATTTTACTGGAATCCTTTGTTGCGGGCGGAACTGCGGCACAATCTCCGCCGGCTTTCCGGCAAATACGCGGCGGTGGCATGGCACGCTTATCGCGCCGCCGAAACGTCGCAGCGATTAAAATCAAACGTTCACCGTCTGAATGATTATCTGGAATGGGGCGATGAATTGAGCGCGCGTTGTGCACCGGATTTTACGGCGGGCACCTGGGATTTTGTCCACGTTGCGGCGGCGCAACATTTTTGCGCGGAAATATTTATCACTTGCGATGTGGCGCAGTCGGAAGTTGCGGGTGTTGCGGGCGTGGCGGTTCACCTTTTCAAATAGAATTTCCTCTGCATGGCCAAACCCAATTTCATTGAACTGCCGGGCTGCGAGCCGATCCCCATCATCTTTGAGGATCGCTCGGTGCTGGCGATTGACAAGCCGCGCGGCTGGATGCTCGTGCCGGATTCGTGGCGCAAGACAAACTGGAACCTGCAGACGGCGATTGATTCGTCCATCCGCGCGGATGATTTCTGGGCGCGCTCGCGCAATCTGCGCTATCTCCGGCACGTCCACCGGCTGGATGCGGACACGAGCGGCGTGATGCTCTTCGCCAAAAGCGAAGGCGCGATGCGCGCGATGGGCGAGCTGTTCGAGTCGCGCCGGATGGAGAAAACTTATCTCGCGGTCGTCGAAGGCTTGCCGCGCGAGAAGGAATGGACGTGTGAACTGCCGCTCGGTCCTGACCCGAAAAATTTCGGCAAGATGCGCGTGGACAATTCGGAAGAAGGCAAGGAAGCCGAGACGCATTTCCGCGTGCTGCAAAGCAACGAGCGGTTCACGTTGATCGAGTCGAGTCCGCTGACGGGGCGAACGCATCAGATTCGCGTGCATCTGGCGGAGTCCG
>DATCBW010000180.1:0-6085 GCA_036511615.1 Verrucomicrobiia bacterium | reverse complement strand
ATCTTTCCAAGTGCGCAACTTTGAAACATCCACGCTCGGTTCGGTGAACGTGATGCCGCGATGCGCGGAGTCACGCGCGTTGACAATCTGGTGCGTCGCGTAAAGCAGCGCTTTCGACGGAATGCAGCCACGGTTCAGGCAAACGCCGCCAAGCCGCTTTTCGCGCTCGATGAGCGTGACCTTCATGCCCAAGTCCGCCGCGTAAAACGCCGCCGCATAACCGCCGGGCCCGGCACCAACGACAACAATTTGAGTTTTGATTGAATCCATACAAATTAAATCTTCACTGCATCTTCGCCGAAATTTTCAAACGCCTTCACCAAATCCACCGTGAACCGCGCGGCGCTGCCGCCGTCAATCACGCGATGGTCGTAGCTCAACGCGATGGGCGTGAGCAGCCGCGCCTCAATCTTGCCGTCGCGCACAACCGGCATCATCCGGCCGCGGCCAAGGCCAAGGATGGCGACTTCCGGCAGATTGATGATCGGCGTGAAATGTGCACCGCCAATCGCGCCTTGATTGGAAATGGTGAACGTGCCGCCCTTCATTTCGTCGGCGGAAATTTTCCGGTCGCGCGCTTTCGCCGCGAGCGTTTCCAATTCCTTCGCCAGATCGAACAAAGATTTTTTGTCCACGTCGCGGATGACGGGAACCATCAAGCCCTGATCGGTGTCCACGGCGATGCCAAGGTGGATGTATTCCTTGAGGACAATTTCGTTCGCCACTTCGTCGAGGCTCGAATTGAAAATCGGATGTTTCTTCAACGTCTCGGCCACGGCCTTCAGCACGAACGGCGTGAACGTGAGCTTGACACCTTTTTTTTCGTAATCGGCGGCGAATTTTTTCCGCAACTCGCCGACGCACGTGAAATCAATGTCGTCGAACTGCGTGACGCGGGCGACAGTATTCCAGCTTTCCGCCAGGCGGCGCGCGATGACCTTGCGCAACTGCGTGACCGGTTTCTTGAGAACCGCTCCCCACTGCGAGAAATCAATCTGCACCGGCGCGGGTTTGGCCGCCGCCGATTCGGCTGCCGGAGCCGCCGCCGGACGGGAAGCCGCCCGGATCAAACACTGGATGTAATTCCGCACGTCCCAGGCCACGATGCGTCCGCCCAATTCGCTGCCGGCGATCTTGTGCAGATCAATTCCCAGTTCGCGCGCCATTTTGCGGATGGAAGGAGAAGTGACAGGATTTTCATTCACGATTTCATCCGCTGATTCGACGACCGGTTCGTCGTTGGATTCTATGGGGGCGGGCGCAGGCGACACTGAAGCAGGAGTTGCCGCCGGCGCCGCACCACCGGCGATGGTGATGATTTTCTGGCCGACGCCGATGCGGTCGCCCGTCTTTACATAAACTTTTTCCACGACGCCCGCGCCGGTGGACGGGATGGAGGCCACGGCCTTTTCATTTTCCAATTCCACGATGGCCTGATCTTTGGCGACCGTGTCACCTTCTTTCACGAAGACGTTGACCACAACGCCGGAATCAGCGCCCTCACCGAGTTTGGGAAGTTTTACATCCATAAATTTGAACCGACAAGTTGCTTCATTAGCGCCTTGGATTCCAGAAAAATTCCGGAAAAAATATCGCCCCAAATCTCCGTTGGCTTTTCGCGCCGCGCCTGCTAATTTTCGCGCCCATGTCCAAACCGGCCAGCGCACTGCCATCGCCCTCCAAGGCACAGGTGTTTTTGCGCCGTTCGGTTTCCACGCTGGCGCTTTGGGCCGTCGTCCTCGCGGCGATGTTTTCCAGCAACCGCATCATTTCCGACGGCGTGTTCGAGCTGCTCGTTGTCACGCTGGCGCTGGCGGGGCTGGTGGAGTTTTACGGGCTGGCGGAAAAACGCGGTCTCGCCTGTTTCAAAATCTCCGGCGTCATCGGCGGCGTGCTGCTGATGCTGGGGACGTTTTTGAATGTCACCGGTCATATCGGCACAGCCAACGGTTCGCCGGCGCGGGTGAACGATTTTGAAACGGGCTTTCTGATTTTGTTCGTGCTGGGTTTGTGCGTGCGGCAGTTCGTGTCCAAATCCAACGCGTCGGGCATCACGGCCATTGCGGTGACGCTGTTCGGTCTGATGTATGTGCCGTGGCTGCTGAACTTCATCCAGAAGATCAATTTTTTCCCCGGCCTTGGCGGCAACGGAAAATTCTACGTCTTCTATTTCATCCTGGTGACGAAGTTCAGCGACACGGGCGCGTATGTGGTCGGCTCGCTCATCGGCAAACATAAAATGATCCCACGCATCAGCCCGGCGAAAACGTGGGAAGGTTTTGCCGGCGCGATTCTGGTCTCGACCGGCGCGAGCGTGGCGTTCGTGCATTTTTTTGGCGGGCACATGGAGGGCATGAACATGATGCACGCGGTGATACTCGGAATCATTTTGAGTTCCACGGCGGTCATCGGCGATTTGATCGAGTCGCTGTTCAAGCGCGAGGCCGGCGTGAAAGATTCCGGCAAACTGTTTCCCGGCATCGGCGGCATTCTGGATTTGCTCGACAGCCTTTTGTTCAACGCGCCGATCATGTATCTGTATCTGCGTCATATTCTAACTCATCCTTAACTGTGCAATTGATTCACAACAAAGAAACAAAGCAACGAAGTTCCAAAAATAATTTCCCATCTTTGTTCCTTTGTTCCTTTGTTGTTAATTATTCCCGATGAAAAATGTAGTTTTACTTGGCTCGACCGGCAGCATCGGCACCAGCACCGTCAAGGTGGCGGAGGATTTGCCGGATCAAATCCGTCTGCTCGGCCTCGCCGCCGGGAACAATTCCGAACTGCTGCTTGAGCAAACGCGCAAACACAAGCCCGCGGCGATTTCCATTTTCGATCCCGCAAAAGCGAGGGAACTGCAAAATGCGCTTGGCACAACAACGCAAGTTTTTTCAGGCGAAGACGGTTTGATCAGACTCGCTACGCTTCCGGCGGCTGACATTGTTTTGATTGCAATTGTCGGAACCGCCGGATTGAAACCCGCGCTGGCCGCGATTCGCGCGGGCAAGGACATCGCCGTGGCGTCCAAGGAAATCCTCGTCATGGCTGGCGAAATCGTGATGCACGAGGCGCGCCAGCACGGCGTGAAAGTTCTCGCCGTGGACAGCGAGCATTCCGCAATTTTTCAGTGCCTCGACGGAAAGCCTTCGAGTTCCGTTCGCAAATTATGGCTGACGGCGAGCGGCGGGCCTTTCCGCGACAAATCAATCTGGCCGAAAGAAAAATTTTCCGAAATCACCGTTGAATGCGCGCTCAAACATCCGTCGTGGGTCATGGGCCGGAAGATCACGATTGATTCCGCAACATTGTTCAACAAGGGCCTGGAAATGATCGAGGCGCGCTGGCTGTTTGACATTGAGATGGCGCGCGTCGGCGTGGTCGTCCATCCGCAGAGCATCGTGCATTCGATGGTGGAGTTCGTAGACGGCTCGCTCATCGCGCAGCTTTCGACACCGGACATGTGTCTGCCCATTCAATACGCGCTGACGTATCCCGAACGCGCGGCCAGCGACCGTGTGCAGACAAATTTCCCGAAAATTGGCACGCTGACGTTTGAAGAACCGGACGGGGAACGGTTTCCCGCCATTGAACTGGCGCGGCGGGCGGGAGAGGTGGGCGGAACTCTGCCCGCCGTGTTGAACGCGGCGAACGAAATCGCGGTCGAAGCGTTCGTGAACCGTAAAATCAATTTTCCACAGATCACCGAGACCGTGCGCCGCACGATGGCTGCACACGCGACCGTGGCGCATCCCACGCTTGACCAGATTCTGGAGGCGGACCTCTGGGCGCGGCGCGAGGCGGCGCGGTAAGGTTTGCGGTAATTGGCTCAACTGGTATAATTCCCCTGTTTAGAAATGACAATTTTACATTACATCTTTATCGCGCTCGAAGTCGTCCTGATTTTTAACCTGATCATCGGCGTCCATGAACTCGGCCATTTTCTCGCGGCGCGCTGGCGCGGGCTGAAGGTCGAGCGCTTCGCCATCTGGTTCGGCAAGCCCATCTGGAAAAAGAAAATCGGCGATGTCGAATACGTCCTCGGCACGATTCCCTTCGGCGGCTACGTCTCGCTGCCGCAGATGGCAACGATGGAAGCCATCGAGGGCAAGGGTGAAACGCCGGCGGAACCGCTGCCGAATGTTTCCGCGCTGGACAAAATCATCGTGGCGTTCGCCGGTCCGCTGTTCAGTTTTTTGCTGGCTTTCATGTTCGCGCTGGTCGTCTGGGGCGTCGGCAAGCCCAGCAACGAGGCGGATAATTCCACCGTCATCGGCTGGGTGATGCCTGATGGCCCGGCTTGGCAGGCCGGGCTGAAGGCGGGCGACAAAATTGAGTCTGTGGACGGCCATCCGGTCAATAATTTTCAACCGACCGGTTCTTTGTCTGACAGCATCAAGTGGAGGATCATCACCAGCACCGGCACGAACGTTGCCATTCAATATGTCCGTGACGGCAAGGAAGCAACCGCCTATGTGGTGCCGACCAACCAGCCGACCCCGTGGTATATGCGGCGATCACTCCGGCAAATTTTTGTTTCATCCGCGAACCGGGCCATCATCTACCAGATTGTCAGCAACAGTCCCGCCGCGCTGGCTGGCCTGAAACCGGGTGACGAAGTCATCGCCATGAATGGCCGGAAAATCTACAGTTCCGATGCGATTGACTACGTCCAGCAGTCCATGAGCAACGGCGTGGTGAAACCGCTGACATTTGCCATCCGGCGGGGCGATGAGCATTTTGAACGCACTTTGATGGCGGTGCGGCCAGAACTGCCGACCAACGCGCCGCCCATGACCGGAATCGTTGCGTGGCAGGGCGACACGAATGTCATGCTGGTTCATCCCGGCCCGATGCAGCAGATCGAGACCAGCGCCGGCCAGATTTTTAGCACGCTCGGCGCGCTGTTCGCCTCCAAGAGCCAGCTTGGTGTGCAGCAGCTTGGCGGCGCAGTGATGATCGCCCGTGTTTATTACACCCTTTTTCAGGACGAGGACGCATGGCGGCGCGTGCTCTGGTTCAGCGTTGTGTTGAACGTGAACCTTGCCCTGCTCAACATGCTGCCACTGCCGGTGCTGGACGGCGGCCACATCACGCTTTCGCTGATCGAAGTCGTCCGCCGCCGCCCGGTGAGCGCCCGGATTGTGAGTTTCATCCAGAATGGTTTCGCGGCACTGCTCATCTTTTTCATGATTTACATCGCGTTTTTCGACATCGGCGACTGGGTGCGCAGCGCGCGTGCCGACCGTGACGTGCCGGTTACCTTCGCACCCGCCAGCGCTGGTTCGTTGCCTGATGGGAAACCCATCAACATCGCCCCGATCAACTAACCTATGCGCTACTGCGAATCTCCGTATTTTTTCCAACGCCGGAAAACGCGCGAAATTGTAGTCGGCGATCCAGAACGCGGCGGCTTTGTGATGGGTGGCGAGCATCCGGTCGTGAAGCAGTCCATGCTCACATGCGACACGATGGACACCGCGCTCTGCGTGAAACAGACGCTCGAACTCATCGCCGTCGGCTGTCAGCTTGTGCGCATCACCGCGCCAACGGTCAAGGACGCGGCGAATTTGCAGAACATCGTCCGCGAGTTGCGCGCGCAAAACTGCTTTGTGCCGATTGTTGCCGACATCCATTTCAAGCCCGAAGCCGCGATGGAAGCCGTGAAATGGGTGGAGGTCGTCCGCGTGAATCCCGGCAACTACGCCGACTCGAAAAAATTTGCGACGAAAGAATATACGGACGCGCAATACGCCGCCGAACTGGAACGTATTGAAGAAAAATTCACGCCGCTCGTGCTCGAGGCGAAAAAATTGAAACGCTGCCTGCGCATCGGCACGAACCACGGCTCGCTGTCAGACCGCATCATGAACCGTTTTGGCGACACGCCGCTCGGCATGGTCGAGAGCGCGCTGGAATTCGCCCGCATCTGCCGCCAGCACGATTTCCATAATTTCAAATTCTCCATGAAGTCGTCCAATCCGAAAGTGATGATCGAATGTTATCGTCTTTTGATCGCGCGATTGAATAAAGAAGGCGCAGATTGGAATTATCCGATCCATCTCGGTGTGACCGAAGCCGGCGA
>DATCBW010000179.1:0-15426 GCA_036511615.1 Verrucomicrobiia bacterium | reverse complement strand
ACGTCTTTGCGCTGCACCGTTGCCGCCGTCCGCAGGAAACCCGCCACGGCTTCGCCCAGCGAACGCCCGCGCAGTTTGGCGACGGCTTCCGCAAACTCGGAAACCGCGCCCAGCAGGAAAAATTTGCGCCCGATGGACTGGTGAAGCGCGGCGAGACGTTCCAGCGCGGCAAGGGCGTCGCGGGATTGTGTGCCGTTCAGGGCGGCAGCTTGTGAACCGTTCGCCATGTCACGCACAATGCGTTCGGCAGCGGTCTTGGCGTCGGAATAGGCGGCAAAAGTCTGCATCTTCCGCGTGCCTGCCGTGGTGTAGGCGACGCGGTAGTATGCGAACTTCCCGGCAGGCGCGTAGATTTTCGCCTTGCTGGTGCGGTGCCGTATGGTGACTGGAAATTTCACGCGACGGTCGGCAGATCGGGCAGGATTCTGTGCAAAATCTGTGCAATAATTCGGGCTGCCTGCAAAATTGCTTGTAAATGTGGTGCCAGCGAGTGGAATCGAACCACTGACCTCGGGCTTATGAGTCCCACGCTCTAACCAACTGAGCTACGCTGGCCACCAAAACGGCCTGTCATTGTGCGAACATTTTGCTTCCTGTCAAACCGGGAATTGCGTCAGTCTGCCGTCGTGCAAAAACTGCCGCGCACTTTTTATGACCGCGACACCGCCCTTGTCGCGCGGGAACTGCTTGGCAAATGGCTGGTTCACAATTCCGACGGCGGCGAACGCATTGGAAAAATTGTCGAGGTTGAAGCCTATCTCGGCCCGCACGACCTGGCGGCCCATTCATCGAAAGGCCTGACCGAACGGACCAAAACCATGTTCGGTCCGCCGGGCCACGCCTACGTTTATTTCATTTACGGGATGTATCACTGCATGAACATCGTGACCGAGCGCGAAGGTCATGCCTCCGCCGTTTTGCTGCGCGCGATTGAGCCGGTGAAAAATCTCGAAGGCCGCACTTGCGGGCCGGGTTTGCTTTGCCGCGCGATGAAAATTGACCGCCGCCTGAACGCGCATGATCTGTTGAGCGGCGACTTGTTCATCGCGCAGCCGGAAAGCGCGGAAAAATTTTCCGTCGTCAAACGCCCGCGCATCGGCGTGGATTACGCGAAGCACTGGGCGAAACGGCATCTCCGTTTTTACATCAAGGGCAATCCGTTCGTCTCACGTCTCTGAACTTTTTTCCACACCGGGAATTTCCTTGCGCGACTGCACGACCATGTCCACGAGGCCGTAATTTTTCGCGTCCTCGGCGCTCATGAAATTGTCACGGTCGCAATCCTTCTCCACCTGTTCCACCGGCTTGCCCGTGTGTTTGGACAAGATGCTGTTCAAGGTGTTCTTCAGCTTGAGCATATGTTTCACGCGGATTTCCACGTCGCTGGCCTGGCCTTCCGCGCCGCCCAGCACCTGATGGATCATGATGTTGGAATTCGGCAATGCGAACCGTTTGCCCTTCGTGCCGGCGCACAGCAGCACCGCGCCCATGCTCGCCGCCTGGCCGATGCAGTAGGTGTTCACGTCGCACGTCAGGTATTGCATCGTGTCGTAAATCGCCAGGCCGGAGGTGACGCTGCCGCCGGGCGAATTGATGTAGATGTGAATGTCCTTTTTCGGATCGCTCATCTGCATGAACAAAAGCTGCGCCACCACGATGTTCGCCACATGGTCGTCAATCGGCGTGCCGATGAAGATGATGCGGTCCACCAGCAGCCGCGAATAAAGGTCCCAGACGCGTTCGCCGCGCCCGTCGCGTTCGATGACCGTCGGAATCGTGTAATTTGAGAAATCTTTCATGGGGAAATAACTACCCCATTTTTGGCGCAAACACAATCCCCCTCGTCCTCATGCTCATCCTCATCATCGAATGAACCCATGAATCACGAGGACGAGGAAGACGATGAGGATGAATTCAATTTGTTCCAAATCAAAACAAACGCGCTCGCCAAATCTTGCGGCTGTTCGTTCACCCACTGCGTCACCGCGTCCGGTGCAAACCATTCGCCTGTCTCGATTTCATCGGGATGCAGCGTGAACGGCCCTTCGCTTTCGCAGCGGTAAATCCAGCAGAATTCCCAGCCGGTCTCCCGGCACGCACCAACCTTGAACAACCGTTGTGGCGGTCGCGGCAGGCGCAGGCCGATCTCCTCGCGCAACTCGCGCACCGCGCACGCGTCGTAATCCTCGCCGCTGTCCAGATGGCCGGACGCCGACGAATCCCATTTCCCGGCGGCGATGTCTTTTTTCATCGAACGCTTCTGGAGAAACACCTCGCCGCGCGCATTGAACACCAGCACATGCACCGCGCGATGCCACAACCCGCGCGCATGAACCTCGCGCCGCGTGTTCTGCCCGACCACCTCGTCGCGCTCGTTGACGACATCAAAAATTTCTTCGTGCATACATTGAAAATGAAACCCAATGGTAAATTTGTTCGACAGTTCGGACTTCGACACAAGCTAATTGTCAAAATCGCGAAACGCTGGTTGAACCTACGATGGACAAATTGTCCGAATCCCCTGCCGCCGGCCAGCCGGCGCAAGTCTTTTCCCGCCGTTCGCGCGGGCGGCAATTTACTGGGAGTCCGCCGGCTGATAGACGCGAACGTAGTCTATCAGGAATTTCTGCGGCAGAACCATGTCGTCAATCGGCCCGCCCCATTCGCCGCCGATGGCGAAGTTGAGAATGAGATATTGCGGCTGGCGGAAGGGATTGGCCGCGCCGGTGCCCGCCTTGTCCAGGAGGACGCTGTGGTATTTGGTGGCGTCGTAATAGAAATCAATCCGTTCGGGCGTCCACTCGACGGCATAAACATGGTAGCCGGCGGACGGCAGGTTGGTTTCCAGCGTGCCGCCGTCGGACTGATGCTTGCCGTCCATGGCGTAATGGAGGGTGCCATGAATGCCGCCGGGGTCCTTGCCGATGAATTCCATGATGTCAATCTCGCCGCAGCGCGGCCAGCCGACCTGGGTGATGTTCGTTCCGAGCATCCAGATGGCCGGCCAGACGCCCTGGCCGCTGGGAAGTTTCGCGCGCACTTCAATGCGTCCGTATCGCCAGCTTTCCTGGTGCAAGGTAATGAGGCTGGCGGAGGTGTAGTCCACCGGCGCATGATCCGGCGGCGTGAAATGCTCCTTCCGACATTCGATGACGAGATGGCCGTCCTCGACGCGCGCGTTTTCCAGCCGCGCGAGAGTGTAATACTGGGTTTCGTGGTTGCGGACGAAGCCTTCCTCGTAACCCCATTTGTTCGTGTCGGGCAGGCCCGTGTAATTGAACTCGTCCGACCAGACGAGTTTCCAGTCTTCGGCAGCAACGCCATTTGCCGCGAGGATGAAAAGGCCGAGGGTGAACAGGAAAGTTTTCATGGCTTGATATTTTGGCGGCGGATTAATGATGAACAGATTTCGATCCGACGAACCCTGTCAATCAGATTGCGCCTGGTGTTCATAAAAGTTTTCCGGTTTGGTCCGCACCGTTCCGACGGCGCAATTGTTACAGCGCTGTTTCTACGCCTCCCCCAATTGAGTTGCAATCCAAATTCCATGACCGGACTCAAATTCGCCGGCCACCATCGTGCGTCGGCTGCGATTTGAATTTCGTCGGCGCGATGCCTCCGCTACGTTGTGGCCATGCACAGCGACCGCCACATCGTCAACCTCGCGCTTATCGGTTTCATGGGCGCGGGCAAGACGTCCGTTGGCCGGCTGGTCGCCGAACTGCTTGGTTTTGATTTCATGGACACGGACGACCTCATCCAAGCACGCGCGGGCCGGACGATTTCTGAAATTTTCGCCACCGACGGCGAACCGGCGTTCCGCGAGCTGGAGCGCCAGGTGGTGGAGGGCCTTTCCACTTGTCGTCAGACGGTGATTTCCACCGGCGGCGGGCTGCCGGCCTTTTCCGAAAATCTGGCAAAGCTGAAAAGTCATGCGCTGGTCGTCTGCCTCTGGTCGTCGCCGGAAAAAATCTGGGAACGCGTCCGCCATCAGTCGCACCGCCCGCTGCTCCTCGACGCCGATCCGCAGCAAAAAGTCCGTGACCTGCTGGCCGCGCGCGAGCCGTTTTACAAACAGGCCGACGTGCTGGTCAACACGGACATCCGCGGCTTGCGGGAAGTCGCGCATCAGGTCGCGTTGCAGTTCAGGCTCGCTCTGCGCCCGGAGCGATGAAAGCCGCCATTCGTCAGCACGCGAGGGAACTCGGCTTCGATGACTGTCGCTTCACCTCCGCCGCCGCGCCGGCCAGCGCGGAGAAATTTCAAAACTGGCTCGCGCAAAATCATCACGGCGAAATGACCTGGCTCGAACGCAACGCCGCCAAGCGGGTCGAGCCGCAAAAAGTTCTGGCTGGGGCGAAAACGGTGATTTGCCTGGCGGCAAGTTATGCAAAAAGTGACGAGTGCCGAGTGACAAGTGATGGGCAAACTCCAACTCATCACTCATCACTCATTACTCATCACATGAGCGGGAGCATTGCCCGCTACGCGCGGTTTGAAGACTATCACGATGTGCTCGCGGAAAAACTCAAGTCGCTGGCAAAATTCGTGAATGAACTCGGCGGCGTGGAAACGCGTTCGCTTTGGTATGCGGACACCGGGCCGGTTTTGGAACGCGATTTTGCGCAGCGCGCCGGACTGGGATTCGTTGGCAAGCACACGAATCTCATCAGCCGCAAACTCGGCAACTGGATTTTTCTCGCGGAGATTTTGACCACGCTCGAACTCGCACCCGACGCGCCGGAAAAAAATCATTGCGGAACATGTTCGCGTTGCATTGCCGCCTGCCCGACCAACGCCATCATCGCGCCGTTCCAACTGGACGCGCGCAGGTGCATTTCTTATTTGACGATTGAACTCAAGGGTTCAATTCCCATCGAATTCCGCAAGGCCGTCGGCAACCGCATTTACGGCTGCGACGACTGTCTTGCCGTCTGTCCGTGGAACCGGTTCGCGCGCGAAGGCAGCCTGATGAAGCCGCACGCGCGGGCGGATTTGGAGTCGCCAGATTTGATCGAGCTGCTGAAGTTGAGCGAGCCGGAATTCAAATCGCGTTTCGCCGGCTCGCCGATTTTGCGGACGAAGCGGCGCGGATTTTTGCGGAACGTCTGCGTGGCGCTCGGCAATGTCGGCGACGCCTCCGCCCTGTCCGCCTTGGAAAAAGCGGCGCACGATCCCGAACCGCTGATTGCCGAACACGCGCACTGGGCGATGGAGCAAATCAAACGGTCGTAGTTTCTTTGTGTTCCTCGCGCGACATCATTTGCCTGCAACCAGCACCACAAACTCGCCTTTCAAGCTGCGCTTTTCCGCAATTTCCAAAAGCGCCGCCGGTTTGCCGCGCAGAAATTCCTCAAACTTCTTCGTCAGCTCGCGCGCAAGAACAGTTTCGCGTTCAGGAAAAACTTCATTGAGTTCGACCAAAAGTTTTTCAATACGATACGGTGACTCGTAGATAACCAGCGTGCCTTCGACGGCCTTCAACGATTCCAGCTTGTTGCGCCGCTGGCCTGATTTGTGCGGTAGGAAGCCGACAAAATGAAATTCATTCGTCGGCAATCCGCTCGCCGTGAGTCCGGCGACGAGCGCGCACGCCCCGGGAATCGCCTCGACGCGAAAGCCCGCAGCGATGGCCGCTTTCACGACACGTTCGCCCGGATCGCTGATGCTGGGACTGCCGGCGTCCGTGACGAGCGCGACTTTCTCGCCGCGCCAGAGACGTTCGAGGATTTCCTCGCTGCGCTTGGCTTCGTTGAACTGGAAATAGCTCAAGAGCGGTTTGGAGATTCCGAAATGCTTCAGCAATTGCCCGGAATGTCGCGTGTCCTCGGCGGCGACCACGTCGCACTCGCGCAACACGCGCAGCGCGCGCAGCGTGATGTCCTCCAGGTTGCCAATCGGCGTGGCGACGAGGTAAAGCGTGCTGGCAGTGAGCGGTGGCAGAGCGGCGTCCATGGCTTGACTTAAACAGAAATTTCGGCGGAAAGAAAATCTAAAGTCCAATCGCTTTTAATTTTTGCGTGCCGTCTGTAAATTGACGCAATGCAAGTTCTCGCCTAGCTTTCATGCTGCGCAAAGTAGCCAATTAAAAAAGAACACATGTCGAATACCAACATAAGCGATGAACTGCTTGTCCGACTTTTTCAACGACACTTCCCTGATGCGGCCAGCGCTGTTCTTCGCCTTGAAAACCACCTTGCCGCGATACCTCTGCTATTTGATTTCAAAACCAAACTGCGGGAGGTAAAATTTATTCCCCAGCCAGCGCTTCCGAATGGGATGCCATCTTTTATTTATTATTTTGTCCCAAATTCAGGTTGGGGTTCCGACCAAAAAGTGTCTGCTAATCTACTTGATACAAATTTTGTAAAAGCCTGCGACGGGGTTGGACTCAATCTTGGGTGTCCAGTGCGACTCCTTCGGGCGCTTGATGCGTTAGCACAACTTGACCTTGATGACCAAAAAGAGATTGAAGACAGTCTCGCTAACTCGACTCAACATCTTGCTACAATTGAAGAGTTACTTTGGACCACTGTCTGGAAATCACCATCCGACATCCGTCGAGGCGGAACAATTCCGGGAGCAAAAGGAAACGTTGATTGGACATTCAAAAGTTGCAACTTTCCATTTTATTTGGAAGCAAAATTCCGCCCTTCTGACTGGCCGCGTCTTTCTGATCAAGGAACTTTTGTGCCTATGAGCGGAAGTTTTCTCGGAAAAGTTGCAAACAAATTCCCTAATTCCCATCACGAACCTGAACTTTATCTTGCCGGGATTACAACTTTTGAAAATTTGACGGAAGACATTTTCCATCAGATAGGTCAAGAGCTTGAAGCAAACCCTCAAATTGATGGCGTTATCTTTCGGTCGTTAATTCAGATGACGCACGTCCTTTCGTTAAATGTTAGTCTTCGGAATAAAATAATCAGATCGCTCATAACTCCATCAACAAAAGACTACCCCACCAATTACGCTGTTTTGGTTGACATTAAACGACGTAACGAACGAGTGAGTGAACAAATGAAGAAAAGCCAAAAAATACCACGCCATAAAACCTCTCGCCTCTTCTGTTGGGGTATTCAACCTCAACTTGATGCGCCAGTTACAATGCCTATATTAGATGCTTACCGCTTGAACATTATTTCACGAGGCACCGACGGAGAGCCATGTTTCGAAGTTATTCCAAAATATATTGTTTGAGATTTTTGATATGTATGATTTTCGTTTTGATGTCGCTCCTAACGGAGCTTGTGTCACAACTGGATTTTGAACTACAAATATGCCGCGCCTACGACGCTTTGATAAATTTCATTAAATGAAACCCGCCGCAAAATTCGCCGTCGTCCTCGTCACCGCGCCGGATTTAAAAACCGCAGGCGCATTTTTAATTTGATTTTATTCCCCGCGCCATGTTGCCTGAATGAGTTTATTGGAGCGCATTATTGCCAATCCCAGGCACCACACTTCACGCCTTCCAAATTTTCCCTGGCGCGGCCTTGAACTTCGCCATCACGTTGCGCGTGTCCACGATGAGCGGCGACCAGCCGGCGAGCTGTTGAAAGTTCACCGCATCGTGCGCCGTGGAAATCAAAACCGCGTCGAAACTGGAAATTGTTTTGCGGTTCCATTTCACGGATTTTGTCCCCGCCCATTGCGGATGTTCGCGCGTCTGGCGGATGATCGGAACGTGCGGGTCGAAATAAAAAACTTTCGCGCCGCGCGCCTTCAGCAGATTCATCAAGACATAACTCGGCGATTCGCGGTCGTCCTCCACGTTCGCCTTGTAAGCGAGACCGAGCACCAGCACCCGCGCGCCAGCTTGCCGCAGTTGTGCGCGCGGCAAAAGCGTTTTGTGCGCAAGAGCGACGCCCTGCCGCAATCCAACCGCCGGCCCAAACCTTACAACCACCGGCCTTGCAACAAGGCGTCGCCAGTCGCTTGACACAGCGGAGACGCGCCGTCACCGTGTCACTTCTTAAACGTCCGCAAATAGGCGATGGACGCCTTGATGTCTTCGTCCGACAAGTCGGACGCTTTCATCAGCGTCTTGTCGTCCTTCTTCAGGCCTTCCTTGACGGACTTGAACGCCTGGGCGTCGGTGAGCGCCGTCTGCACGGCCGCGTCGGTGTAATCTTTAGCGCCGAGCCGCTGGCCCATCTTGGTCTGACCCTTGCCGTCGTCGCCGTGGCATTTGGTGCAGTTGTCCGCATAAACGGTCTTGCCGTCGGCGGCGCTGACGTTGGTGGTGAAGGCGAGCACGAAGGCCGCCGGAATTGCGAGGAATGCGAGCTTTTTCATAATTGATGAACAACCATCGCGCCGGGATGATTTTTTGGCCAAACCGCTTTTGGCAATTCCTTGGCATGGATTGCCGTTGAAAATGGTTTCGGATTTGCATTTTTCCGGCCGGTGACGCAGCTTCACGCACCATGAAATGCACCGCGCATCAGGCCGACGCCGTCGCCGTGTGCGCCTATTGCGGACGCGCGCTCTGTGCGGACTGCGCCAGAACATCCGCCACGCAGCGCATGGTGTGTTCCGACAACTGCGCCGCCGCCCTCACGCGCGCCGACCAGGCCATGCAGTTGATTCTCCAAAAAAGTTTTCAAAGCGCGCGGGCCAGCGCGTTTTATTCCTACCTATGCGGCGGGCTTTCGTTGGCCGGCGCAATCGGCGCGTATTTTTATCTGCCCGTGTCGTTTCTAATTTGGTTCTGCGCCGGCTGTGGCGTGGTCTTTATCGCCTCGGGAATCTGGTATGGCCGCATCGCCAAAAAACAAAATCCATGAAAACGAAAAACGTCATCTCATCAAACACGGTTTTGGGGTGATGTCGTTCTGCAAATTTTCCATCCCCATCTTCTTCACGATAATCAATTCCCTGTCCTCTGCGCCGGGGGCGCAACTCATTCAAACGCAAACCGCATTGACGCCGCGCATTTCCGCCTTCAGAATCGGGGCAAATTATGAAAGTGTCCGCATTGCCAGAGCAGCGGCCGGAGTTTTTAACTCGCCACTCGCCATTCGCCACTTTTCACTCCTCCGTTCCCACCGTTGACGCCGTGATGGTCGAGGAACGTGCCGCATCCTTCGGCAAGCGCAGCATCAAGACGAGCGCGAAGCTCGCCGGCCTCAAACTCGCCGTGTCCATGTGCGACCTCACCACGCTCGAAGGCAAGGACACGCCCGGCAAGGTCGCCTATCTCTGTCGCAAGGCGCTCCAGCCCATCGAGGCGAAATACGACGTGCCGAGCTGCGCCGCCGTGTGCGTTTATCCGAACATGGTGAAATACGCGCGCAAATTTCTTGGCGAAAATTCTCCGGTCAAAGTCGCCGCCGTCGCCACCGGTTTTCCCAGCGGGCAATATCCGCTCCGCACGAAGCTTGAAGAAGTCCGCCGCACCGTGGCCGATGGCGCGGATGAAATTGACATGGTCATTGACCGTTGCGCCTTCCTCGCCGGCGACCACGCCAAAGTCTTCGACGAAATCGCCGCCACCAAGGAAGCCTGCGGCCCGGCGCACTTGAAGGTGATTCTCGAAACCGGCGAGCTCGTCACCTACGACAATGTCCGCCTCGCCAGCGAAATCGCCATGCAGGCCGGCGGCGATTTCATCAAGACCAGCACCGGCAAAGTTTCGCCCGCCGCCACCATGCCTGTCACGCTCGTGATGCTGGAAGCCATCCGCGATTATTTTTTCGCCACCGGCATCCGCATCGGCATGAAGCCCGCCGGCGGCATCCGCACGTCCAAGCAGGCGCTCGCCTACCTCGTGATGGTCAAGGAAACCCTCGGCGACGACTGGCTCAACCCGCAGCTGTTCCGCTTCGGCGCGAGCACGCTCGTCAACGACGTGCTGATGCAAATCGTGAAAAACGTCGAGGGAAATTATCAAGGCGCGGATTATTTTTCGCTGCCATGAATTGTAAATGAAACGCAGTCATGGAAAAATCTTTTCAAGACAGGGCAACTGCGCTTCTCCGCCAATCCACCGGCGATTCGCAAGCCACGTTCCGCTCCGGCCAACTCGAAGCTATTGAACATTTGATCGAACGACGCGGCCCGCTGCTCGTCGTGCAACGCACCGGCTGGGGCAAGAGCAATGTTTATTTCATCGCGGCAAAACTTCTGCGCGAACAACCAGCCGGGCCGACGCTCATCATTTCTCCGTTGCTGGCGCTGATGCGAAACCAAATCGCCGCTGCGGAGCGGGCGGGTGTCCGGGCGGTGCGGGTCACGTCGGAGGAAAAGAATCGCGAGGATTGGGCGCGCATTCGCGATGAATTGCTCGCCGACCGCGTGGATGTTTTGCTTGTTTCACCAGAGCGGTTGGGCAACGAAGAATTTGTGCAGACGATGTTGCAGCCTGTCGCCGCGCGTATCGGCCTGCTCGTGGTGGACGAGGCGCATTGCATTTCGGATTGGGGGCACGACTTCCGCCCGGATTACCGCCGCATCACGCGCGTCTTGCAATCGTTGCCGCAAAATATTCGCGTGCTCGCCACCACGGCCACGGCAAACGACCGCGTCGTCGCTGACTTAAAATCGCAACTCGGCGCGGCGCTCACCGTCCAGCGCGGCAAGCTGGCGCGGGCAAGTTTACAACTGCAAAACATTTCTCTGCCTGGCGAAATCGCCCGACTGGCCTGGCTCGCGCACACGTTGCCAAAACTTCCCGGCAGCGGAGTCATTTACACGCTGACCATCCGCGACACGCGCACGGTGGCGGCATGGTTGCGCGAAAATGGAATTGAGGCCGAGGCATATTGGGGCGGGCTAGACGAAGAACTTGGACAGCCCGGTTTGCGCGAGCGCCTCGAAACGCGACTGCTCCGCAATGAACTGAAGACACTCGTCGCCACCACTGCACTTGGCATGGGCTTCGACAAACCAGACCTCGCATTTGTCATTCATTATCAACTTCCGGGTTCGGTCGTTCATTACTATCAACAAGTTGGCCGCGCCGGACGCGCGTTGCCCGATGCGTTCGCAGTATTGCTCGGCGGTGGCGGCGACAGCGACATCACGGATCACTTCATCGAAACCGCCTTTCCGCCACGCGAATTGGTCGAAAAGATTCTCGCGCAACTGGACGCCGCGCCCGACGGACTGACGCTCGGTGAACTGCAAATCAAACTGAACGCTCCGCGTGGCCGTTTGGATCACGCGCTGAAATTGCTTTCACTCGAATCGCCCGCGCCGCTGCTCAAGCTGGATAATCGCTGGAAACGCATTGTTGCTCCGCTAGCGCCCGCGTTTTGGGAGCGCGTCGAGCGGCTTACCGAACTCCGCAAGCGCGAGCAAACGCGAATGCTCGAATACCTCCACGCGCGCTCCTGCCTCATGCAATTTCTCGCCCGCGAACTGGACGAGCACGACGCGCCACCGTGCGGACGTTGCGCGGTCTGTCGCGGTGAACCCTTGCTGGCCGAAGAATTTCCTTCGTCACTCGCCGAACGCGCCGCGCAATTTCTCCAGCGCACGCATCATCCCATCAAGCCCCGCAAACAGTGGCCAAAGGATGCGTTCAAGGCTTACCAGTTCACGGGAAAAGTTTCGGAAGCGCTCCGCGCCGAAACTGGTCGCGTCCTGGCGATCTGGGGCGACGCCGGCTGGGGCGAATTGGTGCGCGCCGGAAAATACTCTACTTCATCCCGCTTCGACGACCGGCTGGTTGCCGCCGTCGTGGAAATGATCCGCGAATGGAATCCGCAGCAGCCGCCAGCATGGGTGACTTGTGTGCCTTCGTTGAATCACACAACGCTCGTGCCGGAATTTGCCGGGCGGCTCGCGCGGGCATTGAACCTGCCATTTCATCCGGTGCTGCAAAAAGCCCGCGCAACTCCGCCGCAGAAAGAAATGCAAAACAGCTTTCAACAGGCGCACAATCTCGACGGCGCGTTCACCGTCCAGCCCGGCGTTGATTTCACCAAGCCGGTGCTGCTTGTGGACGACATGGTGGACAGCGGCTGGACGTTCGCCGTTTGCGCCGCGTTATTGCGTCAGGCTGGTGGCGGTCCGGTATTTCCCGTCGCACTTGCGCAAACCAGCAAAACTGACGAAACTTGATTCGCATGAGCGCTAATCCACTTTCACCCGCAACCCAGGCCACGCTCCTGTTGTGCTCGCCGTTGCGCGCGGGCAAAGACAAAAAAGTTGCACCGTTGAGCATCGGCGAGTTCAACGAATTGGAAAAACAACTGCAACGCATCGGCGCGAGCTTGGAACAACTGCTCGAATCCGATGCGGCGGCGTTGCTGAAAAAACTTGGGCTGACCGTTGATGCCGAGAAAATCACCGCACTACTTGGGCGCGGTTTCATGTTGAGCATGGCGGTGGAGACGTGGCAAAGCGCGGGCGTGTGGGTGACGAGTCGCTACGAAGCGGACTATCCTGAACGCCTGCTTCGCCTGAGACAAAATGTGCCGCCGCTGATCTACGGTTGCGGCGAGAAAAAACTTTTATCGCGCGGCGGGCTGGCCGTCGTTGGTTCGCGCGATGTGGACGCAGCGGGTGAAACTTTTACGCGCAACGTCGCGGCGAAAGCGGCACAGGAACACCTGCAAATCGTTTCCGGTGGGGCGCGCGGCGTGGATCAATTCGCAATGCTGGCCGCGCTCGAAGCCGGCGGCACAGTCGTAGGCGTGCTTGCTGACAGTTTGCTGCGCTCCGCTATTTCCGGCAAAGCGAGAGAGGCAATTCAAGACGGCTGCCTCACCCTGATTTCTGCTTTTGATCCCGAAGCTGGTTTTAATGTGGGTAACGCGATGCAGCGGAACAAACAGATTTACACGATGGCAGACTTTGGCCTCGTGGTCAGTTCTGGTTACAATGAAGGCGGCACATGGTCGGGCGCGATAGAGCAATTGGAAAAACTTCGCCTCACGCCAATCTTTGTGCGCGCTGGCGACGTGCCGGAAGGAAACCGCCAACTGCTTCGACGCGGCGCGCTACCGTTTCCGTCCGAGTCGTGGCCGGATTCGTTGCGTGAAATTTTTGAAGCTGCATCGCATAAAAATCTTCAACCGATGGAAACGGCGGACTTGTTCGCTTTGCATGAAACGCCGCCAGAATATCGCAGCAGCCGACGCGAGGGGGCTCTGATTTCCTCGCGAAAGCGAAAGCATTGAAATGAAAACCAAACTCAAACCCGTGAAACTTTCTGCCAAGCGCGTTGTCGCTGCGACAAATCACGCTATTGTTCCGTTACGCGAACGAAAATTAAATTTTGGCGATAAATGGAATTACTCGCCTGCGCCGGAGGATTCAAAAAATTACGTCATCGCGCCGCGCCATGAATTGTTCATCGGCGGAAAATTCGTCAGACCGCATTCGCAAAAATATTTTCCGTCCATCAATCCCGCGACGGAAGAAAAGCTCACGGAGATTTCCCTCGCCGACGCCACCGACGTTGACAAGGCGGTGAAATCCGCGCGGCGCGCCTACGACAAGGTCTGGAGCAAGATGCCGGGTCGCGAGCGGGGCAAATATCTCTATCGCATCGCGCGCATTATCCAGGAGAAGGCGCGCGAACTGGCCGTGCTCGAAACGATGGACGGTGGCAAGACCATCAAGGAAAGCCGCGACGTGGATTTGCCGCTCGTGGCTGCGCACTTTTTTTATTACGCGGGCTGGGCTGACAAGTTGAAATACGCGTTCCCCGGCAA
Organism: Verrucomicrobiia bacterium; assembly: GCA_036511615.1. Classification (GTDB taxonomy): domain Bacteria; phylum Verrucomicrobiota; class Verrucomicrobiia; order Limisphaerales; family UBA11358; genus UBA11358. The sequence goes on along the minus strand of DATCBW010000179.1, from coordinate 1,759 downwards.
AACGCCGTCGCCGCTCGGTGTCGCGGGGCAGATCATCCCGTGGAATTTCCCGCTGCTCATGGCCGCGTGGAAAACCGCGCCCGCGCTCGCGTGCGGCAACACCGTCGTGCTAAAGCCCGCCGAAACCACGAGCCTCACGGCGATGCGGCTGGCGCAGATTTTTCAGGAAGCGGAATTGCCGGAAGGCGTCGTGAACATCATCACCGGCGCGGGCGAGACCGGCACGGCGCTCGTCAATCATCCGGACGTAAATAAGATTGCGTTCACCGGTTCGACGGAAGTTGGAAAAGCGATTGCGCTGGCGGTGGCGAATCGTAGCCGCGCTTGTGAAAGCGCGGACAACCGCGTTCTCACGAACGCGGCTACGAAAATTCCAAGATTGACGCTCGAACTCGGCGGCAAGGCGGCGAACATTTTGTTCGAGGACGCACCGATTGATCAGGCCATCGAAGGCGTCATCAACGGAATTTATTTCAATCAGGGCCACGTTTGTTGCGCGGGCTCGCGGCTGTTCGTGCAGGAGGGAATTTATTCCAAGGTCATCAAGAAACTGCGCGACCGCATCCAGACGTTGCGCGTCGGCAATCCGCTCGACAAAAACACCGACATCGGCGCGATCAATTCGCGGCCGCAGCTCGAAAAAATCCGTGAGCTGGTGCAAAGCGGCGTGGACGAAGGCGCGGAGTTGACGCAGACGCAATGCACGCTTCCGGCCAGAGGATATTGGTTTGCGCCGTCGTTTCTCACGGGCGTCACGCACGCGCATCGCGTGGCGTCGGAGGAAATTTTCGGGCCGGTGTTGAGCGTGATGACGTTCCGCACGCCGGAAGAGGCGTTCGAGCGCGCGAACAACATTCCTTACGGCCTGAGCGCGGGCGTGTGGACGGACAAGGGCAGCAAGATTTTCAAGATGGTGAACAAGCTGCGCGCCGGCGTCGTCTGGGCGAACACTTACAACAAGTTCGATCCGACAAGTCCGTTCGGCGGCTACAAGGAAAGCGGCTTCGGTCGCGAAGGCGGCTTGCACGGGCTGGCGGCGTATTGCAGACTCGAATAATTTATTTATGCAAAGGATAATTGGCGTCATAGCACTAGCCATCGGCATCATGTTACTGGTTTGGGGACACAACATGGCAGAGTCCATCGGCTCGCAGGTGCAGCAGGCTTTTACAGGTGCGCCAACGGACCGTGCTATGTATTTTTACATCGGCGGCGTGGCGCTCGCGCTGTATGGCGTGTTCCAAATTGTCTGGCCATGGAAAAAGAAATAATTTTATGAGCACACGACTCGACGTCAAAAAAACCTACAAGCTTTACATCGGCGGAAAATTTCCGCGCAGCGAGAGCGGACGTTACCTGCCCGCGAAATCGCCGACAGGTGCGCACCTCGATAATTTTTCCCACGCCTCGCGCAAGGATTTTCGCGACGCCGTCGTCGCCGCGCGTGCAGCGTTCGAGGGCTGGAATAAGGCCACGGCTTACAATCGCGGCCAGATTCTTTATCGCGCCGCCGAAATGTTGCAAAACCGGGCGGGTGAACTCGCTGTCGAAATTACGCGCTCAACCAATGTCAGCGCCGCGAAGGCGAAACGCGAAGTGACTCTGGCGATTGACCGACTCGTGCATTTCGCGGGCTGGACGGATAAATATTCGCAAGTTTTCGGCAGTGTGAATCCAGTCGCGTCGTCACATTTCAATTTCACCACGCCGGAACCGACGGGCGTGGTGGTCGTGCTCGCGCCGGACGAACCGTCGCTGC
>DATCBW010000178.1:0-7797 GCA_036511615.1 Verrucomicrobiia bacterium | reverse complement strand
AACTTTTCGCGGAAATTCTTTTCCAAAGCGGCGCGGTCGCGAATGTCGGGACGATAGGTATATTTCAGTTCGCGGAGCTTTTCGATAAATGCGTCCTCGATGCCTTGCTCTTTCAGAACGAAACCTTGGGAAGCTAAGTCTGGGTAGTTGCTGTCAGAGGACGTTGGCATGGTGGTGTCAGCAGGCGTCATTGAAGGAGCAGGCGCCGACGATTATCGAAATTTTTTTATGTAAATTCGCGCTGAGGTTAGCGCCTACACGGCGAATGGCGGGATTCATCCGCGCCAGTTTCCAGGTGGTGGTGCTTGCGCACGGCCACCGTTGCCCAAGAATGCTTTGGTCACCGCGCCGATTCATTCCGAAATTTCGACACCTCACCCAGACCCTCGCCGCATTGAATTGTTTCTCCCCGACGACCCTCATCCGGCCTTCGGCCACCTTCTCCCGCTCCCGCGAGCGAAGGGTATCGTTCTCGGCGGCGTCGGCGCGTTGTGGTTCGTCCTTGATGAACCATTCGCTCTTGGGATCGGAGAAGCCGAACAGGAGTTGCTCGCGCTTTTCCTCGAAGGCGTCGGAGATGTATTTCAGGAAGATGAGGCCGAGGCAGAGTCCTTCCGGACGGGCACCATTGTATTCCGAGGCGTCCATGTGCCCGCGCATCTTGTCGGCGGCGGCCCAAAGCTGGGCTTCAAAGTCGAGGGCGGAGCCGTTGGCGGTTTTTTGCGAATTTCCCTTTGCCATGACGTTTGGCAAATCGTATGCCGATACGATTTTAAGGCAAGCATTTGAATTGCAAAAGGGCGCGCCGGATGGAATTTCCATCCGGCGCGCTTGTTGTTTGCAGGCACCACTATTTCGACACCTCACCCAACCCTCTCCCCGAACGAGGCGGAGAGGGTGTCAGCGCCGTGAAAATTCTTGGCGAGCCAACGCTGAAAAATATTGCACGGAACTGGTTTCTCACGTCCGCAAAAACGTGACGATGGACTGGACGTTGCGCGATCGGCAATTTGCAGCACCTCACCCCGGCCCTCTCCCCAGCGCGTAGAGGGAGAAGAGCGCATTCTCCGCAAATACGGTTATCCGCCGGACAAACAGGAAAAGGCAACGCAGACTGTTTTGGAACAAGCCGAATTGCTCGGCACAGAGCAGGCGGAGGCCACGCAGAGCTAAAATTAAAAATTGCCTGGGCATCTCCGTTGTGCTTTGGAGTTAATCAGTCATATGAAGAGGCTGGAATGGAATCAACACAGTCAGAGCGGTTGTATTCCAAGGCTGGAATGAAATGAATGCAGGCGGAGTCGTTATATTCCGGGGCTGGAATGAAACGCGCGCAAACAAGGCCGTCACATTCCCATGTTGGAATGGAATGGTGATGGGCAAAGCAGTTATATTCCGGTGCCGGAATGGAACTAGCGCGTGAGGGGTCTTCCCGGCATTAAACCCGGGCCAAATTCCTTCATATCTGAAAGGTTGATTCAGTTGTAAATCGTTGGCAGGATGGAGTTATGACGGTCGTGGCGACAAATAAACTGATTCAGGCGCTGGGAAATCCCCTGCGTTTGGAAGTCGTTCGTTTGCTTGCGATGGAAGGGCCGCAATCGGTCAATGATCTGGCTGCGCGCAGCAACCGCGCACAACATTCCATGTCCAAACATTTGCAGATAATGCGAAAGGCGGGCGTGATCGTGATGGTTCCGGGAACAGACGGCGACGGGCGAAAATTATTTCATGGGTTGCCGCCGGGCAGTGTGCGGGAAGGCGCGCAGGGCAAGGAGATTGATTTTGGCGGTTGCGTGGTGCGGCTGGGCGTAAAGTGAACGCGCAATGCGCGTCCGCGAACGGTCAGCGGTTCAATTCGTAATTCAAAATCGAAAGGCAATAGATCGCCGCCGTCTCGACGCGCAGCGTCAACTGGCCGAGGGTGATGGGTTTTGCGCCCGCAGCTCGAATCATTTTCAATTCGTCCAAGGTGAAATCGCCTTCCGGTCCAATCCACACGGCGGCCGTTTGCGGCAGGTGTCCGTGCTGCTTTTGAAATTCCAAAACCCATTCGCGCGGATGACGGCGTTCCGTTTGCAACGAGCCAACGAGCGACAAATCAAATGGCGCAGCGGCTTTCGGCAGAAAGCCGGATGATTCCTGAGGAATGCGGCGCTCTGCCGAGACGCCGCTACGCGCCAGAAACTGCTCAATCGTCACAGGCGATTCAATTTCCGGCAGCCACGCCGCGCCGCATTGTTTGATCGCTTCAATCGCCACGTTCTGCCACTTCTCGCGTTTATGTTCCGCGTTTTCGTCGTCCAGTTGAGTGGTGACCCGTTCAGTCAGCAGCGGCACGACGCGGTGCGCGCCCAGTTCAACGGCTTTCTGGATGATGCTCTCGATGATTTTCCCTTTGGGAATGGCGACCAGCAGCGTGATGGCGGAGGCGGGCGGCGGCGAAAGCTTTTTTTCCTTCACTTCTAGCGCGACGGAATTTTTGGTGGCGTCTTGCACGTCGCAAAGAAATTCATGGCCTGCGCCGTCGAGAACGGCCACACGCTCGCCGCGTTTCAGGCGCAAAACGTGCAGCGCGTGGTGCGCCTCGCGTCCGTCCAGCCGCAACAAATTATTACGGCAGTTTTCCGGCGGCAGATAAAAGCGGTGCATATTCAATCATCCTCTTCCTCATGCTCATCCTCAATTTCTTCCGAGAATGAGGATGACGATGGGGATGAAGAGGATTTTTACTTGAAAAACTTTTTTGCTTTCTCAAAAAACCTCTGCGCGAGCGGGGCTTCCTGGCCGTCGCAGAGCGCGGCGAATTCATTAAGCTTGGCCTTTTGCGCGCTGTTCAGGTGCGCCGGCACCTCCACCTGCACGCGGACATGCAAATCGCCGTGGCCGTAGCCTTGCAGATTTTTCACGCCTTTGCCTTTGACACGGAAAACCGTGCCGGGCTGCGTGCCGGAGGGGATTTTTATGGTCGCGCGGCTTTCCAGCGTCGGCACCTCGATCTCCGAGCCGAGCGCGGCCTGCACAAAACTTACCGGCACATCGCAGATCAAATCGTCGCCGTCGCGCTTGAAAATTTCATGGTGCTTCACCATCAGCACAATATACAAATCGCCCGCCGGGCCGCCGCGAAAGCCCGCCTCGCCATTGCCTTGCGAACGCAGGCGCGAGCCGCCCTCGACGGACGCCGGGATGCGTAGCTTGATCTTGGAAGTGCGTTCGCGTTTGCCGTTTCCGTGGCACGTCCGGCATGGTTTTTCCAAAATGCGTCCCGCGCCCTTGCAATGCGGACACGTCTGCGCAATGCTGAAAATGCCGCGCGAAGTCAGCACCTGTCCGCGTCCGCCGCACGTCGCGCAGGTCCGCAATTTTGAACCGTGTTCCGCGCCGGAGCCGTCGCACGTCTCGCATTTGTCGAGCTTGGTGACGGAGATTTCTTTTTCGCAGCCGAGCGCGGCTTCTTCGAGCGTGATCTCCAAGTCATAACGCAGATCTTCGCCGCGCTGCGGGGCGGACGGATCATGGCCGCCGCCGCCGAACATGCTCTCAAAAATGCTGCCGCTAGCACCGCCAAAAACTTCGCGGAAAATGTCAAACGGATCGTGGAATCCGCCGCCCGCGCCGCCGAAGCCGCCGCGCGCGCGCTGGCGCGGGTCGAAGGCCGCGTGGCCATATTGGTCGTAGGCGGCGCGCTTTTGCGAGTCGCTCAAAATCTCGTAGGCCTCGCCGAGCTCCTTGAATTTTTCCTCGGCCGCCTTGTCGCCCGGATTTTTGTCGGGATGATATTTGACGGCCAGCCGGCGGTAGGATTTTTTGACGCCATCGGCGGTTTCCTCGCGGGTGACTTCGAGGATTTCGTAATAATCTCGTTTCGCCATTGGAAATTAAAAATTAAAAGCCAAAACTGCCAGATGGTTGAAAGCGTCGCCTTCGTATTTCAATTTTGTTTTTTTCATCTGGTTTCATCGGCGGGTTTTTTGGCGACGATGACGGTGGCCGGCCGCAGGAGGCGTTCCTTGAATTTGTAGCCTTTGCGCAACTGTTGCAGGACGTGGTCTTCGGGAATGATGTCAGATTCCTGCTGTGAAACGGCTTCGTGCAGCGTTGGATCGAACGGCTTGCCGCTGGCATCAATCTCTTCGAGGCCCAGTTCGACCAGGATGCTTTTAAGCTGCTGCTGGATCATGGTGACGCCGGATTGCAGCGCGGCGAGCTTTTCGCCTTTCGCGGATTCGGCGGCGGCGAGCGCCATCTCAAAATTGTCGAGGACGGGCAGGATTTTCTGGAGCAGCGCGGCGACGGCGTATTGCGCGGTCTCGATTTTTTCGCGGGCGGCGCGTTTCTTGAAATTTTCAAAATCCGCCGTGGTGCGCAAAAGGCGGTCCCAGTTTTCATCGGCCTTGGCGGCGCGGGTTTTCAAATCCTCGATTTGTTCCGGCGAAAGCACGGCGACCTCGACCGTGCCGTCGGCTGCTTCGGCGGGCGGCGGTTCATTCTCGGTTTTGCTCATAGGCTTTTTGCGTCCAAACATTCAGGCGGAGAAAACTAACAGATGCGTGCGCGCCCGGCAACGGGCAAGGCGTGCCGGCGCGGTGACAAACTGGAAATCTCAAAGGTGAGATTTCATTTGGGCGGGACAAGTTTCTGGAATTCCGGCAGGCCGCGCAGGCTGTTGAGGCGAGGGTCGCTGCGCGCGGCCTCCAGGAGATCGTTGGCGGCCGGATTGGTGGCACGCTGCCGGGCGCTCATGGCCAGGGCGGTCTGGAGATTTTTCAGGGCGTCTGGCGTCTGGCCCAGCAGGGCCTGGAGGGCGGAAAGATCGTAAAGCGCCTCGGGCTGGCCGGGCGCGGCGTCAGACCGCTTTTTGAGGGCGGTTTCCAGTTTTGGGTAATTGCCCATCTGCGCGTAAGCTTGTGCGGCGGCCGACACGTCTTGAAAGCTGATGTTGGTGCTGGCGACGGCCTGGTCAAACAGTTCGACGGCGCGATTGGTCTGCTGAAGCTGCAGGTAGGTGAGGCCGAGATAAACCAGATTGTGGACGTCGGCGGGGTTGGTGCGGGCCAGATCTTCCATGTCTTGAATGTGTCCCATGGCCTTCTGGCGTTCCGCATTTTCATTTCTGTAACCCTTGAGCTGCGCAATCGTGCCGATGAGCTGATCGTTGAACGGGTCAAGTTTTTGACAGGTTTCGGCAACGACGACGGCGTCGTCAAACCGGCCTTGTTGCAGCAGGAAATTGATGTAGCGGAACACCGCTTCGGGACTGTAGGGACAGAAGGCGAAAGCCTCCTTGAAGGCAAAATCGGTTTCGCGGATCAGCGCGGCCTGCAAGTCGGGGGTTTTCTCAAGGTATTCGGGCGCACAGCCGTTGGGATGACCGGGATCTTTTTGAAAACAACGCCAGGCATACATGCCAGCCTGCGAACTGCGGAGCTTGGAGAACGCCTTCTGCCCGTCGTCGTCGCGGACGAACCGGCGGTCGCCGGTGAAGCCATCGTAATTGTTGCGGATGTAGGTTTTGTCCACAAAGTCGGCGATCTGCTGGACGGTGGTGTCGTAGGTGATCCAGTTGCCGCAGAGGCGCGAAGAATAATCGCTCCAGAATTTGTGGTCGCGGTCCATCATTTCCTGCGTCAGTTCCGTCACCGGGTTGTGGTTGATCTTCATGATGATGCCAAACGGGGTTTCGTAAGGATACATCCAGTCGAGCGGAAAGCTTTCCTCGACGAAGAAGTCATTGGTGGGACAGTGGTCAAAGATGATCTTGCACAGCATGCCATTGATGTTCATCACGTCCACCTGGCCGGCGATCTGGATGCGGTCACCGGTGGTTTGCAATTGCTTTTGACGTTGGTATTCTTGGAAACATTCCGCAGAGTCCTGCGGCGAAGGAATGTAAATTTCATTGGGCGGATAAACGCCTTCCTTGCGCCGGTAGGCCTCGACGTAATCGCCCCATTTCTTGAACGGCTCGTCCAGTGTGTAGTTGAGCAGCTTGGCGATGTCCTCGATGAGTGCGTTGCCGGAATCGCCGCTGCCGGTGTCAATGCCTTCAGTCACGATGGATCCCGGAGCGGTCAGACCGCCCAGGGCGCAAACGTATTTGAAAAGCCGGCTGAAGAACGGCGGGTCCACTTGCTGGGAACGCATATATTGTGCGCGGAGATAATCGAGATAGGTGCCGTCAGCGAGGGCGTTTTGCGTGATGAGGTAGCAGTCGCGGCGGTCAAATTTCTGGTCCTGCTCCGGCTGGCAGCGGTGCGGGATGAAGCTTTCGCAGAAAATCATGTAGGTCGGACAGAAGCGACCGGGGTCGGTGCCGCCGAAGACGATCGCATTGCGCGTCATTTCCGGGTAGATGAATTTCGCCTGGGCCGGGTCTTTCAGCAACTCGTCGCGCCGTGTGTTGTCGTAGCTCAACTTGCCGGTGGTGTCCATGAACGGCGGCGTGAACATATCATGGCCGAACCAGTAGCCGAACCAGTGGTTGCGCTGTTCGCTTTTATACCAGTGCGACAGGCCGGAGCAAAGCGGCGTGATGGCAAAGAGAGCGAGCAAAATGAACACCGGCCCGCGTTTGCGATACACCAGAAGCGCGATGAGGAAAATGAGCGGCAGGGAAATCAAAATGAGATTGGCAAAGACGGGCAGGCCGTATTGGTTTTTGGCGAAGGCCTGGGCAACCCAATGGGGAATGTCCCAAAAGCCAAATTGTCCGTCGGGACCAAAGGCCAGAAATCCCCAGCCGCCCCAGTTGTGAATGGATTCGCCCCAGTGATGAAACGTCAGCCACTGAAACTGCAACCAAGAAATTTTCATCTGACCCGCCGGGCCGAAATAAAGTTTTCCGATGGCGTTCATGAGACAGTAAAACGCCAGCACCAGCGCCACGCCGGCACCGCCAAAACACCAGTGACGGAGCCGTTCGTAATGCACCGCCACATAGGCCGCCAGAATGGTCAGGCCGTAACCGATCATCATGGCAAATATGGAATGCGAGGCGATGAAGAACACCTCGTTCAAATCGGACGTTGAACGGTCGGCGCTGACGTTGAGCATGATGACCAGCACGACCCCGATGCAAAAATAAATGGCGGACAGGCCGATGATCCAGTTGCGTTCGCGTTTGTGCATTTTCATCAGGAACGCAAACGGGATCAGGCCGACGAACAGATAGGCCCAACTGAACGATTGCGACAGGCCGTCCGCCAGATAATAGACCTGGAACAGGAAACGCGACGGATCGTCCAGCAGGTTGGTGCCTTCACCGGTGCCGTATTGACCGCGGCTCAAGGCGTGGAAAAATCCCTCGACCGTGCGCGGGTAGCCCCATTGCATCGGCGGATCCGTCATGCAGGAGATGGGTTCGTAAAGATAAACCATGAACCCGGCCAGCCAGATCAGGCCCATGAAAAAGACGGTCAAAAGTTCGCGGCCAAATTCACGAACTTCAATTCCTTTCCAGATGTTAACCAGCGCGAAGACGCCCAGAACACAACCGTAAAGATAAAACGTCGCTTGAAATACTTTTTCACTGATATTTGAAATATGTCCGTAGGCGACGCTTTTGAACGAATCCAGGCTGGCATCCGGCGCCGGTCTGAACACGGCGAGCAATACAAAAAACAAAACAAAGACGGAAATGAACGCGAAGAGCGCCCCCCAAAAATACTTGATCCAGTCGTTTTTCAAATGGCCTTTTTCAATCAGCGCCTTCAGATACAGGCCGTTCCAGGCGGCACAGGAGCCAAGTCCCACGATATGGAAAATGGTTTTTTCCGTGAACGTCATGGCGTTCAG
>DATCBW010000177.1:0-2640 GCA_036511615.1 Verrucomicrobiia bacterium | reverse complement strand
CATTGACCAGAATTACAGCCAGATCATCATCGGCTCGGTCGTCATCGTCGCCGTCGTGCTGGATCAGTTCAACAACTGGCTCTCAAAACGCAGGCTTGCCGCGCGGGCGGGAAATTCCTAAATTCAAATCCACACCGTTTCAATTCAACCAAACTATGATTATGCAAATGAAAAAACTCATCCCCTTCATGGCGGTTTCACTGGCGCTTGCCTTGACCAGCACCGCGTCCGCCCAAACTAAAAAGACCTATACCTTTGGCCTCGTCGCCAAGTCCCAGAGTAACCCCGTTTTCCAAGCCGCGCGCGTGGGCGCGGAGGATGCCGCGAAGGAACTCGGCGCGAAATACGGCGTGACCATCAAGATTGACTGGCGCACGCCCAACGACGAGGACGCGCAGAAGCAGGCCGACAACATTGAGCAGCTCGTTCTCGATGGCGTGGATGGCATCGCGGTCAGTTCCACCGACGCCAACAAGACCACCGACGCCATCAATCACGCGGTGGACAACGGCGTGCCGGTGGCCACGTTCGATTCCGACGCCCCGAACAGCAAGCGCTTCGTCATGTATGGCGTGGACGACGTGAAATGCGGCGAGCAGGTGATGGAAGAACTGGCCAAGGAACTCGGCGGCAAAGGAACGATTGCCGTTCTCGCCGGAAACCAGAACGCGCCGAACCTTCAGGCGCGCGTCAAAGGCGTCAAGGAAGTTCTCGCCAAATATCCCGACATCCATCTCGTGGACGTTTTTTATCACAAGGAAACGCCGCAGGACGCCGCCGCCAAAGTCGAGCAGGTGCAGCAGGCGCATCCTGAAATCACCGGCTGGGCGTTCATCGGCGGCTGGCCGCTGTTCACGGACAACGCGCTGAAATGGGCGCCGGGCACGGTGAAATGCGTTTCCGTGGACGCGCTGCCCGCCGAGCTGGCGTATATCCGCAGCGGCCATGTGCAGGTGTTGCTCGGACAGCAATGCTATATGTGGGGTTATGTTTCGGTGGAAAACTTGTTCAACAAAGTGTATCTCCACAAAGACCCCACAACGGTGAAGCAAATCAGCCCGCTCGACCGCGTCACGAAGGACAATGTGGATGCCTACGCGAAGAACTGGGACAAGTGGCTGCCGAAATAAAAATTGAATCGCGCAAAGACGCAAAGGGCGCAAAGGAAAACATTTTTTCAACTTTGCGTTTAGGTGGATTGTGATGAGCGAGAACGAAATTGCAAAAATTGTCGTGGATTGTGCTTACAAGGTTCACGTTACTTTGGGGCCGGGACTTTTGGAATCGGTCTATGAGGCTGCGCTCGCTTACGAAATTCAGAAACGGGGATTGAAAGTGGAGCGGCAGCTTCCAATCCCTGTTTCCTACGGTGAAGTTTTTTTGGAAGTTGGTTTCCGGGTTGATTTGCTGGTTGAAGACAAAGTGATTATCGAACTTAAATCCGAGGAGACCAACAAGCCGGTGCATAAAAAGCAATGTCTCACTTACACACGGCTTGCAGACAAGCGACTCGGACTGGTGATCAATTTCGGCTTGGAACGAATCAAAGATGGCATCACCCGTCTTGCGAACGGTTTGCCAGATGAGGAAAATCCGCAAAGTCACCGGCCATTAACCGAATTCAAACTTTAACTTTGCGCCCTTTGCGACTTTGCGCGATGCCATTCCTCACCTTCAACAAAATCAGCAAAAGCTTCCCCGGCGTGCTCGCGCTGGACGGCGCGAGCTTCGAGATTGAGCGTGGCTCGTGCCACGCGTTGATGGGCGAGAACGGCGCTGGCAAAAGCACGCTCGGAAAAATTCTCGTCGGCATCTATTGCGCCGACGAAGGAGAAATCATTCTCGATGGGGAAAAAATTTGCGTCCGCGACCCGCTCGCCGCGCGCAAACTCGGCATCGCGATGGTGCATCAGGAGCTGGTGTTCTGCCCGAACATGACCGTGGCCGAAAATCTCTGCCTCGGCGATATGCCGCGAACAGCCGGCTGGCTCGACCGCGCGAAAATGCACGAGCAGGCCCGCGCGATGCTCCGCGAAATTGAATCGGAGATTGATGTCACCGTGCCGATTGCCGAGCTTTCGACCGCGCAGGAACAATTGGTGCAGATCGCCGCCGCCATCGGCACGCACGCGCAAATCATCGTCATGGACGAGCCGACGAGTTCGCTTTCCGCGCACGAGAGCGAGCATCTGTTTCATCTGCTCGGCAAACTCAAGCAGCGCGGCATCACGGTTATTTACGTTTCGCATCGCATGGAGGAAATTTTCCGGCTGTGCGACACGGTGACGGTTTTGCGCGACGGACGGCACGTTTCGACCGAAGCCGTTTCACAAACGAACAACGAGCGCGTCATCCACCAAATGGTCGGGCGCGAAGTGATTTTTCAGACGCCGCAACATCTGTCGCGCGAACTAGGCGAGGAATTGCTGCGCGTGGAAAATTTGTCGTCGTCCGGCAAATTCAAAAATCTTTCGTTCACGTTGTGCAAAGGCGAAGTCCTCGGTTTCGCCGGACTGGTCGGCGCGGGCCGCAGCGAAATGGCGCAGGCGATTTTCGGTCTCGACAAAATGGCGACGGGAAAAGTTTTTGTGCGGAACAAGGAATTGCCGCTGCACGACGTGAACGCCGCGCTCGCCGCCG
>DATCBW010000176.1:0-19751 GCA_036511615.1 Verrucomicrobiia bacterium | reverse complement strand
GCTGGAGTTGAACGGCAAGGAAATCGGCACCCAGCAAATCAATGGCGGCAGATTGACGGCGCATTTCGAAGTTCCCTATGCCGCCGGCGAACTCAAGGCCGTCGGACTCAAAAACGGAAAGATTGTTGCCACCAAAATTCTGCGCACGGTCGGCCCCGCGAAGAAAGTCCGGCTCACCGTTGACCGCTCCACCATCCGCGCCGATCGCGAGGACCTCGCGTTTGTGACGGTGGAAATCACCGATGCTGACGGCCGTCTGGTGCCCGACGCCACGAACCTGGTGCATTTCAAGCTGACCGGTCCGGGCGAACTGGCTGCCGTCGGCAGCGGCGCTCCCAACGTGATGGAGAGTTTCCGCCAGCCCCAGCACACCGCCTGGCACGGACGCTGCCTGGTGATTCTCCGGCCCCAAGGCGAGGCCGGTAAAATCGCGCTTACAGCCGAAGCTGATGGACTGAAAGCCGCAACCATTGTCATCAAAACCCGCTGACCGCCAAGCCTGTGATCAACTTCCACGTCATATTGTCCGAAGCATCTGCGATCTTGTGATCCTCGGTCCTGATCTTGCTGGCTACACGCAGGAATTGTATGTCGGCGCCAACTGTCATCCGCACAATTCCGACCCGGAGACATGGGCGCGCGATATTCAATTGATGCAACAGGTAAGGTTTCGTGTCGTGCGAATGGGGCATCTTGCCTGCCGCAAGCTGCCCACCGCCCCCTCGCTGCCCGCCAGGGAGGCAATCGCCTGACAGCCAGTGGTGCGTCACCGGAAGCCCATGCCCGACATGGTCATTTTGGGACGTCGAGTCGGGGAAATAACGGACGACATTTCCGTAACCTTTTGGCACCACCTTCGTCTGACCCCTTATTCCGCCGTCAAACGAAATGTGGCGGAACCTTAAAAACATAACAAAAATCAAATAAAGTCTATGAAATTAACAAAAACATTGCTGGTTGTAGCGCTTGCCGTCGGCGGCTTGCTGGCTGACAGCACCGGGTCATTCGCCCAAGCTGGTGGTGGCGGTGGTTTCGGTGGTGGTGGTGGACGCGGTGGACGCGGTGGCGTTTTAACCCAGGAACAAAACCAACAAATTCGCGATGCCGTCACTGGCTCGACTGAATTGACGGCGTTGACCACAAAACTAGAGGCGGCTCAAAAAGAAGCGGTGACTGCCGCATTAGCTCCAGATGCGACTGAAGCGAGCGTCCGCGCCAAGGTTCAAGCCGTGTCTGCCATTGAGACCGACATCGCGGTGCTACGTTACACCGTTGCGGTGAAAGCAGTTGTGCCTTCGATCACAGCGGATCAAAAGACCCAGATAGACAGTATGCCTGCCGTGATGACTTATAATCAGCTTTTCGGCGGTGGCTTTGGTGGTCGGGGAGGTCGCGGTGGCCGCGGCGGTGGCGGTGGTGGCGGTGGCGGTGGTAACTAATTCCTCGTCAATTCAAATTTCACAGGGACGGCTTGGAGCCGTCCCTTTTTTTATTTCTCAACCGGTTGAAATATGCCGCAGCGCATTGTCCCTCCGCTCATTCGCGACCAGATCAGTGTTTCATCCAGGTTCATCTGCGGCTAAAATTTCCACCGCATGGAATTGCCGCGCCAAGAAAATCGTTCTCTGACGGAATCGCAACAGCAAGCCGTGGCCGCGCGCGGCAACGTCCTCGTCATGGCCGGTGCCGGCACCGGCAAAACCAAGACGCTCGTCGCCCGCTGCCTCGACTGCCTCGCCCGCGAACGTGCGTCGCTCGACGAACTGCTCATTGTCACTTTCACCGAGGCCGCTGCCGCCGAGATGCGCCGGCGCCTCCGCAAAAGTCTCGAAGAAAAAATCTCCGCCCATCCCGACGATGCGCACTGGCAGGAACAACTTGCCCGTTTCGATCTCGCGCACATTGGCACGCTCCACAGTTTTTGCCTGCGCCTCGTGCGCGAACATTTTTACGAACTCGGCCTCGACCCGCAGCTTGCGGTTCTCGACGAAGGCAAAGCCCGCCAGCTCGCCAACGAAACGCTGGACGAACTATTTCAAGCGCACTACGCCGGCGAAAATGAATTTTCCATCACTGTCCAAAACCTGATTCAAGTTCACGGCAACGGTCGCGACGAAAACATCCGAAAACTCGTCCTGCGCCTGCATCATTATTCGCAAACGCGACCCGATGCCGCCGGCTGGCTCGCGGAACAAATCCAGAAATTTTCCGCCACCGATCCTGCGGACTGGCAACGCTGGCTACTCGTCGCGATTAAAGACTGGCGCGACGAATGGCTGCCGGTTTTGGAAACATTGAGGAGCGAAAATGAAAAAGCCGCTGAATTGGCGGGCGTTTTTCAGCGTCTTGGAAACAACCTCACCCGCGAATTCGCGGCGGAAATGTTGCAACAAATTGTTTCCGCAGGCTTGACCGCCAATTATCCCAAGGGCAAAGCCGGAAAATTGCGCCCGGCGCTTGGCGGTATTTTCGACGAAGCGGCGTTTCTCTCCGCGCTCGCGCCGGTCAGGAACGGAATTGATCCGCTCGCAGAGGACTGGACCTGGATTCGCGGCCAGATGGAAACCTTGCTGCGGCTGGCGCAGGAGTATGCCGGAAAATTTTCCGAACGCAAACGCGCCGACGGCGTTCTCGATTTTCACGACCTTGAACAGTTCGCGCTCAAGCTGCTCTGGGATTTTTCCACCAACAAGCCAACTGCCGTCGCGGAAGCGTGGCGCGCAAAACTCCGCTTCGTCTTCGTGGACGAGTATCAGGACATCAACGCTGCGCAGGATAAAATCATCGCCGCACTTTCCCGTGACGGTTCGGGTGCCAACCGCTTCCTCGTCGGCGACGTGAAGCAGAGCATCTATCGTTTTCGGCTCGCCGATCCAAGAATCTTCCGCGATTACTCGAAGACCTGGCACGGCGAAAGTGGCAAGACCATTCCGCTGTCAGAAAATTTCCGCAGCCGCGAATCGCTGCTGGATTTCGCCAACTCCGTTTTCAGCCTGATTATGCGCGAGGAAATCGGTGGTGTGGCTTATGACGCCGACGCGGAATTAAAATTCGGTTCGCCCGAAACACGCACCGATTTCAGCATCGCCAAAAATCCGTCGCCCCGCGCCGAACTGCTTTTGCGTCTCAAGCCCGGTCGCGACGAAATTGCAATGGATGACGAATTTTCCGACCTTGCCGAGGCGGACAAGGAAGCCCGGCTTGTCGCGCTGCGTCTGAAAAAACTCATCGCGGAAAAACACGAAATCTGGGACGACGACGAAAAGATTTTTCGCGCCGCCGAATGGCGTGATGTCGCGGTTCTGCTGCGTTCGCCGGCAGGCAAGGCGGAAATTTTTGCGAAACAATTTGAGCTGGCCGGCGTGCCGCTGGTGGTCGCGCGCGGCGGATTTTTTGACGGCAGCGAAATCCTTGATCTCTTGAGCCTGCTGCAATTGCTCGACAATCCGTTGCAGGACGTGCCGTGCATCGCGGTGCTGCGTTCGCCGCTCGTCGGCCTGTCGCTGGACGAACTGGCGGAAATCCGGCTGGCGGCGAAGGACAAACATTTCTGGACGGCGCTGAATCGAATTCAAAATGAAAAATTAGAAATTAAAAATGAACTGGACGCGAAGACCGCCAGATTTCTCGAACGATTTTCGCGCTGGCGCAAGCTCGCGAAACAGCAGTCGCTCTCGGAATGTCTGGAGGCGGTGCTGGCGGAGACGCTTTATGCGGACTGGCTGCGGGCACAGCCACGCGGCGCGCAACGGGCGGCGAACATTGGACGATTCCTCAATCTCGCGCAGTCGTTCGACCAGTTCCAGCGGCAGGGGCTTTTTCGTTTTTTGAAATTCATCGAGGCGCAGCGCGAGGCTGGCGCGGAACCGGACGCGCCCGTCGTCGCGGCGGGAAACACCGTGCGGCTGATGAGCATTCACCAGAGCAAGGGCTTGGAATTTCCGGTTGTCGTCCTGCCTGATCTCGCGAAAAAATTCAATGAACAGGATCTGCGCGGCGAAATCATTTTTGACGAGGAACTCGGGCTGTGTCCGAAAGTCAAACCGCCGTCCAGCGGGCGGCGTTATCCCAGTCTGCCGCACTGGCTCGCGCAGCACCGGCAAAAACGCGAGCTGCGCGGCGAGGAATTGCGGCTGCTTTACGTCGCACTGACGCGGGCGCGCGACACGCTGATTTTGTCGGCCACGGTCACGGAGAAAAAATGGGAGACGCTTTGGACAAAACCGGAGCCGGTGACGTCGCAGAAAATTGCCGACGCAAATTGTTTTGCCGACTGGCTGGGATTGTGGTTTGGAATCCAGAGTCGGGAGTCCACAGTCCAAAACGGGACAAGCGGTGAATTTCCGCATTTACGCTGGCGATTGGTCGAGGATGAAGAACTCGCGGACGTGGACAGCGTGAAAAATGGAACGCAGAAGTCGGAAGCGGAGCTGCCCGCACTAAATGCCGACGAGCAGGAAAAATTGCGCGCGGTTTTGAGCTGGCAATATCCTCAGCAGCCGGCGACGAAACAGAAAGCCAAGGCGTCAGTCACGGAACTGCGGCGCGCGGCGGAAGAACTGGACGATGAAGCCGAGCCGTTTTTTGCCCGGCCTGGATTTGTTGCGGCAAATCGAAGATCGAAAATCGCAGATCAAAAATTGTCGGCAGCGGAAGCCGGCACGGTGCACCATAAATTTCTTCAGCATTTTGCGTTGAAACAAAACGGCGACCTTGCGGCGGAGGCGGAACGGCTGGTGCGGGGAAATTATTTGTCGGTGGATGAACGGTCGGCCCTGGATTTGGAGGCGCTGGAGGCATTTTGGGATTCGGAACTGGGCGAAAAAATTCTGGCGAACGCGGAAAATGTGCGGCGCGAACTGCCGTTCACGGCGCGGTTTAGTCCGGCGGAAATTGCGCAGATCACCGGCGCGAAAGCTGAAGCCGGACTGGAAAACGAATTCATCGTCGTTCAAGGCGTGGTGGATTTGGCGGTGCTGCTGCCGGACGAAATCTGGCTGGTGGATTTCAAGACGGACGGCGTCCGCGCGGATGAGCTGGCGCAGAAAATCAAAACTTACACGCCGCAATTGCGGCTTTACGCGGCGGCACTGGAAAAGATTTTTGCGCGCCAGGTCACGCTGCGGGCGCTGCATTTTCTCGCCGCGCGGCGCACGGTGGAAATTTAATCGGCGTCGAGCGAAAGCTCGTCCGGCGCAGCTTCGGCGGTGTCACTTTTCTCCGGCGCAGTTTCATTTTCCGGCGCGTCCGCTGCCTGCAGGCGCACGAGCGCGGAGCGGATGAGGCGGCCTTGAAAGGTCAGGCCGGGCGCGAGCGTCTCGGCGACGACGGCTTCGGCGGGCGGATTTTCCACGCCGTGGGCGCGATGACGTTGCGCGTCAAATTTTTCCTCCGGCGCGGCGTGAAACGGCGTGAGGCCGACGCGGCGCGCGGCGTCGCGGCAGGCGTTTTGAAACTGGCCGATCTGCCCGGCGAGTTCCGGCTGGCCGGAACGGACGGCGGCATTGTGCAGCGCGAAAATGTGGTCGAGAATGCGCGTGACGACGTTCAGCCATTCGCCTTCGCCGCGGCGGAGTTTTTCCACTTCGAGCCGCAGCGCGCCCTTCTCCGTGTCGTTGAGCTTGACCTGAAATTCATTGAACTCGCGGATTTCCACGGCCATGCGCTCGGCGATTTCGCGCGCGGCGGCGGCGGTTTTTTCCGCGCTGCCCTTCGTGGTTTCCTGCACGAGCGCCCATTGGCTGGTGGCGGCGGCAATCTGCGCGGAATACGTCTGCAAATCATGCAACTGCTCCGCGACCGTGGTGACGGCGTTGACCTCGATCAATTTTGCCGTGGCGCGGTAATCCAAAATGAACGGCCAGCAGCCGAGCAGCGCGCCGATCACCACGCAGCCGGTGGCCAGGCCAAATTCCCAATCGGAAATCGGGTGCGCGGCCCGGTAAATCACGGCGGCGGAGGCGGCGAGCAAAATGATCCAAGCGGAAACGAACGGCCACTTGGGAATTTTCCATTCGGAGACTTCGTTCATGCTGTCATTGTCCGAAAAATGCCGACAAAGCGCAAGCCGGCGCAAAGCAAAGGCAGTGTCCTCGTTTGGCGGAACGCGGCTGTGTTGCAGACCAGCCGCAGTATTTTCGACACGCTGCGGCTGACGCTTCGCGCACAGCCGCGTCCCGACACTTCAAATTAGGACGCTGCCAAAACAAAGGCCGTGGCCGGCCGCGCGAAATGCGGCCACCGCGGGCTACCCTGCCAAGAAGTAATACAAAAATGCGTTTGACATACTTTTCAATTCTGGTTTAACTTCACACCATGATTGCAACATTGAAGCCGGACACCGTGAGCTTTGGCACGAAAGGCCAGGTGGTCATCCCCCGCCGCCTGCGCAAGGAATTCGAGATTGAGGACGGCACCAAGGCCACCGTCGTCGCCACGCCGGAAGGCATTTTGCTGAAACCCATCACCCGCGCCTACATCCGCAGCCTGCGCGGTTCGCTCAAGGGCACGGGCGTGATGAAGGCCATGATGGAAGACCGCAAACGCGAACGCGAATTGTGACATGGCCACAAAAGTCTTGGACAGTTGGGCGCTGATCGCCTTTTTTGAGGACGAGCCGGCGGCGGAAGCCGTGGAGAAAATCTTGGAGCAGGCCGCCGCCGAACGGCACAAGCTGTTGATCAGCGTGGTGAACTGGGGGGAAGTCTATTACAACACCAGGCGCAAGGTTTCCGAGGCCGCCGCCGAACAAAAGCTCCGGGAGATTGCCGCCATGCCCATTGAAGTGGTGGAGGCCGGCCTGCATCTGACCAAACAGGCCGCGATTTACAAGGCCGCCTGCAAAATGTCCTACGCCGACTGCTTTGGCGCGGCGCTCGCCAAAATCAAAAACGCCGAGTTCGTGACCGGCGACCCGGAATTCAAGGCCGTCGAAAAGGAAATCAAAATCAACTGGCTGAAATAGCCGGCGTGCCGGCGCTCAACCTGGCTCATAGCCGATAGACCTTTGGCCCGTTTTAGCATGGACTATGAGCCATGCCGAAACTTGATCCCGTTCTCGCCGCCCTCGGGCGCAACGTCCGCCGCCAGCGCGACGTCAAAACCTTCACGCAGGAAAAGCTTGCCGAGAAGTCCGGGCTTGACCCCACCTACATCAGCGACATCGAGCGCGGCCTGCGCAATCCCGGCATCAAGAACGTCGCCAAGCTCGCCAAGGCGCTGGGTTTTTCCACGGCGGAACTGTGCAAGGGAGTGGACGCGTGACCAAAAAACGCAAGTCCAAGCCCGCCGAATTGCGGGAAGAATCCGTTGCTTACCACGCAAACGGCAATGGAACGCATGGCAAACTGAAGTTCATTGACCTCTTCTGCGGCATCGGCGGGTTCCGGCTCGCCTTTGAACGCGCCGGGTGCCGGTGCGTGTTCTCCTCCGACTGGAACAAATACGCGCAGCAAACCTACGCCGCCAATTTCGGCGAGATGCCGCACGGCGACATCCATTCTGTGGCGGTGGCGAACATTCCGGCGCACGACATTCTTTGCGCCGGCTTTCCCTGCCAGCCGTTCAGCATCGCCGGCGTCTCCAAGAAATTGAGTCTCGGCAAGGCGCACGGCTTTGACGACAAGGAGCAGGGCAACCTGTTCTTCTCGCTGGCGGAAATCATCGAGTGCCACCAGCCCGCCGCGTTTGTGCTGGAGAACGTGAAGAACCTCAAAAGCCACGACCAGGGCCGGACGTTTCAAATCATTTACAACACGCTCACCGATGCGCTCGGCTACCATCTGCACACGGCTATCATTGACGCGCAAAGCGTGGTGCCGCAGCACCGCGAACGCATCTTTCTCGTCGGCTTCAAGCAACGGCGCGCGTTTGAATTCCCGGAATTTCCGGCGCAAGGGCCGAAGCTCGAATCCATCCTTGAAACCGATGTCCCGGACAAATACACGCTGACCGACCATCTATGGAATTGAAATTGAACTCGCCGCTGGCAGCGCCGTAGGCGCGAAATCTTTGTAGAACGCAGAATAAAAAAGATTTTCATGCTCCGTCAGGAGCGGCATCTTCGGCGCATGGCCAACACCTACACGCAAATCTATCTCCATGTCGTGTTCGCCGTTGAAGGCCGGCAAAGCCTCATTCAACCGGAGCACAATGACGAACTTCAGAAATACATCACCGGCATTGTCTCTGGGAAAAAGCAAAAATTGATTGCCATAAACAATATGCCGGATCACCTGCACATGCTCGTCGGCATCAAGCCGGACATGGCGCTTTCCGATTTGGTCCGCGATGTAAAAGCCGGTTCGTCGAAATTCATCAATGAGAAACATTGGGCGACGGGAAGATTTTCGTGGCAAGAAGGATTCGGCGCGTTTTCGTATTCGCGTTCCCAGCTTGGCGCGGTGATTCGTTACATTGAGAACCAGCAAAAACATCACGCCAAAAAATCATTCCGCGAGGAATACGTTGCCTTATTGGAGAAGTTCGGCGTGGAATACGACCCGAAATATATTTTCAAAACCGGCGAGGAATGATTTCCCAGCCCCGTCACAGGGGCGAAATAGTTGTAGAACGTGAACCGCATTTTCCACCAAGCTCCGTCAGGAGCGACATATTTGTTCCTTTCCCGAAGATGCCGCCCCTGACGGGGCTGGATTTTCTTTTGGGATTGGTTTTCTACAAAGATTCCGCGCCTACGGCGCTGGGCTTCAGCTCTGGAATATTTCTTCGCGATGGAAGCGTATGAAATCCACATCCGGCTCGGCTAATTTTTCCGGCAAACGAATCGGCTTGCCCTCGAACGGAACGAAATTTTGCTCCAATGCTGGCTGTGGAAAGAAACTCCGAAGTCGTTTGCTCAACACAACACTCAATTTGTCGTCAAGCGTGATGAGTCCGGCGTCAAATGCCGCGTCGTGAAGCGATGAAAGGCAAAGTCCGTTTCGCGGATTCAATCGGTCGTTCGGAAATTTCCCCCACGGCTTAATGTGACTCGCGACTAATAAACGCGGCACATTGATGCCGCTGATGCAGCAACGCACGTCATAAGCTGTGAGAACTGATTGCCGGAAGAATTGCTGGCCTCGGCGAACTTTGACAGTCGCCTGTGTTTCGGTTGGGCCAGTCGGCGCGACGAGTCGGACTTTGTCGCGCGCAAGGAAGTCCACTTCCTTCGTTTCGTCGTGAGTGAACAGATCATGCAGCATCTGCTCGCTCTCCTCGCCAAGCACGGAAAGATTTGAGTGGAATTCGGCCCACATAGTCTTGTCTTGTTTCGTCGCACCCTGCAACCCGCGAATCCCGCGAGCTTGCTGCACTGGATCAAGTGACGCGAAGTTGACGAGCTTCATCGCAAGACTGCTCGGTGTCCGCCCCATTTTCGCCGCCGTCTCCACGATGATGGGGTTTCCTTTGTGCAGCTTGCCGAACGGCAGCTTGCAATAGAGATTCAGCGCGATGAGAAAATGTTCGCGCGTCCATTTGACAGCCGGAGCTTTTGCCATGCGGCCAAATTGCCAGACACAACGATGATTGCCAATCATTTCACCGCAGCGATTCTGTAATGATTGGGGTTTTCTTCAACGTCCATATTGCCAGCGGCCACCGCATCCTTCACGTCGGCGAAAAATTCATCAAGCGCTGCTTGCGCGCTGCCGACAGTTTCAAATCGCAACGGCCTAGTGACTCCGTCCGTTGTTTCTTCAGTCCAGCAGGCGTCATCCCAGCCGGAGGTATAGATAACCTCGATTTTGTATTGCATGATTTATTCAAAGCACAAACGGGTTGTGCTGGCAAGTTTGGTCTTGCCAATATGCCCAAACCTGGCCAGGTGTATTCGCCGTATTATGAATCAACCAGCTTTCTGCATCTTCATTGACACGGTTTGCGAAGGACGAGTCCCCGCATGGCACGACGAAGACCTGATGCCAGTTGTCTATCCGACTGTCGAAGCAGCACAACGGGAAATCGCTGACGATGTGATGGAGCATTTGCGCCAGTTTCTTGTAGGCGAGCGGGACTTTGATGATGCGATGACGGTCGAAGATTACATTTTGCCGGTGGATGTTTTGCCGGACGGTTCTATTCTTGATGAAGATGAAAATTGTTTTGGCAAAAAAGACTGGTGACATTTTCACCAAGACAAAAGTTTGCGCATGGAGCAGCGTGGCCTATCTGTTTCCCGGCCTGCATCCCGACGGCTTTGAAGAGGCCGACAGCGGCTGGCCGCGCGGCTTGAAACGCTTTGCCGCCGAAGCTTGGCGGCGCGCCGAGGCCGGCGAAATCACCGAAGCAGAATTGTATCCGAGCGATTCGCAATGGAGCGGGCTGTATGACCGGATGCACCCGCACCTGCCGGATGAAATGGAACGGCGATTCGCGCTGGCGGCGGATTACGGGGAGCCGTTGCAGAACCGGAGCGCGGCTCTGTGAGCCGCAGCACTTACGCAAACAGTGTGGCCTTGAAATTTTTCCAGCATCCGGCAAATGGCGACGCGGCTGCGGGTCACAGACCCACGCTCCGGCGGAATCCGTGCCCGTCTGTGTTAATCTGTGGTTAAGAAATGGCTGATGTATTTTCCAAAAAGAAGCGGTCGGAAGTGATGTCGCGCATCCGTTCGCGCGGGAACGCGGCCACGGAACTGGCGCTGGCAAAATTGTTCCGGCGGAACAAAATCACGGGATGGCGAAGGCATTTTGAAATTCGTGGTAGGGCGGCGCTGCCGCGCCGCCAAAGCCCGGCGACGGAGCACCGTCGCCCTACCAATTTTCGCGTTCGTCCTGATTTTGTTTTTCGGCGGGCGCGGCTGGCGGTGTTTGTGGACGGGTGTTTCTGGCATGGCTGTCCGCGTCACGCGACCAATCCAAAGAACAACCGGACATTCTGGCGTCGGAAATTTTCCCGCAATAAAAAACGCGACGCGCTGGTGACGCGCGCCCTGCGGCGGGCGGGCTGGCGGGTGGTGCGGATTTGGGAATGTGCGTTGAAAAAGCATCCGCTGAACTGCGTGAAGCGAATCCAGCGGGCGGGCAAATAAGGCGTCGCGGCCGCCGCGCTTTCTCCTCGACTATCGGCGCGAAAACAAAATCATTTGCGCGTGCGCATCTGCGTCATTTTCAATCCCGCCGCGCGCGGCAACAAGGCGCGGCATTTCCGCCGCTATTTGAACGAGCTGTCGCAGCAGTCCGCGCTCAAGGCCACGACCGCGCCCGGCGACGCGCGCCGTTTTGCGCAGGCGGCGGTCGCCACGGGCTACGAGGTCATCGTGGCGGCGGGCGGCGACGGCACGGTGAACGAAGTCCTGAACGGCATCGGCGACGAGCCGGACGGTTTCGAGCGCACGCGGCTCGGCGTGCTGCCGCTGGGCACGGTGAACGTCTTCGCGCGCGAATTGAAAATTCCGCTGCACATTCCCGGCGCGTGGAAAATTTTGCGGCGCGGCCAGGAAACGAAAATTGACCTGGGGCGCGTGGATTATTTTGAGGACGGCAAGCCGGTGCAGCGATTATTCATGCAACTGGCCGGCGCGGGTCTTGACGCGCGGGCGGTGGAACTGGTCAGTTGGAAATTGAAAAAGAACGCCGGGCCGCTCGCCTATGTTGTCGCCGGATTTCAGGCGCTTCTGGAAAAGCAGCCGCGAATATGCGTGAGCGCCGACGGCCAAAAAATCGAGGGCGAACTGGCGCTGCTCGGCAGCGGAAAATTTTACGGCGGGCCGTTTGAAATTTTCCCCGGTGCCGACCTGGGCGACGGGCTGCTGGACGTGTGCGTTTTTCCGCGCGTGAACCTGGCGTCGCTGCTGCGCCTCGCGCCCGGATTTATTCTGCGGCGGAAGCTGTCCGAGAAACTGGTCCGCCGGCTGCGCGCAAAAAAAATTGAACTGACCAGTGAAACGTCCGCCGCGTTTGAACTGGACGGCGAGTGGGTGGGCAATCTGCCGGCGACTTTTTCCGTGGAGCAGCAAAAACTGCGCGTCGTCGTCCCTTGATACTTTAACTGCCGCCAAGCGTCCGGACTGGTCGTCATGAATTTCAAGTCGTTTGCTTTGGTTGCAATCTTCCTTGGATTGGGCATTGCCGGCAACAACACTTGTTCAAAACAGGTGTCCACCGCCTCCGGGTGGCAACTGCTTTCAAACTCAAACGGAGCCACCTGCCGGGCGCTTGCCATATTTTGTCATATTTTGCTCGACATTGCGGGTGTTTTGCTGATTGATGGTCTGGATTCAGGAGCATTGAAATGAAAAGAATGTTCGCCACCAGTCGCTTTGGCTGGCAGCGTGATCCGCCGGGTGACCGGCATCATCTCCAGGCCGCGCCGTTGAGCGTGTCCGGGCCGGCGCCCGGCAACAGCGATTTGCCTGGGCAATTCCCGCCGGTTTCCAACCACTACCGGTCCGGCAGCAGCGATGACTTGGGTGGCGAACGGGGCTTGCAGGAATGTTTCACCTTGCTGGCGCCCGGGTGGCGGATGAAAATCCGGCCGACGATTGCTTGATCATGCGCATCGTCCAATGATTTATCGGAAACCAACCAATCAACAAAAAAAATACCATGACCCTGACCAAACGTGACCTCGTTGTGCGCATCAGCGAAGAGACCGGGTTGATCCAAACCCAGGTGTTCGACGTGGTGCAGAAAACCCTTGATTACATTGCCGAGGCGCTCGCCAAAGGCGACAAGGTGGAACTGCGAAACTTCGGCGTCTTTGAAGTCAAGACCCGCAAGGCGCGCGTCGGGCGCAATCCGAACAAGCCGGAAACCGACGTGCCCATTCCAGCCCGCTCGATGGTGAAATTCAAAGCCGGCAAGGAAATGCGCGCGGAAGTTTTGAAATTACCTGCCAAATCGTAATTTGTTGAATTGTTGAATCGTTAAATCGGCGTTTCCCACACGATTCAACAATTTAACTGTTTAACGATTCAACGAAATCTTTTAACTTCGCGGCATGGAACGATTGCCCGGATTTCGCGACTTTTATCCCGAACCGCTCCCGCACGCCGATACTTGGAGCGCCGACGCGCGCCAATTTATTTTTGACAAATGGCGTGAAACCGCCAAGCGCTACAATTTCCGCGAATACGACGGGCCGCCGCTCGAACCGCTTGAACTTTTTACAACGAAGAGCGGCGAAGAAATTGTCGGCCAGCTCTATAATTTCACGGACAAAGGTGAACGCGCCGTCTCGTTGCGCCCGGAAATGACGCCGACGCTCGCGCGCATGGTCGCCGCGCACGAGCGCAATTACAAAAAGCCCATCAAGTGGTTCGCGCTGCCGCAACTCTTCCGCTACGAACGCCAGCAGAAAGGCCGTTTGCGCGAACATTTCCAGTTCAACACCGACATCATCGGCGAAAGCGATCCGGCGGCGGACGCGGAATTGATCGCGCTGCTCATTGACACGCTGCGCGCGTTTGGTTTGACCGAACAGGATTTTGTCATCCGGTTGAGCAGCCGCAACGCGTGGCAGGATTTTTACGACAGCCGGACACCGAATCCCGACGGTGTGGCGGAAAGTGAAGTTGAAGGCGAAGCCGAAGGTGATTATCAATTCTTCCAGATCATTGACAAACTGGAACGCACGTCGCCGGAAGAATCCGAAAAGAAATTATCCGCGCTGGGATTTTCACTCGCGGACGTGAACCAGTTCATCGAATCCGGCCAGCCCACGGCGGAGCTGGAAAACATTTTGCAAAATCTCACCGCGCGTGGCCTCGGCAGTTTCGTCAAGATTGATTATCGCGTCATTCGCGGCCTCGCGTATTACACCGGCGTCGTGTTCGAGGCGTTCGATGCGAAGGGCGAGTTCCGCGCCATCGCGGGCGGCGGACGCTACGACAACCTCGTCAAGCTCATCAGCGGCGGCAAGGTGAACCTGCCCGCGCTCGGCTTCGGCATGGGCGACGTGGTGCTGCTGGAGATTTTGAAAGCGCGCGGCCTGCTGCCAAAATTCGACGCGAACGTGGACGTGTTTGTTTTGATCGAGGACGAAACCCTCCGCGCGCCGTCGCTCAAACTCATCCAGGAATTGCGCGCCGCCGGATTTGCCGTCGAGTATCCGCTCACGCCCGCCAAGCCGGACAAGCAATTCAAACGCGCGCAGGAATTGAAGGCGGCGTTCACGGCCAAAGTGGAAAGCGAATCCTACGTGCGCATCCGCAACCTGAAATCCCGCGATGAAATCGTCGCCGGCTTTGCCGACGCGGCGAATCATTTGAGGTGAAAATGACCACATCCGCTGAAACACTTTGGCGTCAATTAAACCTAAACCTTCCGTTTTTCATTCGAGTTTGCATAAAGACTGTCAACAAATGTTAAAAAATTTTCCGTATTTTTCATCTTCAAACGAACATCCTCATCGGAAATTTTCTTTCCGTGTGATTCAAAACTTTTTTTAACTGCATTTGGTATTCCAAGCGCGGCATCGAGCGGAGCTTGCCAAAGGCTATCGTGGAACCATTTAAGCGCGGATAAAGATTCCGTGCAACGTGACTTTTTCTTGTTTCTTACTGGCACGTCGTATTTTTTAACGCAAACTTGCTCCATTGTATTTATCCAAATCTTTTCAAGTTTCTTTTGAGCAGCCGGAACCAGAACACAACCTGCCCACAGCGTTCGACTGGATAGCTCATGGCAATCAATTATCGGCTTGCCCAGAAAACTTCGCTCCTCAACATAGAACTTTCCCTCCGATATTGCTCCGCGAAGCGGAAAACCTTTATTGAATGAAAATTTCATTAGGCCGGTGCAAACATGAAAAAACGCGAGCCAGTAAAACCATTCCGGCTCTGCTGGCGGAATTTCTTGGCTTAATAAAATTGAGTCCGCGAAAGTATAGCATTCAATGTTGCTCAAATACTGACTCGAAATTTTTTGCGACGGTTCTGCAAGTCTGCTGCGAATTTGCAATAGATTCTCTCGAATCAATTGGGCCTTTTGGATAATTTTTTTGTCAGTTTGGACAGCGGCAAATTGCCGAAATCCCAAAATATCAAAAAAAGCAACAAGGCCGTGTCGGATTTTCATTTTTCAAGTTCGAGTAACACATGATTGTATGCTCTTTCAAACTCACGATTGGAAGGCATCTTTTTTGGGGCTATTGTGAAATAACCTGCTGGATCGCTAAAAACGAGATTGTCGTTGCTCAAAAAAATCTGAATAGCTTCGGAATTAGTGGGAGCATCAACTAACCAATAATACTTTTCAACACCAGTAATAGTTTGCCGACCACCCAAAACATCCGTCAATTCATCTGGAACCGTTCGTGTGGCCGTCGCATAAATCGCGAGTGGTTTGTCGCGCAAATATGTAAATGAAAATTTACCGTCAGCGTCAGAAACGGTTTTTTGGACAGAATCAGGTAAAAAGTCTGAAAAATAATTTTCGACTCCTTGAGCATCATTTAATTTTTTCATGACCGCCTTCAAGTTGTCGTCCACGGCAAACCACTTTTGTTCTAACGCCTCTACCATGTTTCTCTGGCTATCGTCTCCCGAATTTTTTAAATCTTCATTTGCTTTGTATGCTGCGTAAGCATTTTTAGAATTTTCCTTTGCAAGATTAAATTCCTGTTGTGCCGATGCAATTTCAGCATCAACGATTGGTTGCCTCTTTGCCAAAAATGCTGCGACCTGCGCTTTTTCAATTAACAGAATCTGAACGTCACCAAGTTTTATATTATCTCCGCCTTGAGTGACAATGAATACTTGTCCGGTGAGTGTTGTTGTTTTCGGTTTGCAACCAGCCAATCCGAACGTTCCAACAATTGCAATAAGCGCAATGATAGCTTTCGTTTTCATGGTTTCATCTTCAAGCGGATGGAATTCAAACGCCAATTGCCCCAATCGTCCATCCCAAAATGATTTTACGCACTTCGCCTTCGTGAAATTTTGTCCGCACTTGTCCCAAAGGGACACCGGAAAGCAGCCAGCGACGAAGCGGCTGGAAAATCATCCAAAAAGAATTTGCGCCCCGTCACCGTCGTTGGCTCCTACAATTAAAACTGTCTCTTTTTGACCACCTGCAATCGTCAAAAACGCTCACAAACCGGCCTTTTTTCCGCACAAATCGAAAAATGGGCGCACGGATTGATTTTTGGCCGCACGGACTGGAAGCTGGCTCGCACGGAACGGCCAATCGCCCGCACAGATCGAATTATCGCCGCACGGACGGGAAAATGGCCGCACGAAACGATTTTCGTCCGCACGGAAGGCGAAATTGTCCGCACAGATTGATTTCGAGGCTGCGGGAAGCGATTTTTGCCCGCACGGAGCGGTTTGTCTCGAACGGCTAACCTTGATTGAAATAAAAAAGGCGAGTCTTGCGCCCGCCCTCGTGAAATTTTGTCCGCACTTGTCCCAAAGGGACACCGGAAATTAGCCAGCTACGAAGTGGCTGGAAAATCATCCAAAAAGAATTTGCGTCCTTAAAGGACGCCGGATGGTCGTAGCGGCGCGTCGGCAGACCGCCGCATTTATCTAGGAAATTGAATCATCCGGCTTTCTGCCGAAAGCCGCTACGTCCGTTTTCCAACACGGCGAATTGTCTTGGCTGAATGGAAATTTCCCAAAAATCTTTTTCAGCAACTTGTTCACCGCGTCTTTTTGAAGCGTTTTTTTCGGTGAATAATTTCCGGTTAAAAGTGGCTGAAAACATTGATTACATTGGTGTTTTGAGTTTGTTCACAACTTTTTCACCGGCGGTTTTCGGTGGATAAAGTGTGCATATCAAATTGTGGGCAGAAATAAAATTTGTGCTAGGATGTTCGCAGTTCATTGAAAGAACGAAGCGCGCGGCGGCGAATAAAATTGACGTTGTCTGTCTTCAAGATAATCCCGGGCGACCGGGGAAAAGCCGGGTCAGGCTGGTTGACACGGCTCCTCTGAAACCGGAACGCAAGTTCCGGCGAGGCAGAATTCACCAGTTCCTCTGGCGGTGTTCGCACACCGTCAAATGCGAATGAGGGACTTGGCAGCGAGGGACGATGAGAAACTGTTCCGAGTTGAGTCAAGTAGTTCAGGCCGGTTTCGAGCCTGAATGAATCGCAGTCACCCAGAGGGTGAACGGTTGCTACTGTGTATCAGCACGGTCGGACGGCTCTGGCGGGTTCAAAAATAAAAAAGTTGGAACCGCCAAATAAAAGACGCCGAAAGGCGGGACAAAAAGAGCGTGCGCATCGGGAAAGACACGAAGGCCGGGCAAGCCGCGTGAAAAACTTCCAAGCACCGGCGATGTTAAAAACGACACCGCTGGACTGTGGATAAAAAGCAACTTAAGAGTGAAGAGGCGAGACCCGTGGCGTCGGGCGAACGCACCGCCAAAAGCGGTGGCTGACCCGGAGCCAGTGGTCAAGACGCGAACGAAAAAATCGCAGGCGTGTCTTGACCTGGTTCGCAGGCCGGTGGCGCAACCACCAGCCGAAGCGAGCTGAAAAGCCTCACTCGAAATCCAGTGGCCGCAAGGTGCTGGACGGCCCTGCTACGAGGCCGAAAACTCCGCTTGCCGTGGAGAATGGCGTCGGGAAGCCGGCAGCCCCTGAAAAGGGCGCGCCTAATGCCGGTTTGGGAAAGAGAGCATGGCGAACTCCCATCCCCCATTTGTCCCTGTTCGACCGAAAGGTTGGGCAGGGACTTATTGTTTTCGGAGATCATCCTCGTCCTCATTCTCATCCTCAATTCATCAATTTTGAGGACGGGGGAAAAACAATCCCTGCCGTGTCGGCGAAAACCGCAGTTGCATTTGCTGTCATTGGCGTTCACGTTAAGAGCGTGGCTGAAAAGAAGATTCCGGCTTCCTGCTCGTCCTCGGTTTCCCGGGTGTTTCGAGGACGAGGGCGAGCAGGAGAACGAGGACGATTCCACCGCCGCGTCTTTTTCAGACCGGCTCTAAATTGACCGGGATGCCATTTTGATTTTCACCAGCGGCCTATCGTGAGAACTGACGACAATCTTTCCAAGTGCGCCCGGGCTAAAATCAAGCCCGTGAACATCACCGTTTCCATCGTGGAAGACGACGCGCCGGCACGCGGCATTTTGACCGAGTGGATTTCCGGCGCGGCCGGCTTCAAATGCGTCGGTGTTCATGCAAACGCCGAAACCGCGCTCGCCGCCTTGCCGCAGGAAAAACCTTACGTTGTCCTGATGGACATCAATATGCCGGGGATGAGCGGCATCGAATGTGTTCGCCGCCTCAAGCCGCAGATGATGGACACGCAGTTCATGATGCTCACGGTCTATGAAGATCCCGACCACATTTTCAAGGCGTTGTCGTCCGGTGCCAGCGGCTATTTGCTCAAGCGCACGCCGCGCGCCGAACTGTTCGCCGTTGTCAAGGACGTTCACGCCGGCGGCTCGCCGATGAGCAGCAACATTGCGCGCAAAATCGTCCAGTCGTTCCAACGGTTCAACACGGCGCCGACCCAGACCGAAGATCTTTCGCCGCGCGAACGCGAGGTTTTGGAACTGCTCGCGCGCGGCTATCTCTACAAGGAAATCGCCGAGGCGCTGCACATCAGCGTGCCGCCGGTGAACACGCACATTCGTCGCATCTACGAGAAGCTGCACGTCCGCTCGCGCTCACAGGCCGTCGCCAGGTTCACTCACATCCCCAACGCCACGGCTGCGGAATGACGCCGCAATCGCCAGTGTTGTGACGGACGATTCGTTTCAGGCCAGATGCCACGGGGCGCGATAGCCGCGTGTCAGCATTTTGCTGGCGTCGGCGTCGTCGAGAATCATTTCGGTTTGGACATCCCAGCGGATTTTTCGGCCGGTCAGCATCGAGATCAATCCGAGATGGCCTGGGATGGCGGAGTGATGCGCGGTTTGCGCGGGCGCGATGGTGGGCTGGCGGGATTTCACGCAGTCGAGGAAATTCTGGTAGTGATTGCGGGATTCGTAGAGTTTTATCTTGCGCAGTTCTTCCGGCAGGTTTCTGCCTTGTTTCCAAGCAGGATTGGAGGCGTCGAAGCCGCCGCGGTCCACCCACACCCAGCCCTCCGTGCCGATCCACTTACAGCCGCCGCGGATGTCGTTGTAGCCGCCGGCGATGACCATGTTGATGTTGCGCGGATACTTCAGCTCGATGCGGTATTTGGAGGCGGTGTTCCAGAGGGCGTCCTTGGCGGGAAAAACGCCCGTGCCTTCGATTTCAGACGGGCCGTTGTCGTCGAAGCCCAGGCCCCAATGCGCAATGTCGCAATGATGCCCGATCCAGTCGAGCAGTTGTCCGCCGCCTGTGTTGTAGTTCCAGCGCCAGTTGGCGTGGACACGCTGCTTGATGTAAGGCTCCATCCGCGCCGGACCGATCCACATCTCGTAATCCAATTCCGGCGGCGGATCGCTGACGGCGATCTTCCAGGCTTCCGTGTCCGGAGTGATTTTGGTGAAATCGGTCACTCCTCCCGGCAGCGCGGCCAGTTTCTGCTGCAACTCCCGCTGCGTTCCGCCAAAATCGGAGTAATTGGCCGGCAGCCCGACTTCGACGCGCGTGACGTCGCCGATCAAACCGTTGCGGACAATTTCTGCGGCCTTGTGAAAGGGCGCTTGCGAACGCTGCCACGAGCCGGTCTGCCAGATGATGTTGTTTTTCTCGACGGCCTTGACGATGGCCTGCTGCTCGGCAATCGTGCGCGCGAGCGGTTTCTCGCCATAAACATCCAGTCCGCGGCGCGCGGCTTCCGTGGCCACCAGCGCGTGCCAGTTGTCGGGAACGGCGAGCAGCACAGCGTCCAAATCGGGGCGGGCGAACATCTC
>DATCBW010000175.1:0-2792 GCA_036511615.1 Verrucomicrobiia bacterium | reverse complement strand
TGGCGCTGACCCTGCCGTTTGGCCGCTGGGATGCGGCCGTCGGGGCGTTGATGTCCTTCGCCGCCTACTACGGGGCCTATGAGTATATGCACTGGTGCATGCACCTGCCCAAGGCGCGCCGCGTGGAACGCTCGTGGATTTTCTACCGGCTCAACGGCCATCACCTGCTCCATCACCGTTATATGCACAAGAATTTTAACGTCGTCATGCCCGTTGCCGACCTCTGCCTCGGCACGCTGCTGCTGCGCTCGAAAATCAAATTTCCGCAGCCGCGCGGTCCGGCGGTGCCGGATGTTCAGCCGCGCAACTGAAAAAATACCGCGTTCGCTAATGGCTCGACGCCTTCGCGGTTGTCTGCCAGAATCCGGAAATTATGGATGCAGACGAGCGCGACATTTTTGATTACCTCAAAACTTGGGGCAGTGATTTTATCAGTGCCAAGGAGATTTGCCGGCGGGCCGGAACCAAAAAACGCTACCACGAGGACAATGACTGGGCCAAAGTCGTCCTCGTCCGCATGGTGGATCGGGGCATCCTCGAAAGCGATTCACTCGGACGTTACCGCATCAAGCCGGTGCCCAAAAAAAGCAAGCAGCATCGCTGGGTCGCGCCCGACATCAATAAAATCCTCAAAGAAGGCGGTGTCCAAGTGGAAGGCACCCACGACGACATTGCCAGTGACGAGCATTACGACCAACTCTGATGCTGGCCGCGCTGCTTACCACGCTGCTGTTTGCAACTTCGGCGATTTGCGGCTATCGCACCTCCCGGCAAATCGGCGGCATCGAGGCCAACTTCTGGCGCATCGCCCTCGCCACAATTTTTCTCGCGCTCTGGGCGAACACCTTCGGCTCCGGCATGGACGGCGCGCCCGGCTGGTTCATGTTGAGCGGACTCTGCGGCATCGGCCTGGGCGACAGCGCGTATTTTCAAGCCCTTCCGCGCCTCGGCAGCCGCCGCACCGTCCTGCTAGTGCAATGCCTCACCGCGCCCTTCGCCGCGCTGATTGAATGGCTCTGGCTCGGCACAAAATTAAATCTGCCGGAAATCTTTTGCATCGCCGCCATCTTGACCGGCGTGGTCATCGCGCTCGCGCCGGAAGACCATTTGAAAATCGAACCGCGCCAGTTGAAGATCGGCGTTCTCGTATGTGTGTTCAGCGCGGTGGGCGCGGCGCTGGGCGCGGTGATCATCCGCAAAGCCTTCGACGTTGCGCACGCCGACGGAGTTTATCCCGATGCCGGCACGACCGGTTATCAGCGCGTGCTGGGCGGAATTTTGTTTCCCGCCGTCACGCTGCTCATTTTCAAATGGCGTTCCGCCCACACCCACGGCGGCATGTTTCAGGAAAAAACCCTGGCCGTCTCGCGCGAAAAATGGCGGCGTCTCTGGCCGTGGGTGCTGGCGAACGCGCTCGCCGGCCAGACGCTCGGCGTGACGTGCATGCAATGGGCGCTCGCCACCACCAGCGCCGGCATCGTCACCGCCATCATCGCCCTGACGCCGATTGTGCTGCTGCCGATGACGCGCATTGTCGAGGGCGAAAAAATCGGCGTCCGCGCGCTCATCGGCGCGCTTGTCGCGGTCGGTGGCGTGATTGGATTGACGTTTTTCCGGTGAACCGCTTTATTCCTCCTCGTCCTCATGCTCATGCTCGACCTCAAAAATTTTTGATTGCGCGGATGGGGATGACCATGAGGATGAGCATGATTTTATGAATTCCGAACTGCAAACCGCCGTCGAAACTCTCGGCCTTGAAAAATTCCGTCGCCACATTTTTCTTTGCACCGACGCAGCCGAGCCGAAATGCTGCCCGCGCGAAGCGAGTCTGGCGTCGTGGGAATTTTTGAAACAGCGGCTCAAGGAGCTAAATCTTGTCGGCCCGGAACCGCTGGTTTATCGCACGAAGGCGAACTGCCTGCGCGTCTGCGTGCGCGGGCCAATTGCCGTCGTTTATCCAGAAGGCGCGTGGTATCATAGTTGCACGCCGGAAGTTTTGGAGCGCATCATTCAGGAGCATTTGATCGGCGGAAAAATCGTCGGGGAATTTGCGTTCGCAAAAAATCCGCTGGGATGAATGGGAAAAAACAAACGCAGCATCAGGCAGCATAGCTCTCATCACTTTGAAGTGAGCCAAAAGAAAATAGCACAAGCAATCCACGAAATGCCTAAAAGCATAACCATCCACGGCTTGTATTCGTTGCCGCCATACCCCGGAAATTGCTTGCGCCTCACTTCGTTCCAAATCTTTTTGTCCAGCCACTGAATCCCGACAAGGATCGGCCTGCTAAATATGATAAATATCATGCCGAGCACCAAAAATACAATTGCTGGAATTTTTGAGTCCATACATAGTCTTACTTTTCAGAACGCAAAAAAATTATCCCGCTTTCATTTCGCCGTCCAGAGCCAATTCATTTTCCGCTCGACTTCCATTTTACCGACGCGCAGAGTTCAGATGGTTTTGGAGAAATTATGGCCAGACTGCTCGTCAAGACGGAGGGTTTGGAAAATGGGATGCTGGAATTGCGCCTCGGCGTCAACCTCGTTGGCCGCGACCCGCAAAGCGATTTTCCCATCAACCATCCCACCGTCTCCACGCACCATTGCGAACTGATCCTGTCAAACGACGGCGTGGTGCTGCACGATTGCGATTCCACCAATGGTTCGTTTGTCAACGGCCAGCCCGTCGCCGATGTCTGGCTGGAGCCGGGCCAGCAGGTGCGTTTTGGCGACGTGGAACTGGTCGTCGAATCCACCGCCGTCAACATTTCCATCCCCAAAATCGAACG
>DATCBW010000174.1:0-10369 GCA_036511615.1 Verrucomicrobiia bacterium | reverse complement strand
CGGCCCAGCACGACCGCGCCGGGAACGCCGCCGCGTCCGCCCGTGTAGCGATCCAGCGAATCGGCCCCGAGCACGACGTTGGTCAGCGCGCCGTTCCGGTCGGGAACCTCAAGGTCGCTGATGATTCCGCCGTAGGTGATTACTTTGACCGTCATCCCCCGCGCGTTTCGCAGGATGAACTGTTTCACCACGGTCCCGTCGGCCAGCTTGCCGAATTCGCGTTCTTCCAGCCGTGCAACCGACGACGGAGTGCCGGCCTTGATTTCAGAAATTGCTGAATCGTCAGCCGCCGGGGCCGGGGTGGTGAGGGGGAAAATGGCGCACAGCCCAACCATGGATAAAAATGCTTTCATGCGACAAGGTTTACCCGCCCGCCATGAAATTTTCAATCAAATTTGCGCCCGTGTTCTTACTGCCGGGTCGCCAAATTTGGCGGCGGATTTGTTTTGACTGACCGCAGAATGTAATAAACCACCGGTGTCGCAACCAGCGACAGCAGGACCGAAATGCACAACGCGCCGATGACCGCGACGGCCAATGGCTGCAGCATTTCCGCGCCAGCACCGATGCCATAGGCCAGCGGCAACATCCCCAAGGCGGCGGCAAGCGAAGTCATCAGCACCGGCCGCAGACGGCGATGGCCGGAACGCACCAGCGCCTCGGTCAGTTCCACGCCGTCCGCCTCCAGTCGCTGCACGAAGTCCAGCATCAGGATTCCGTTTTTGGCGACGATGCCGACGCCAATGATCGCCCCCCAAGACAATGAACCGGTTTTCCGACAGCTTGAATTTCAGGCCGGTCAAAGCATGATTTTTGTCAAATCACCGGCTCAACTTGTGGACGCGTGATCGGTATGTTTCCGCAACACCCGTTCATGCATTCGGATCAACAAATAATAAACCACCGGTGTGGCGATGAGCGACAGCAGCACGGAAATGAACAGCGCGCCGATGACGGCAATGCCCAGCGGCTGGAGCATTTGCGCGCCCGTGCCGACGCCCCAAGCCAGTGGCAGCATCCCCAGCGCGGCAGCCAGCGAGGTCATCAGCACCGGACGCAAGCGGCGGTGGCCGGCTCGCACCAGCGCTTCGACCAGTTCCACGCCTTGCGCCCGCAATTGCTGGAAATAGTCGAGCACCAGAATGCCGTTCTTGGCCACGATGCCGACGCCGATGATCATGCCGAGGAAGGAGATGATGTTCAGCGAAACACCAGTGAGCCACAGTGCAGCGAGGGCGCCAAAAAGTGCGAGCACGGAGCCGAAGACAATCGCAATCGGCTCGTAGAACGAACGGAATTCCACCACTAGCACCGTGAACACCAGCAGGATGGCGGCCAGCAGCACCGCCAGCAAATTGCGGAAGGATTCCTGTTGCTGCTGATACAATCCGCCGTATTCCACCGAGCCGGGCGGCAGCCATTTGGCCTGGCCCAGCTTGGCTTGAATTTCACGCATGGCCGTGCCGAGGTCAACCCCCTCCAGCCGCGCGGTAACCATGTCCTCCTGCCGCAAATCTTTGCGGTTCAACTCCGATTCGCTCGGCGCCAGATTGACATCCGCCACCTGCTCCACGCGCACGACCGCGCCGGCGGCGGTGCGGAGGGGCAGGTTGCGCAGTTTGGCCATCGTGTTCACGCTGTCCGGCTCGGCTATCACGCGGATATTTATCGTGTGGTCGCCTTGCAGCACATAGGACGAAATTTGCCCGAACAGCGCGGTATTGACGGCGTCGGCAATATCTTGCGCGGACAGGCCAAAGCGTTCGGCGTCGGCAGGCCGCACGCGGAGATTGATGGACGGCCCGGTCTCGGTCAGGCCGTTAAATGTGTCCACGATGCCGGGAATTTTTTTGATCTCGTCTTCGACTCGCGGCGCATTTTGCTCCAGCCAGTTCAAATCCGGCGAGTAGAGGTAAATTTGAATCGGGTCCGGGGCCATTTGCAGATCGCCGATCAAATCTTCGAGGTAGCCGTGAAAATCCCAGCGCATCATCGGGAAACGCCGGTTGAAGTCGTGACGCATTCCGGCCAGAACCTCCTCGGTCGAATGTTTTCGGTTGGCCTTGAGTTTGATGAGATAATCGCCGCGATACGGTTCGGTGATGAACGGTCCCAATTGCGTGCCGAGCCGGCGGGAATAGCCTTCCACGTCGGCGTTGGTGCGGATGCTTGTCTCCACCTGGTCGAGCACGCGCGAAGCTTCGGCGAGGCTCGTGCCGGGCGCCGCGTTGAAATCCATGACAAAGCCGCCTTCGTCAAAATCCGGAAGAAAACCCGTCTCCAATTGCCGAAAAATGAAAATGCTGGCGACAAGAATCAACCCGCACGCCAGCAAAGTCAGCCAGGCATGACGCAGCGCCCAACGCACGGCGGCCTCGTAAATCCGCAGCACCGGCCGCAACACAAAACCGGCTTCCTCGCCAGTCGCACCCGATTTCGTCCGGCCTCGAATGAACCACGCGGCCAGCGACGGCGTCAGCGTGAGCGCCAGCGCCAGCGATACCAGCAGCGCCACGACCATCGTCAATCCCAGCGCCCGGAAGAAAACGCCAGCCATGCCGTTCAAATAAGCCAGCGGCAGGAACACCACCACCGGCGTCAGCGTCGAACCGATGAGCGCGGTCAGAATTTCGCCCATTGCTTCATGAATGCCCTCCAGCCGCGGCCGGCCTGCGGCGATGCGATGGCACATCGCTTCGACGACGACGATGGCGTTGTCAATAATCAGCCCGATGGACGCCGCGATGCCGCCCAGCGTCATCATGTCGAAACTCATTCCCGCCAGCTTGAGGATGACGAACGTGATGAGCACGGAAATGGGAATCGTCACGATGGCGGTCCAGACGCTGCCCCAGTTTTTCAGGAAGAAGTAGAGGATGAACACCGAGAGGATGAGGCCAAAGATGATGGCGTCCCAGACGCTGCTCACGGAGTCGCGCACGAATTGGGATTGATCGTAG
The DNA here is from genome assembly GCA_036511615.1 of Verrucomicrobiia bacterium. Classification (GTDB taxonomy): domain Bacteria; phylum Verrucomicrobiota; class Verrucomicrobiia; order Limisphaerales; family UBA11358; genus UBA11358. The sequence continues at coordinate 7,409 of DATCBW010000174.1, read as the reverse complement.
AAAAACACCAGGTGCATGTCAGGCGGCAGTTCTTGATGCAGTTGTGCCAGATCATTTTTCAACATCGCGGCGATCTGCAGCACACTGGCGTCGGGCTGGCTTTCAATGTTGAACAGCACGGCCTGGCGGCCCTGCGCGGTGATGTCCATGAAGGCCGGCGTCGGTCCGCGCTCCACCTTCGCCATGTCCTGGATGCGAATGGGATGACCGCCGTGGACCGCCACCACCACGTTTTCAATGTCCGCCGGCGAATGCACGCGCCCATCCACCGTCGTCAGATACAAATGATAATTTTCCACGATCATGCCGGCGGAGGCGACCAGGTTGTTTTTCGTCAGCGCGTCGCTCACATCCTGCAAGCCGAGTCCGGCCGCGTGCAATTTCAGCGGGTCCACCACGACGTGATATTCCGGTTCGCGGCCGCCCATGAGTTCCACCTTGGCCACGCCGGGGATTTGTAAAAACAGTGGCTTGATTTTGTAAGTGGCGGTGTCCCACAAATCCATCTGGTTGCGCGTGGAACTGGTGAGACTGATGCCGATGATCGGGTAGCTCAAGGAAAATGCCACGCGCGAAACGTCGGTGGACGCTGTCGCCGGCAGGTCAGCGCGGATTTCCGCAAGCTGGCCCAACACGTAAAGCTCCGAGACCTGCATGTCCGCGCCCCAGTTGAAAATCACGTTGATGACCGCCGAGCCGCGCATCGTGGACGATTGCACGGACATCACGCCGGGAATGCTCTTCATGGATTCCTCGATGGGGCGCGTGATGGTGGCCATCATTTCATTGGCCGGCATGATGCCGTTGTTCACCATGACGACGACGCGCGGGAAATCCGTCCTCGGGAACACCGACGACGGCGTGTTCCGCGCGCAAAAAATCCCGGCCAGGCACAGCACCACCGCGATGAACGTGATGGAAATCGCGTGGTGCGTCGCAAATTTGCCCAGGCCTGAGGAAGATTTGGCGTTCATTGCGCAGCAGCAGAGTTGGTCGCCGACGCTTCGTCCGCCGATGAATTTGCGATTTGGATTTTGGCTTTGTCCGGCAAACCGTAAGCGCCGACGGTCACCACCGTGTCACCTTCTTTGAGTCCGGGCGCGTCAACTTCCACCCAGTCACTTTCGCGCAAGCCGATTTTCACTGGTGTTTGCATCGCTTCGCCACTTTTGACCAACGCGATGAAACTCTTGCCATCTTCATCCGTCACGACGCTTTCGGCGGGCGCAGCAAGACAGTTGGTCTTAACCATGGTGACAATTTTCAGTTCAACAAACTGGCCGGGCCGCAGCCCGCTGTCCGGCGGCAACGCCGCCCAAGCCGAAACCGTTCCGTCATTGGCATCCACGGCGGGGCTGACAAATGAAAGCGATGCGGTGGTGGGGCTGCCATCCCGCCCGTCAATGGCTCTGCCAATTTGAACTTCTTCTCCGGTTTTTAATTCGCCCGCCTGCGCCGCCGGAATTTTTGCGCTCACGGCGAGCCGGTTCAAATCCATCACTTCCGCGACCACCGTGCTCGCGTCCACCGCCTGGCCGGGCTTGACGTTGACGCTCACGACCGAGCCGGACAACGGCGCGGTGACTTGCAGCAACGCCAGTTGCGCCTCGGCGTCCTGCAAATTTTTCAGCGACGTGTTTTGCTGTGCGTATAATTGTTTCTGCCGCTCCACCTGCTGCGCCGCGTTTTCCACCGTCGTCGTGCCGGAATTCAATTCAACAAGCACGTCGCCCTTCGTCACCTGCTGGCCGGCGATCACGTTTAACTTGGTCACGATCCCGGCGGACGGCGCGGCGAGTTGCGAACTGGCGGCGGGCAGTTCCGCTGTGGCGGGCGCGGGTTCGATCATGCCATAGCCCTGGACGTAACGATGCAGCGTCGCCAGTTTGAGCGCGCCGGTCTGGACCGTAACGATGGCGGGCGCTGATTCGTCAGCACCGGCTTCGGACGCATTGCCGTGGGATTTGACCAGCGCATAGATGCCCAGGCCGGCGGCCACAACGACGACAAGGCCGACGATGATAGTTTTTCGGTTCATTTGGAGGAATGATTTGGATTTTCGGTGGAAAGTTTTTTGATGACGGCGGCAATCGAATCCGCCGGACGTTGCAACGCGTCTTCCAGCGCGCCAAACGCCGTCTGCAACTTTGCCTCGTTGTCGAGTTGTGCGAGCTGCGCGTTGCTCAATCCCAGTTGCGCGTTGAGCGAATCCAGTTGATCCGCCGCGCCGGCCTCAAGTTGGGCCTGCGCGGACTTTTGCTGCTGCTGCTCGGCGGCGAGCATTTCGTCTCCGGCCTTCAATTGTTCCTCGGCCACGCACCAGCCCGCAACGGCGCGGTCAATCTCGCCGATGACCTGCGATTGCAGTTCCACGAATTTTGCCGCAGCCAGTTTGCGCCGCGCCTCAGCCTCGGCAATCGGCCCTTGATTCTGGTCGAGAATTGGCAGTTCGAGCGTCAGGCCGAGGCTCCATTCGTTGTCGCCCGCGTTGCCGGAATTCCAGGCGTAACCGGGACCGAGATGCAGGTCGGGATATTGCCTGGCGATTTCCAAACGCAAATCGTCTTCCGCCGCCGCGTAATCGGCGAGCGCGGCAAGAATGTCCGCGCGCGACCGCAGCGCCACGAGACGCGCATCCGCCGAGGTCAACGGGTTTGCGTCCGGCGCAGAAAAGTCAAAATCCAATTGCTCGCCGTCCAGCGCGGCCGCGCTCAAACCCAGCGCTTCCGCCAGCCGTGAACGCGCATCGGACTGCTGCGACTTCGCGTTGCTCAAATCCATCTGCGTTTTGTTCAAGGCGATTTGCGCGGTGGTGAGTTCGGGCCGTGAAATTTCGCCGGCGTCAAAACGCTGTTGCAACCGTTTTACAATATTCGTCTGCGCGGCGAATTCTTGTTGCAACAATTCGGCGCGCTGTCCGGCGATTTTGAAATCGAGCAGGCTGGCGCGGACGCCGCTGCGGATCTGCCACGCGGCGGAGGCAAAATTCCAGCGCGCGGATTCCGCAATTTTTTCCGCCTCAGCGATGCGCTTGCCCCGTTTGCCGGCGGTTTCAATCGGCAGATCAAACGTCACCGGGACGAGCCAAGGACTGTAATTGCCGGGGATTTGCGAATCGTAGCCGGGCGTGACGGTCACTGAAGGATTCGGCCGCGCGCCCGCCGTTTTCAATCCCGCCTGCGCAACGAGCCATTGATCCCGCGCGACTTCGAGTCCCGGATGAAAATAAAACGCGACGAGCGTGAGTTCCGGCAGATCCCAGTTTGTCTCCGGCCAGTTGTTCAATTCATGGCCGAGATTTTGTTCGAGAAATTTTTTCAGGCCCGCGTCGTCAAGCCGGCGCGATTCCAATTGCGCCGCCGTTTTCTCCGGTGAGAGCGGTTGCGGCTGGAAATGCGTGCAGCCGGCGAGCAAAGCGATTCCTAAAATGAACGGCCAGTATTTCATGCGGTCTTGGCCGCTGGTTCGAGCGGCAGGCGAACGGTGACGATGGTCAATTTCGACGGCACGGATTCGATTCGGATGCTGCCATTGTGTGCGGTAACAATCCATTGAGCTATGCTCAAACCGAGGCCGCAGCCTTCGATGGTGTTTTCATGCGCCGGAACGCCGCGAAAAAACCGGTCGAAGACACGCGGCAATATCTCGGGCGGAATTCCCGCGCCGGTGTTGGCGATGGTGAATTCGACAAAATCATTCACGCGATGCAAGCTCATCGTCACGCGACCCTGCGGCTGGTTGTATTTCACGGCGTTGTCGGCAAGGTTCAGCAGCAACTGGCGGAGGCGATGCCGGTCGCCGCTCACCGATATTTCTTCGCAGGTCGTGAGTTCCACATGAATGCCGTGCGGCTCGGCGAGAATTTGCGCGTCGGCAAAATTATCGCGGACGAGTTCGTCGAGCCGGATGGTTTCAAATTGCAGCGCGATCTGTCCGGCATCGGCTTTGGCGAGCAGTGTCAGGCCGTCCACGATGCGCGCAAGGCGTCGCAATTCGTCGAGCTGGGCGGCGGCGCGTTCGCGCTCGGCGGTGGAAAGCGATTCATCGCGCAATTCGGTTTCAGTCTCGCCGCACAAAACCGTCAGCGGCGTTTTTAATTCGTGCGAGGCGTGCAGCGTGAATTCGCGGACGCGGTTGAACGAATCATCCAGCCGCGCGGTCATGTCGTTGAAAACTTCCGTGAGCCGGTCGAGTTCGTCGCCGTTGTTTGTGCGCGGAATTTTTTCGTCGAGATTTTTTTCGTGAATTTTTTCGACGGCGTTCGTCAGCTTGGTCACGGGTGCCAGCGCGCGGCGCGTCAGCCACCAGCCGCCGAGCAATCCCAAAACGACGGCGGGCAGACCGACTTGAAAAATCATTTCGCTGGTTTCACCGATGGCGTATTCGGTCGGTGCGCGGCGATGTTCATGGCGCAATTGCTCGTCAATTTCCCGGTAGGTGCCGAGGCCGATCACAAGCAGCGAGACAATTAAAATGCTCGCATACCACAGGGTGAGCCGAGTGCGAATGGTCATGCCGGCTCCTTCAGGATGTAACCGGAGCCGCGCACGGTGTGCAGCAGTTTGGGTTCGAAATTTGCGTCAATTTTTTCGCGCAGGCGGCGGACATAAACGTCCACGAGGTTCGTGCCGGGGTCAAAATCGTAATCCCAGACTTTTTCGATGATGGTCATGCGTCCGCAAAGATGGTTGGCCGAGCGCATGAGAAATTCCAACAGCCGGTATTCGCGCGCGGTCAGTTCAATGTCCGTTTCGCCGCGCCTGGCTCTGTGGGTGATGGTGTCGAGCTTCAAATCCGCCACGCATAAAACGGGCGATTTGTTTTCGCCGCCGCGCCGAGTGAGGGCGCGCACGCGGGCGATGAGTTCGGCCAGTTCAAACGGCTTGGGCAGATAATCATCCGCGCCGAGATTCAAGCCCTCAACACGTTCGTTCACTTCACCGCGCGCGGAGAGGAGCAGCACCGGCGTGGTGATTTTTCGTTCGCGCAACTGGCGCAGCACGCTTAAGCCGTCGCGGCCCGGCAGCATGATGTCGAGCACGATGGTATCGAACGGCGTGCCGGCGGCGGCGAGCAGGGCGTCCTCGCCATTGGCCATCACGTCCACGGCGAAGCTCTCCGCCTGGAGCGCCTTGCGGACGAATGACGCCGTCTTTTTTTCGTCTTCAACAACCAGAACGCGCATAAGTGACAGAATAATCAAGATCTTGGGGCGAACGAAATATTTTCGCGATTACACCAGAATTTGTTGTTAATCTTTTTCCTTCGCTTCATTTCCCGCCGACTCGTGCTCCACATTCACGATGTCGCCGGTGATGGCGTCCACGTTGACTTCTGTGATGTCCTTGGAATCAGGCGTCGTCAGATCGAACGACCAGATCAGTTTGCCATCTTCCTTTTCGATTTCGCCTTCCTTGACGGTGCCGCCAGGCACTTTGGCGAGGGCCGTTTTTTCGGCGTCGGCCCGGACGACTTTGGCCTGTGATTCCAGCCTGGCCGGCTCTTGTTTTTCAGTGGCGCAACCGGCCAACAAACTGGCTGCCAGCGCGGAACAGGCGATCATTTTGATTTTCATGGTTTGGTTTTATTGCAATTGCGTATTGCCGTTTTATTTGAAATAAGACTTCGCCATTAAACAACATCAGCATGAATGACGCATGAATGGCCAGTGACAGTTTGTTCATATTGCAACCAGGCGGATGTGCCGGTGGCGATGGTGCTTATGAACCGGCCGCAGCGCCGCCAAGTGCTCGCTGGCCTTCACCGTGCGAACATCCCGCATGACAATTCTGTAATCTTGAAACCATGTTGCCTTAATCTGCGTCCGCTATCTTGTCCTTGAAAATTCAATCAACTTTCTATCATGAAAAAACTGACCCAACTTTCCTGCGTTTTCCTTGGATTCGGCCTGCTGGCCGGCAAGGTTCTCGCTCAAACTGATGCCCCTTACAAAGTGCTCGATACCGCTCAGATCATGGGCAATGGTGGCGTTGACTATGTCTATGCCGACAATGATGGCCGGCGCGTTTATGTGCCGCGCGGCGGCAACACCTTCGTGTTCGATCTGGACAGCCATAAATACATTGGCACCATCACCAATGTTGGCGGTCATGGCGTGGCCATTGACACGAAGACGCATCACGGCGTCAGCAGCAGCAGCCCGCCCAGTCTGTTCGACACTGAAACGATGGAGAAGATCAAGAGCATTGACGTTCAAGGCCGGCCCGATGGCATCCTACTGGAGCCGCTGACGGATCGTGTGTATATTTTCAGCCACGAAGATCCCAGCATCACGGTGATTGATCCCAAGGATGGCACGGTCGTTGGCACTGTGGATGTAGGTGGCGCGATGGAGCAGGCGCAGAGCGACGGGCAGGGAAAACTATATGCGGATGTCGAGGACCAGAAAAAAATCGCCGTCGTGGATGTCAAAACCATGAAGCTCATCACCAAGTATGACCTCGGTGACAGCGCCGGTGAACCGGGCGGCCTCGGTTTGGACGTGAAGAACCACATTCTATTCGCCATGTGCGCGCGCCCCAATGTTTGCGTCGTGGTCAATGCCGACGACGGCAAAGTGCTGGCCACGCTGCCCATCGGCAACGGCACGGACGGCGGCGGATTCAATCCCGCCACAATGGAGGCGTGGAGTTCGCAGCGTGACGGCACACTGACCATTATCAAGGAAAGCAGTCCGACGAGTTTTGCCGTGGAACAGACCGTGCAAACCAAGGCTGGCTGCAAAACCTCGTCACTCGACACCAAGAACAACCGGATCGTTTTAATCTGCACCGAACGCGCGCCGCAGATGGCCGCACCCACGCCGGCGCCGGCCCCGGATGCAAACGCACCCGCTGGCCAGCGGCGCGGCGGACGCGGCGGACGCTTCGGCGGCCCCGGCAATCTCGACGTGCTGTTTGTCGGGCGTTGAAGCGGTTGCCGCGCGTGAGTTTTTTCCAGGTGGATGTCGCCGGCCTCGCGTCGGCCACGGCCATTTCCGCCACCAGCACCGCAGATTTCTCCAACAATGGCTCTGGTCTGCCTGTTGATTTTCACACTGCGGGTGCTGGTCGTTTCGGGCCTGCGCGCAAAGAAACTGGAAATCAATTACAGCACGGATTAGTCCGTGGTTCACCGGACACAACCGACCATGACTGGGTTGTGAACGCCCGAAGATTATGGCACGCTTCGCATCGCATGAGCCTCGAATTTCACATCAACGGCCGTCAAAAAAGTGTCGCGCCGGGCGTGTCGCTGTTCGACTGTGCGGATGCGCTGGGCGTCAAGGTTCCCACTTCCTGCAATAAAAACGGCAAGTGCCGCGAGTGCTTGTTGAAATCGCCGAGGGCATGAATCTGCTTTCACCGAAAGCGCCGGAGGAAAATCATCTCAAGGAAAATTTCCGGCTG
>DATCBW010000173.1:0-6677 GCA_036511615.1 Verrucomicrobiia bacterium | reverse complement strand
CCCTCACCCTGACCCTCTCCCATCCGATGGGAGAGGGAACAGCCAACGAACAGTTTCCGACAGTCCGACCACCTCATGGCCAACGCCGATTATTGCCGGCACGAAAGACGGAGAATATTTCCCCCTCTCCCGTCAGACGGGAGAGGGCCGGGGTGAGGGATTTTTTTTACTCCAAACCTGGGCCGATAATTTTTTGAACGAGGCTGGTTACTTCGCCGAATTGAAGAGGCTGGACAAAGATCCAGAAGTTTCCGAAGGCCGCATCCGCAGTCTGCGCGAATTGATGGCGACGATGGACGGCATCGGCAATCTGCCGGCGGAGCGGCTGGAAAATTTCCTGGAAAATGTCACGCTCGACAGCGACCGCGAGGAGGAAAAGGAAAAGACCGCCGACGCCGTGACGCTCATCACGATGCACTCGTGCAAAGGTTTGGAATTTCCGCACGTCTTCGTCGTCGGGCTGGAGGACGGCCTGCTCCCGCACACGCGCTCAAAAGTCGAGGGCACGCTGGACGAAGAGCGGCGGCTGTTTTACGTCGCGGTGACGCGCGCGATGCAGACGCTGACCATCAGTCATTGCGGCGGCCGGAAAAAATACGGGCAGTTGCTGCCGTGCCATCCGTCGCCGTTTCTGAAAGAACTGCCGGAGGAGCTGGTTGAACATTCGGATTCAAAATCCAAAACACCCGTCGCGCCGGAATCGGGTAAAACCATGTTTGCCGCGATGCGCCAGGCGATTTCGTAAGCCGCGCATTTTAACCGCGCCGGAAATCTTTGCGCGGGTTCAGCGGCGGCGCATTTTTGAGCGGTGGCAACGGCACCTTTTTCAACGGTGGTGGCGACGTTGGCGGTTTGGGCCAGTGCTGTTCGGCATAATCGGCGACGCTCTTGACGGTTGACCCAACCGATTCGGCCACCGGCGCAATTTTCTGCATTTCATCCTGCACTGCGGCTTGAAGCCGGACTGCTTGTGTGTAAGCTTGATTCCCAATTTTGGCCGCCGCCTCGCCGATTTTCATTTCCGGAAATTTCATTTCGCCCAGATCAAAATCCTTGAACGAATCGGTCGCGCCCAGCGCCGCGAAATCCATTTTCGCCATCGTCGGCTGTGCCGGCGACTGCAACGTCTCGTAACCGTTCACCACCCAGTCAAGCTTGCCCGTTTCGATGTCGAGCAGCAGACCATGCACGGGAATTTTCGGGCCGATGAGCGGGCTGTGGCGCACAAAATCGCACGCCTTGATGACGTTCTGCCGTTCGCTGCCGAACGTGCCGAAAAAGTCGGCGATGTTCTCCGGCAGGCGGCTGCGATCCACGCCGAGCGCCTTGAGCTTGTCCAGCAGCAGCATCGTCGTCGTTTTGGCGACCTGACAATCCGAGTGGCCGATGATGGCGATTCCGCGTCCGCCCTTGACGGCGCACGCCAGCGCGAGCGACCGCATGGTGCTGCTCAACGGGCCGGTGATGATGTTGCCCGCGTTGCGCAGCCAGATGAATTCCTCGGCGGGCAGCGCCAGCGCGTTAGGGAAAAAAGCGTTCAGGCGCGGGTCAATGCACGTCAGCGCGATGACCGGCAGCGCGTCCGCGAAATCCGCTGGATGCAGGCCGGCGTTCGTGTCGCCGGCAACCGCGCGATGATTCGCGTCAATGATGGATTCGAAGAGGCGCATGGATTTTACAACTTCCAGACTGTTTGTTGCAAATTTTAGTAAAGTCGGAATCTGACGGCTCACCTCTGAAATTGTGTGGATAATTTTTCCAGATCAGAGTTTTCAATTTTATTAACTCGGAGTGAACCTCTGGTGAAAGATTTACGCGATGACCTCGTTTGAGACTGTTAATTAGCTCGTTAATTTTCGGGAAATTATTTTTGTAATCAGCAGTTCCTTGCTTACCTAAATATCGGAAATCTTTACTAAGCAAAACATCCGCTCTTTCAAAAGTTGATCCCACGTCGTGTTTCAATTGATCGCCGGAACTGTGATAGCGGGCATCCGAACGAATTTGAGCTTCCCCATTAGCTTCTCGATAAATGCAATCGTGACGCTTTGAATACTTTGGCTGACTATAATAATCACCACGAAGTTTGTCTGTCACGGATGCGATATAAATTAGACGCTGTTCGTAGCTTTTCCCTCCAAATCCAAAAATCAAAGAGCCAATTTCAGCCATTTTCCTAATCATCGGTTTGCAAATTGCGAGACTAAGCAAGCCGTTTGAAACGCACGGTGCGCCGCCATTGTCTGCAACCATTTTATACACGTAAATATTCACTGGCTTTTTAGTTGTTAAAATTTAACAACTCAACTTTTTGTTTTAGAAACCATGAGTAAAAGCGCTTCGCATCTAAAAATTCCGGCAATCGTGCGCTACGTTGAAGGTATCCATTTCTCACAGTCAAACCTCCCCAAGCGTCCAGCAGTTCTGGAAATACTCGATAGGCATGTTCGCGAAAAGAACCAATTGATAAGCACCGAGAAAATCTGCCAGATAATTTTTTCTGTCCAAAAATAACAATGTCTGTCGAACCTTGCGGCAAAACACGGCGTGTATGTGCGTTAAGTGACCACCGATTAAATGGAACATCCTTCGCCTTTTCAATTTTCTCCACAACCAATAATCCAATCAGCCCATAGACTAAAGTCTCTTGGCGAATGTCACGCAAGCTCGCATAAAAAACTATCAAATCACCGGCTGAAAGTTTTGTGCTAATCTGAAAGGCTCTCTGCCCTTGTCTCCATACGTCAAAGTTGAAAAGTCGGGGTCTAAATGCATTCTTTCTTTTTCAAGCCAAGCGGGCAGTTGACTCCCAAACTTTTTCACTGACGACTCGAATTCATTGTAATAGCGAACCAATTGCGAATGGTTTTCCTGCGATTCTGGAATTGGAACATAGACAAATTCATCAGTTCTTGAATCAGCAAGACCGTTCCAGTTTCCACAAGAACTATCCACACCGACTCGAACTAATAAGGCTTTCATAGTTTTATTCGCTCTCGCCTTCATTCATCTCATCGCTGTTCAAGTTATCGTCAGCGGCGTATTCCGTTTTGGCCGGCCGATGAAAAAGTAAAGCGTCGCGCCGATGAAATGCAGGAACACAACCGCCAGCACCCAGCCGATTTTTTCGCCTTCGGTCAAACCTTTGTTCTGGATGGCGTCAATGAGCATCCAAATCCAGAATGCGAACAACAGCAAGCCGACGGTTCCAAAAAATAGGATTAAGAACAGTCCGATAATTCCGCTTATCATATTTTTCCTTTCAGTTTATTTTTTATCGTCTTCACTCTTGTCCATCGCCTTTTTCAGCGCGGGAACCTGTTCCATCAATTTCTCAAACTTCACGCCCGTCAAACTTTCGATGATGGGCGGCAACTGGCTGATGATGGTGGTCACGTCGCCGGTCAGCTTGCTCGCGCCGCCGCCGGGGCCGTTGCCGGCGTTGATGATGACCATTTTCTCGGTCTTCGCCAGCGGCTCGCTGATCTTGCCCGCGATTTCGGGCAGCACGCGCATGATCATTTCGATGACGGCGGCTTCGTTGTATTGCTTGAACGACTCGGCTTTCACGCGCATCGCCTCGGCGGTCGCCTTGCCTTGCGCCTCGATGACCGAAGCCTCGGCCAATCCGCGCGCTTTGTTCGCATCGGCTTCGGCCAGACCGGTCGCCTTCACGACATCGGCGCTGGCAAAACCCGTCGCCTTTGTCGCGGACGCGGTGCCGGCGGCTTCGGTCTCCAACTGGAATTTCTTCGCGTTGGCCAGCGTCTCGACTTTGTAACGCTCGGCGTCGGCGGGTTTTTGCACGGTCGCCTCGAGTTCCTTCTGCATGCGCTGAATTTCCTGCTGTTGCAGTTCAATCTGTTTCTGTTTCTCGACGATGCTGACCTGCACTTCTTCGGCCTTCACGAGCTGGCCGGTTTTGTAGCGTTGCAAATCATACGCGAGGTCGGCCTGCGCTTTTTGGACGTTCACCGTCGCCTGATATTGCGCGACGTTGGACTGGTAATCGCGCTGCGCCTCGGCAACTTTTGTGTCGGCCTGAAACTTCGCCTCCTGCCCGGCCTGATTCGCCTGCGCGGAACGGATGACGGAATCGCGGTCGGCCTCGGCCTGCGCGATGATGGCGTCGCGCTTGACCTGCGCGATGCGCGGTTTGCCGAGGGCGTCGAGATAGCCTTGCGTGTCGCGGATGTCGCGGATGGTGAAGCTGACGATGCCCAAGCCCATGTTGCCCATGTCGCCTGCGGCCACTTCCTGGACTTTCTGCGCGAAGGCGTCGCGGTTCTGGTAAATTTCCTCAACCGTCATCGTGCCGAGAATCGCGCGCAAATGGCCTTCGAGCGTTTGCGTGGCAATGTTGCGGATTTCGTCCTGCGATTTGCCGAGAAATTGTTCCGCCGCCGTGCGGATCGAAACGTCGTCGCCCTTGACCTTGATCTGCGAGACGCCGTCCACCTTCACCGGCACGCCTTTGCTGGTATAAACTTCCGGCGTCTGCACGTCAATCGTCAGCAGTTCGAGCGAAAGCAAATCCACTTTTTCCAGCACCGGATAGACGAACGTGCCGCCGCCTTTGACGATGCGGAAGCCAACCATCGAGCCGTCCTCCAATTTGTGCTTCCGCCCGGACACGACCAGCACCTGGTTTGGTCCGACCTTCGTGTAGCGGCTTAATATGAGAATAAATCCCAGAACCAAAACGACGGCGACGACCAGCGCCGCGATGATGGCCATGCCGTTCTCCATAAAGTTCAGGGCAAAGAAAGGTGCGAGGTGCATATTGAGTTGATGTTTTTTATTTTTGGTTGATGACAAAATTAACGGGCCAGTTCGACGTAAAACTGATTTCCCACGACGCGCTTGATTTTGACGGACTTGCCGTTGGCGATGGGCGTGCCATTTTCCACGCGCGCAGGCGCGGTGTAGCGCGTGCCGCGGACGACATAGGCGATTTCGCCGACGCCGTTTTCTGGAATGGGCGTGATGATGTTGGCGTCCGTGCCCACGAGCGTGGCCACATGGGATTCACTGGAACCTTGCGTGTGACTGAACAAGACACCTAACAATTTATACATGACGCCCGCGACCACGGCGGCGGAGACAATTGAAAGCGGCGCGCTGATGATGGGTTTGCTGGTCGCGGCAATTTCCGTGAAGATGATGCCAAATCCGCCAAACGCCGTGATGAAGGCGGCGATGATGGTGGGACTGAAAATGGAAATGCCCGGCATGTCGCTGCTGTCCGCGCCCGCCTCCGCGTGGCCGCCGCTGCCGCCGACATGGTCGCTGTGGCCGCCGAAGAAATGTCCCAGTGCCACGCTCAACAGCGTGAATGCCAGACCCACCACCAGACAAAACAGATAAATTGTATATGCTGTCATATGCCGGCTCCATCCTGATTTATTGTGCGCATTAGAACACCGGGCCAGCCGCCAGCGCAAGCCGGAAGAAGCCCCAGTTGTTCACCACGCTGTTTCACGCTTACATCAAACCTCATTCGCGCAAAAAATGCAGTGATAATTTCGCGCCAAATTCGGAATCGCTTCCCGCTTGCCAAAATTCCGCCGCTTGCGCATTTTCACGCCATGCAATCGCACGAACTCCTCCGCGAAATCTTCGGCAAGAAAACCCCCAAGGAAGTCTCCGCCGACCTCGACCTCTCGACCTCCATGATTTACAAGTGGACGCAGCCGACGGACGACAAAGGCAGCGGCATTGCCAATCCGCTCGACCGCGTTGAGGCGCTCTTCCAAAGCACCGGCGACCACCGGCTCGTCCAATGGATCTGCCAGCGCGCCGGCGGATTTTTCATTTTGAATCCCAAGAACACGCCGCATCCGCATTTTTTGATTCCGGCCACGAATCAAATCGTCCAGGAATTTGCCGACCTGCTGCAAGTCGTCGCCGCCGCCGCTGCGGACAACCAGATCACTTCCGCCGAAGCCAAGCAAATCCGCGCCCGCTGGGAAGAATTGAAATCCGTCACCGAAGGTTTTGTGGCCTGCTGCGAGGAAGGAAATTTCGGGCCGCTGAAAAAGGAAGCCGGGAAACGGAATTGATTAACCGCGAAATACCCGAACCACGCGAAAAATTTAGACACGGATTCCACGGATTATCACAAATTGGAAACCGCATTAAAATTTGGATTGAATCCGTGTCAATTCGTGAAATTCGTGTCTCAATAAACCAACACCAGCACCGCCGCATCCTGCGCCGACTTCACCACATCCTCAAACTTCTCATCCGCCGTGTTCGGCGGTTTGAGCTTGGCGTCCACCTCCAGCACCGATTCCAGAAAGCTCAACAGCAGGCTGCTCTACACCGCGTAATTCAATTGGTGGCCGTCCGCAAGGACCTCCGGCAACGCCCCGCTTGCCGCCAGCCCCGTGAAATAAACCAACGCATTGATTTGCGGCAACCGGGAAAACCTATTTCACGGGGCCAGCGCCGCCGACGCATGGTGGCCGTGCGCAAGCACCTTGGCCGACACGATGCCGATGACGTTGCCCCGCTCATCCACCAGCGCCCCGCCCGAATTGCCCGGCTGCACCGGCACGCTGATTTGAAAATAGCGCGGGTCATCCCCCGGTCGAAGTTCGACTTCCCAAAATCGATTTCCCCCGTGGTGGCCGTGCGCCAGCACCTTGGGCAAAAATCCCTGCAACGACGGGTCG
>DATCBW010000172.1:0-7124 GCA_036511615.1 Verrucomicrobiia bacterium | reverse complement strand
AACGGACTTTTTCATCACTGGCGCGGGCTTGAGTTACACAACGGTGGTGAAGGTGGATGCGGCGAATGATCTGGCTTTGTTGAAAGCCGTTGGGCGGTTTGCACCGCTGCCGATTGCCGCCAGTCGCACGGTGAAACTGGGCGGGACGGTGGCCACGGTGGGTTTCCCGGACATTGGGTTGCAGGGGTTTGCGCCCAAGCTGGCCAAGGGGGAAATCGCGTCGCTGGCGGGCGCGGCGGATGACCCGCGCTATTTCCAGATCAGCGTGCCGGTGCAGCCGGGCAATTCGGGCGGGGCGCTGGTGGATGAGCGGGGCAACGTCATCGGCATCGTGTCGGCCAAGCTGGATGCGGCGGTGGCGCTGGCCCCGTGAAATAGGTTTTCCCGGTTGTTGCAAGGCTTTGTGCTGAATTATTTCACGGGGCTGGCGGCGAGCGGGGCGTTGCCGGAGAATGTGAATTATGCGGTGAAGAGCAGCCTGCTCTTGAGCTTCCTGGAATCGGTGCCGGACGTGGCGGCTAAACTCAAGGAGCCGAATGCAAAGGATGAATCGTTTGAGGACGTTGTGAAGTCGGCGCAGGACGCGGCGGTGCTGGTGCTGGTGTATTGATTTGGCATGGTAGAAACTATTGCAACTTCAGCCGCACTGATTTGAACAGTTGCCGAATGTCCCTATTTCAGCGAGTATTTTCGAATGAGTGTTGCCGAATTGCCCATCCAGATTGACCGCGAGCAGATTGCGCGTTTCTGCCGGGAACGTGGCATCCGCAAATTGAGCCTGTTCGGCTCGGTGTTGCACCACGATTTCGACCCGCAGCAAAGTGACGTGGACGTGCTGGCGGAATTTGAGCCGGGCGTGCTGAAAAATGTCGGCTTTCAATACTTCGGTTATGGCAAGGAACTCGCGGCCATCATCGGACGCAAGGTGGATTTTTGCTCGCGGTTGCATCCATTGATTCTTGGCCGCGTCAAGGACGAGTTGTTTCCCGTGTATGAGCGCGCATGACGCCGATTTGACGTTACGGCAGATCGTCGAGGTTTGTGACAAGGCTGTTGAGTTGCGCAACTCCATGACGTGGGAGGAATTTCGCGGTGACTGGCGCAAACAAATGCTTGGCGAACGGCTGGTGGAAGTCCTGGGCGAAGCCGTGAAACGCCTGCCCGCTGATTTGCGCACACGGCATCCGCAACTGCCTTGGGACAAGATCGCCGGCACGCGGGATTATATCGCGCACGGTTCGACAGCGTTGACTATGACGTGATCTGGGGCGTGCTGGATGTTGAGGCGGGCAATTTGAAGGCACCCGTGCTGTCCATTCTTGCCAAGGAATTTCCCGAACCGCCGACGCGACAGAACAGCTAGTCCAACCACTCGATTTTCCCCGATTCCCGCATCGGAGGCATCCGTATGCGTAAAGCCGCAAGGCCGTTGCGTTTTCTTCCGCCTCCTGAACGGCTTCCGGGCTTCCGGGTATGGGTTTGATTTTTTCTCCGAACCATTCCGGCACCGCCCACACCGGCGAAGAATTATCATAACTGCGCGGACGCAGCAGCACAGTCAGTCCCGGACGGGACTAATTTTTGTGAGTCTGCGTCACAAAACCCGCATGAATAATGGTGCGCGCTGCAGGTTTCGAACCTGCGACCCCTACCGTGTGAAGGTAATGCTCTACCACTGAGCTAAGCGCGCAACCGCAATAAAAAGCCTTTGAAACTAATCTCTACCCGCCGGGACGTGCTGCCATTCTGCCATTGAATCAGCCATTGCTGCGGTAAAAATACGGAGAATATATCCGAGAGGCAACTTTTTTTGGCTGTCATGCCACGACAGTGCCGCGAGTGACGGTGTTTTTGGAACCGTGGCACATCGTAAATTCAGCAAATTTCATTTCATTTCTTGGATGCGCCTGCGCGCCCGGCCCAATTCGCATTGTCTCCGGTTTCCGCCCACAAAAAATGGATGGTTACCGCCAAATAGCGTGGAGAATTCTCTGGCGTTCCGGCTGATGCTGAACGTATGGGATTCCTGAAATTCATTGCTGGATGCACCCTGTATCTGACGCTGACCTTGCCGGTCTTGGCCGGTTTGAAGGACAGCGATTGCCTGGATTGTCATGGCGACAATACGCTGTTCATCACCAATTCCGCCAGACGGGCGATTTCCCTGTTTGTGGATGTGATGAAACTCAAGGCGTCCATCCACAAAACGAACACCTGCATCAGTTGCCACGCCGATGTCACGGCCAAGCATCCCGACGACAACGTCACGCTGAAACCGGTCAACTGCGCGCTCTGTCACGAACGCCAGACCGGGAGTTACAACGCGAGCGTGCATGGACTGGCTTTGAAAGCCGGCCAACTGGGCGCGGCCACCTGCCGGGACTGCCATGATTCGCACGAAATCATTTCTGACAATTCACCGACCTCGCCGATTTATTTTTCGCGGCAGGCGGACACCTGCGGCGCGTGCCATGAACAAGAGGCCAGGGACTGGCGGCGCAGCGTCCACGGCCAGGCGGTCGCCGCCGGGAACCGCGACGCGCCGACCTGCACGGACTGCCATTCTGAACACAAGATTGAATCGTTGAAAAATGTTTCGGCCATCACCCTTTCTGAACAAATTTGCAGCCGGTGCCATGCCTCGGAACGGTTGAACACGAAATACAACCTGCCGGGCGACCGCGTGAAAACTTTTTTTGAAAGCTACCACGGCCTCGCGGCGCAATACGGTTCCACCGTCGCGGCCAACTGCGCGAGCTGCCACGGTTTTCATAAAATCCTGCCGTCGTCGGATCCCGAATCGTCCATCAACCGGCAGCATCTGGTGGAGACCTGCGGCAAATGCCATCCCGGCGACACCGAAAAATTCGCCTTCGGCCGGATTCACGTGGACATCAGCGCGGCGGGCGCCAGTTCGGAACTGTCGCAGCGGATCAACGGCTGGGTGCGGCAGATTTATCTCGCGCTGATTTTTGTCACGGTGGGAACCATGTTCATTCACAACGCGCTGCTGTTCTACCGAAAAGCCGCCGCCCGCCTGCGCGCAACGGCGCGGCCGGTGCTGCGCATGAGCGCCTCGCAACGCTGGCAGCATTTTCTGCTCGCCACCAGCTTCATCGTTCTGGCCGTCAGCGGATTTGCGCTGAAGTTTCCCGAATCGCACCTGGCAAAATTGTTTGGTTCGAGCGAACCGTTCCGCCGCTGGGTGCATCGCATTGCCGGTGTCGTCCTGCTGCTGGTTGGATTGTATCACATCATTTATATCCTCTCAACCCGCGATGGCCGGCGGCTGGTGAAGGATTTGTTCCCGGTCAAAAAAGACTTTGCCGATGCGTGGCAGGCCGTGCGGTATCTGGCTGGCTTGCGCGGCGAAAAACCAAAAGTCGGCCGTTTTGGCTACGCGGAAAAAATGGAATACTGGGCGGTGGTCTGGGGCACCATCATCATGGGCGTCAGCGGACTGATGATCTGGTTCAAAATTGACGTGACGCATTTCATGCCGCGCTGGGTGATCGAGGTGGCGACGACCATTCATTATTACGAAGCCGTGCTGGCGTGCCTGGCGATTGTGGTCTGGCATTTTTACCACGTCATTTTTGATCCCGACGTGTATCCGCTGAACACGGCCTGCCTGGACGGCCGCATTACCGAAGCTTTGCAGGCCCATGAACATCCGCTGGAAAATGTCGTCGCCCAGAAACCGACGGACGGCTTGAACACTGACGCCGGAAATTCGCAGCCGCCGCCATAAGAAGTCTCTGACGTCAAATTATTATGTTATCACGGAGAAATTGGCGCTCATCGCCCGCCTCCTGTAAAAAACACATCCGCTGAACCGTCCCTTGCCGCACCATCCAGCGCTGCAAATCTTTTCCCAGTTCGCGCGGCCAGTTTTCCTCTGTCGCCGTCATAAAAACCTGCCCGCCCGTTTTGCGCGCCTGCTCCAGCAACGGCAGAAATCCGCTGCGCCGCTTCACGTCCAGTTCACCCATCACGTCGTCAATCAGCAGAATCGGCGGCGAGCCGTGGATGCCGGCGAGAAATTCCGCCTGCGCCATTTTCAACGCCATCGCCAGCGTCCGCTTCTGTCCCTCGCTGCCGAACTGCGCGGCGGATTTTTCATTCTGCAGCAGCTGTAAATCGTCGCGGTGCGGCCCGACCAGCGTGGCGCGAAATGTTTTTTCCCGCGCCCGCGACTGCGCGAGCTCCACCGCAAAATCATTTTTCACGCTCGGCTGGTATTCGATGCGCAATTCCTCTGCGTCATTTGAAATGCGCCGATACGCCAGCCGCGCAAGCGGCGAAAATTTCGGAACGAGTTCGCGCCGCGCGCGGATGATGTCATGGCCAAGCTTCACCAGTTCTGCGGAAAAACTTTCCAGCGCAACCTCGTCCGTGACGCGTTGCTTGAGCAGCGCGTTGCGGGTGCGGACGGTGTGCATGTAACGCTGAAGCAACGGCAGGTAGCCCGGCTGCGTCTGCGCCAGCAACAGATCGAGAAACCGCCGCCGCGCGCGGGCCGCGCCTTTGACGAGCTGCAAGTCTTCCGTGCAAAAAACCACCGTGCGCAGCGTGCCGAAATAGTCCGTCAATTTTTTCACCGGCTGTCCGTCCAGCGCCAGCTTGCGTTCGCGTGCGGACCAGTAGATTTTAATTTCGTGGTCGCCCTGCCCGACGACTTTGCCGCCGACGAAATATCCTTTCGCGCCGTGCCGGATCATCTGCGCGCCGCCTACGCCGCGAAACGACCGCAACGTCGCCATGAGATAAACCGCTTCGAGAATGTTCGTCTTGCCCTGCGCGTTGTCGCCAAGCAGCAGATGAAAGCCTGGCGCAAAATCCACGTCCAGCCGCGGGTAATTGCGGAAGTCACGGAGTCGCAGATGGGCCAGATGCACACGAGGATTTTAACCACAGATGGACGCGGATGAAACACGGATTTATTTCCGCGCTTCATTCCTACGCCAAAAAATGGTTTCATCTGCGCATGGTTCCGTGCGTGATTTTTGAAGACGAACATCTGCTGGTGGTTGCCAAACCCGCCGGCTGGAACACGCACGCGCCGTCGCCTTACGCCGGTGAGGGCATTTACGAATGGCTTAAACATCACGAGCCGCGCTGGTCATCGCTCGCCATCCTGCACCGGCTCGACAAGGATACCAGCGGCGTCCTCGTCTTCGGCAAAACGCCGCTGGCCAACAAATCGTTGACGGAACAATTTACGGAGCGCCGCGTCCGCAAAAAATATCTTTTGCTCACCTACCGCAAGGTTCCGCAGCAAGAATTCACCGTGAAAACCGCTCTTGTTCGCGTCGGCGAAAAATACGCGAGCCGGCCCGGCGGCGAAATGGCCGAGACCAAATTCACACCCGTGGTGGAGGCCAAATTTGCGGTTAAGAGCGCGGGTTTGAAAATGGTCACCGCCGAGCCGCTTACTGGACGCACGCATCAAATCCGCGTCCACGCCGCCGAAAGCGGTTTTCCCATTCTCGGCGACACGCTTTACGGCGGCATGGCATCCTCGCGCGTTTTTTTGCACGCGACGGAAATTGCGTTCACGCACCCGACCACAAACGAGCCGGTGAAGTTTTTCGCTCCGGTGAATTTCGACATCGAGCCGCGCCTTGCTTTGCGTTCCGCAGTCGTCGAACCGGACGCAACGAATGCTTTTCGCGTGATTCACGGCGCGAGCGACAGCTGGGCGGGCTGGTTTGTGGAAAGGCTCGGTGATTTTCTGCTCTCGCAATCTGAATCAACATTGAAAGTAAAACAGAATGAAGAATTGTCACGACTCGCCAAAACTTTTTCGTCGCGCGGCGCGTATCACAAAATCTTGTCACGGACCGTTCGCGGCAAAAATGTGGCCGATGCCTCGCCGCAACTCGTTTTTGGCGAGGCTGCGCCGGAGCGGTTCGAAATTCTGGAAAACGGCGTCCGCTACGGAATGAGTTTTCGCGAAGGCTATTCCGTCGGCCTGTTTCTGGACCAGCGCGAAAATCGCCGCCGGTTTTTGACCGGCCACGTCGCGGCGGATTTTCCGTTTCATGTAGGACAGGCATCGCGCCTGTCTCCATCATTTTCCGAAAGGATTTGTAATGAAATTAGAGACAGGCGCGACGCCTGTCCTACGGTGCTAAATTGTTTCGCTTACACCTGCGGCTTCTCGGTGTGCGCGGCCAAGGCGGGCGCGCGGGTGACGAGCCTCGATCTGTCCAAAAAATATCTCGAATGGGGCAGGCGCAACTTCGCGCTGAACGGCCTCGACCCGGCGGCGCACGATTTTATTTATGGCGACACGTTCGATTGGCTGCGGCGGCTGGCGAAAAAAGGCCGCGCGTTTGATGCCATCGTCCTCGACCCGCCGACGTTTTCGCAATCGAAGGAGCACGGCACGTTCCGCGCGGAAAAAGATTACGGCAAACTCGTCACCGCCGCGCTGCCGGTTTTGAAGTCCGGCGGGATTTTGTTCGCCTCGACGAACGCGGCGGACTGGCCGCCGGAAAATTTTCTCGCGGACGTGGAAGCGGCGGGTCGTGGCGCGAAGCGGAAAATCCTGCAACGGCATTACGTCCCGCAACCGTCGGATTTTCCCATCAGCCGCGCCGAACCGGCGTATTTGAAAACGGTGTGGTTGAGGATCGGGTAACAGTGGAAATTTTTTGGCGCAAATGTGACTGCCGGTCGTTGGGCATTGTATTATTTTTAGCGACTAGAGATTCGTTAAGCCTTTCCTTAATAATTGAACAATAGCGTTCCTCAATCTCAATGCCAACAGCCCCATGTCCCAACTCCAACGCGGCGACAAGAGTAGTGCCAGTGCCGGCGAACGGATCAAGAACAAGATGTTTTCCACTTTGTGGAAGAAACATTTCAATAAGATGCCGAATCAAGGAAATCGGCTTAATTGTGCAATGTTCGTCAAATTTTTCATCCCGTCCTTTGGAAAAACCTTCAAGGATATTTGATTGAAAAGAACCGTCTGGTAAAATTGCCTTGAAAGGGCCTAATCCAACAGCCTCAATAGTATCAATGTAATTATTGAGAAGGGGCTTTTGCACAACAACGATAGCTTCCCATTCGTTTCTTAAGCAGGTATGCCATCCCGTCCAATGATCTGCGTTTGT
>DATCBW010000171.1:0-3069 GCA_036511615.1 Verrucomicrobiia bacterium | reverse complement strand
TGGATTGATTCATCGGTTGGATATTTCCGGCCCATCCCCGCCATTCCGCGAGGACCGGTGACGAGCGCGACTTATGCTACGGCATTGAGTTCGACGATTGCACATTTGCAGGAGGAAGCAAAGTCAGACGGGGTGACTTTGCCACCACAATGCAGTTTCTCGTTTTCAAAACAGTTGAGCGCGATGACTTTTGATCCGGGCAGTCTCACTGCGCTGGCCGGACAGCTTGGCGAGGTGAAGGCCATTGTGGAAATGCTGTTTGCCGCGCGCATCAACGCGCTCGACAGCTTCCAGCGGGTTCGCCTCCCGGACGACTTGAACGGCCAGCAGCAAGGGCCGCAGTCGGATTATATTGACGAACTGCCGGTGACCAACGATCTGGCGGTGGTGACGCCCTATGTCGTCACGTTCCGTTGCTTCACGCCGGAACTGGCCAGAGTCATTGCCGGATTTGCGACGGCCTCAAACACGTTCATCATCAAATCCGTTGACGTTCAGCCGGCGGTCGCGGACGCTGCCGCCGGCGTTGCTGAAATGCAGCCGGGAATGCCAGGGAGGCTGGACCTGCAACAGCAACAGGCGCTGTTGGCGAGGCGGGCGTATTTTGGAGGGAATATGCCGCCGCAGCCGGTGGCGCCTGCCTACCAGCCGGCCACGAGCAAGGGCGGGCTGCAAACGGTTCTAAAAGAGCATCTGCTGCTCATCAGGATAGAGGTGGAACTGGTCAAACTGCTGCCCAAGCGCTGAAATGGAATTCATAAAAAAACATTACGAAAAGATTTTGCTGGGGCTTGTTCTCGCGGGGCTGGTCGGTGCGCTGGTGACCCTGCCGTTCTACATTTCCGCCGACAAGCAAAAGATGGAGGATTTGATCAGCGGCGTCACCAACCCGCAGCATGTCCAGCCATTGACGAACCTTGACCTTTCCGCTGGGAAAAGCGTGCTGGCCCGGTTGCGGGCGCCATACAGCCTTGATTTTGAAACCAGGAACAAATTATTCAACCCCATGCGCTGGGAGAAATCCATGGACGGCACCATGATTCCGGCGGCGGGCCATACCGGACCGCAAGTGGTGGTGGTCACCGCCATCGCGCCTTTAGATTTGGTGATCACGCTGGACTCGGTGGTCACAAACGCTTTGGGGTCGCGCTATGTCATCGGGGTTGCGAAGCAGGCCGATCCCAATCCGTCGAACCGGATCAAGCGCCAGCATTATGTTTCGCCCGGCGACAAGAACGAGACGTTCACGCTCGTCGCAGTCAAGGGGCCGCCGGAAAATCCGGATGCCCTGATGCTCAAACTCGCGGACACCGGCGAGGAAGTTCCGGTTTCGCGCGACAAGCCGTTTCGCCGCACGGATGCCTACGTTGCGGATTTTAGTTACGCCCCGGAGAAAAAAGTTTTCCGTGGACGGAGAAATGGTGATAGAGTGCCGTTCAACGGCACGGATTACATTGTGGATGAAGTCAACAGCAACGAATTAATTTTGATGGATCCGTCCAACCAGAAAAAAACTTCATTGCCATTTACGCCCTGACTGATAAAACATTCCCCATTCAAACGCGTTATTTTCAGACGAACCTGATTTTGCCATGATAAAAGCCGCCAACCTTTCCCTCGGACTTGCCGCCCTGCTGATGCTGCCCGCCGCCGTGCGCGCGCAAGACAACGCCGCCGTCAATGACGCCGTCCAGCGGGCCGTGCTGGACCAATACAACACCCGGGTGCTCCGCGAAAAGCTGGCCACCGCCAGCGCCACCGCCCAGCGCGGCGACACCATCGGCGCCGCAAAACTTTTTCAGGAGTGCGTCACGCTCGCGCAGCAGATCGGCCCCGGCGTCCAGGCGGAAACGGCGCAGGCCGTCGCGGGGCTGGCCAGCACTTCGCTCGCGCTGGCGCGGGCCGCCCAAAGCCAGGGCGATTATCACGAGGCCGACACACGCGTCAAGCTGGTGCTTAATGCTGATCCAAAAAATCAAGCCGCGCTCGACTTCAAGAAGCAGAATGACCAGATGATCAAGGCCATGACCGGCCGGATTCCTTCTGCGGCGACGCTCGACCGGGTTCCGCAGATTCGTGCGCAACAAACCCAGGCCGCCACGCTGACACAGGATGGCAAGGTCTTTTATGAAATGGGCCAGTTTGACGACGCCGAGCAAAAACTTGACGCAGCGTTGAAACTCGATCCCGACAATAACGGTGCGCTCTATTATTTGAACCTCATTCATCAAGCCCGATACGCCCGCGCCTCCACCCATCACACCGAGGAAATCCAAAAGCAAATCACCTCGGTGGAGAAAGAATGGGTGATGCCGGAATCAACCGTGCAACTGCCTGCCGTCGGCAATCCCTATGCCACGAACACCATGACCTACACCGGCCCGGGACGCCAGATCATCATTGACAAGCTGAACCGCATCCGGCTCGACAATGTTCCCTTCGACGGCCTGCCTTTGAGCGAAGTGGTGCGCCAGCTTAGCGATCAATCCAAGCTCCGTGATCCCGAACATAAAGGCATCAACTTTTTGATCAATCCCAATCCCGACCAGTCCGGCCCGCCAGTCCCCGCGCAAGGCGGCATCGGTGGTGCCGGAGGATTCGGCGGAGCCGCCGGAGCCGCGCAACCCGGCGGGGCGATTGATCCCAACACTGGCCTGCCGATCCAGACCGGTGCCGCAGCCGGCGGCGGTGAGAAGATTGACATCGGCAACGCCGTCACGGTGAAGCTTTCGCTTAATGATGTCTCGCTCGCGGAGGTGCTCGACGCCATTGTCATGGTTGCCGACCATCCGGATGGTCATCAGCTCAAATACTCGATTGAAGATTTTGGAGTTGTGTTTTCCGACAAGGGGCAGGAGTCGCCCCTGCTTTTTACCCGCACCTTCAAGGTGGATCCCAATACATTCTATTCCGGGCTTGATGCGGTCACCGCGTCATCCTTCGGTTCAACCACCACCACCAGCGGTGGCGGCGGTGGCGGCGGTGGCGGCGGTGGCGGTGGCGGCGGTGCCGGCGGCCAGAGCAGCGGTGGATCGGTTGTGGGCGTGGTCAATGCCTTTTCCGGCTCCA
>DATCBW010000170.1:0-5027 GCA_036511615.1 Verrucomicrobiia bacterium | reverse complement strand
TTATCAGGTCAATCTGTCGCAACGGCTCACAGCACAAAGCAATTTCACCGGCTGGGAAATGTTTGGAAAATTGTCCACTGTCTCCCCTGCTCCGTTTTCCGCGTTTCTGGATTGCGGCGAATTTCAAATCGCCTCGTCCTCGCCGGAACAATTTTTACGCATGAGCGGCGCGCACATCGTCACGCGCCCGATCAAGGGCACGCGCCCGCGCGACGCGGACGCGACGCGCGACGCCCAGCTCGCCTATGAACTTCAGACCAATGCCAAGGAACTCGCCGAACTGGTGATGATTACCGACCTGCTCCGCAACGACATTGGCAAAGTCTGTGAATTCAGTTCCGTGCAAGTGCCGGAACTTGCAAAACTGGAAAAATTCGCGCAGGTGCAGCATCTCGTCTCCACCGTCGAAGGGCGATTGCGGAAAGAGGTGACGCATTTCGCCGCGTTCGCGTCGTGTTTTCCCGGCGGCAGCATCACCGGCGCGCCGAAATTCCGCGCGATGGAAATCATTGACGAACTGGAACCTATTTCGCGCGGGCCGTATTGCGGCGCGATCGGCTATCTCGGTTTCAACCGCGAAAGCCAGTTGAACATCGCCATCCGCACGGCGATTTGCGCGCGTGAAAAAATTTATTTCAACGTCGGCGCGGGCATCGTGGCTGATTCAAATCCCGAAGCGGAATACGAAGAAACGCTGGCGAAGGCGCAGGGATTTTTCGCCGCGTTAAATTGTAACAGCCGCCGTAAGGAGGCTCATTTCAAAATTAAAAAGGAGAAATTGATTTGAGTCTCGTCACCTCTACAAAACAAATTGTTACTCCTCTTTTTCAACAATCAGCATTTTCATAGGCATATTTGTTGGAATAAACACAAGGCCTAATTGGTCGAGTGCTATTCTTTTCAAAGCGTCCTGTTGAGTTTCGCCCGCCCTGGTTTGAAATTCAAGTGTAACATCATAACGATTTTCTTCTTCTATTCCTGTTTGGTTATCCACATGCGTTTTCAGCAAGGCGCTAAAACAAGCAGCAATGCCTGATAGATTTTGATTCTTGATGGAAATTTTATTTTGAAAAATTCGAGTCGGGTAGGAAGGCAAACCTCCGGCGGTAGGTTGAAGTGCTGGCGCTGATGAATGTTTTGTTTTCAAAATTAGAGCATTCGTTTCAACAGTTTCTAGATGAGCGACCAAACCAAATTGATTTTTGATTTCTTCTTGGAGTGCTTTTCTTGGTTCATCCGAGCTGGGAGAGTTGGAAAGCGTCAACATGAGATCAAGCTTTTCATCTAAATAGCCAGTTGGTAAAATTACATGGCTGGACATTGGGGGAGGGTCGTAAGCTTCTCTTAAAATCTGAACCAAACTTTGTCCGCGTCCGATTATTTTTTCATTCGACTCTATCAATCCCAAATTTGTATTGAATTTCGTCGGACGGAGAATAAGAACCGGTGGAAGTTCTTCAAGAAGTTTGTGGAACTTCATTTCACTGGATTGCATTGTGCTGATTGCTTTTTTTGGATCGGGGTCGCCGAAATCAATTTCCCAGTATTTTGGATTATCTGCCCAAGACAAATCCGTTGCTGATAATTTTGGATTCGCAATTTTTTCTACAACAACGGTGGTTGTTCCAGCCGCGAGTAATACAACTACGCCCGCGACCACTGCCATTTTCGCTTTTGTCCATGCCATAATTTTCAATGCTCCTTTGATGAGGGTTAAGGTTGAACCGCTGGCCGCCGCGCCTTTGGCAATCGCCACGGCGGTCACGGATTTTGCCAGCGCCACGGGCGCGGCTTGAATGGAATTGGTGGAAATCGCTCCAGCAAGCATGGCGGTGGTCGAACTCACGCCGCGCTTGCTAAAATGGCGGTGCAATTTTTCCAGCGCGCGGCTGATTCGTTTGCGCGCGGTGTCTTCGCCGATGCCCAAAAAATTTCCGACTTCCGCCAGACTTTTATGTTCAAAGAAACGCAGCAGCACGGCTTGCCGGTCAGTTTCGCCGAGCGATGCCAGTGCCTCGTCGAGCAACGGCGACATTTGGTTCCAGATTTCATCGGTCGCGGCGGATCGAAATTCAGTTTGCATTTGAAACTCCTTTTCTTGTCGCGTGCGCTTCATTTCGGCGCGGATTTGCGCGAGCGCGGCAAAGCGCGTCGTTTTGAAAAGCCAGCCGGCAAAAATTGTCTTGTGTGAAATTCGTGCTGCCTTTCGCGCAAGAATGATAAAAACAGCCTGCGTAATTTCCTCGGCCAGATGCGGGTCGCGCACCTGCCGCAGCGCCGCCGAATAAACAAAGCCGACGCGCCGCGAAACCAATTCTTCAAAGGCCCTTTCGGAATTGTTGGCCGCGTATTCCCGCAACAACGACAGGTCGTCCATGTCTTGCATTCACCTATAAATGCCCGTTTTGGCGGAAACCGGACAATCTTTTTGATGAAAATTTGCGGGAACCGGCATCAGGAGGATCATTTTAGCCGCAGCCATGCAGTTCAAGACCGGGAGCACACGCCTCCGTCGTGCGGTTTGCGGCGGCATTCAAAGAAGGGCGAAAGTCAGCGCGCTCCTTTTTTGGCCGCGCGGTTTTTGAAAATTTGGTCGGCCAGCACGCCGACGAGCACCACCGCGCCCATGACGGCGAAGTTGAGCGAACTGGGAATGTTGAGCAAATTGACGAGATTTTGCAAAACCAGCAGCAACGTCGTGCCGATGAGAATGCCGATGATCGAACCTTCGCCGCCGCGCAGACTGCAGCCGCCCAAAACCGCCGCCGCGATGCCGTAAAGTTCGTAGAAATTTCCGTGCGTCGAGGGCGAAACGGAGTTCGTGTAGAACGCGAAAAGAATTCCCGAAATGCCCGTCAGCAGCCCGCCCAAAATGTAGGCACTGGCAACGACCCATTTGGTGTTCACGCCGGAAAAGCGCGTGGCCTCCTCGTTGCGCCCCACCGCCAACAGATAGCGGCCATAAACGGAACGGTGCAGCACAATCCACATGATGACAGCGATGACGATGAGAATTACAAACGGCATTGGCAGGCCGAACAATTCGCCGTTGGCCCATCGTTGCAGTGTTTGGAAACCGGCCGCATCGCCAAACCCCTTGGTCGTGTCGTTGGCGATGAAGCGCGCCGCCCCGCGATACAGCAACAGTCCGCACAGCGTCACGATGAACGGCTGCATCTTGAACCGCGTGATGAGCACGCCGTGGCCAAGACCCAGCAGCATCGGCACCGCCAGCGCAAACGCCACGCCCAGCGGCCAGAACAAGTGCCATTCCGTTAGTGCCAGCACCAGCAACATGCCGTTCAGCGCGATCATCGAACCGACCGACAAATCAATGCCGCCGGTGATGATGATCATTCCCGCGCCAATGCTGAAAATGCCAAACAGTCCGATCAGATTGGCGGTGTTGGACAGGTTGGCCGGAGAAAGGAAACGCGGTAATTGTAATGAAGGAGCGGGCTGATCCGGATGAAGCAGCTTAATATTATGGATTGCCTGAAGCTGCGTTGCAATTTCAGTGCCGCAAACGGCCAGACATAGCACAACTAGCAATACAAAAAGTCCAAATTCCTTTTTCATTTTTAAAATTTTCGATTGCCAAATTAATTCTGAAAAGCCGGTTTGGCGGCGGAAATTTTCTTGCCGACGGCAAGCTGCATCACATTTTCTTCCTTGCAGTCGGCGCGTTCCAGCACGCCGGAAATTTCGCCCTCGTGCATGACGGCGATCCGGTCGCTGACGTTCAGAATCTCCTCCATGTCGCTGCTGATCATCAAAATCACCGCGCCGCCGTCGGCGAGTTCGCGCATGAGCCGGTAAATTTCCGCCTTCGCGCCGACATCAATGCCGCGCGTCGGCTCGTCCAGAATCATCACATTCGGCGTCATCGCCAGCCATTTGCCGAGGACGACTTTCTGCTGCGTGCCGCCGCTCAAGTTCAGCACGCGCGTCTCCACCGTCGGCGTTTTGATTTGCAGCGCCTCCACTTGCTCCGCCGCGATCTGGCGTTCGTGACGGCGGTTGATGAGGCCGAGCCGGGAAAAATTTCCCAGCGACGGCAGGCTGACGTTTTCGCGGACGGACATTTCGACGATGAGACCCTCCGTGCGGCGGTTTTCCGGCGCGAGATAAATGCCGTGGTCAATCGCGTCGCGCGGCCTGCCGATGGAAAGTTTTTTGCCGTCGAGAATGATTTCCTTCCCCGCCGAATCCTCCAGACCCGAAATGGCCTTCGCCATTTCTGAACGCCCTGCGCCAACGAGTCCGGCGAAGCCGAGAATTTCCCCGCGCGCAGCGTCGAAGGAAACTGTTTTTCCAGGATGCAATGACGACGTTGCGTTGCGCACTTTGAAAAAGCCGGGCGTCTTCGCGCCCGCCGACTGGACGTAAAAACTTTTAATATCGCGTCCGACCATCAGGTTGACCAATTTGTCATGCGAAGCTTCCTCGCTGGTCAGTTCGCCGGCATTTTTGCCGTCGCGCAACACCACCACGCGGTCGGCGCACTCCTCGATTTCTCCCAGCCGGTGCGAAATATAAACCACGCTGACCCCCTGTTCGCTCAACTCGCAAACCAGTTCCAGCAGGCGCTTGGTTTCCGTCAGCGTGAGGCTCGAAGTCGGCTCGTCCATGATTATCAGCCGCGCATTGAGCGAAAGCGCCTTGGCGATTTCCACCATCTGCTGCTGCGCGATGGACAAATTGTCGAGCCGCGTGCGCGTGGCAACTTCCAATCCTAGCTGCCGGATGAACGGCACGGTGTCGGCGTGGATTTTTTTCCGGTCTATCAAGCCAAGCGCGTTCCTGGGTTCACGACCGAGAAAGACATTCGCCGCCACGTCGAGGTTGCCGAGAACGTTCAATTCCTGATGAATAAAGGCGATTCCGCGTTTAATGGAATCGCTGACGCCGTTGATTTTGACCGGCTGGCCGTCCATGAGAATTTCCCCGGCGTCGGGCTGATACACGCCGCCGAGGATTTTCATCAAGGTGGATTTGCCCGCGCCATTTTCACCGCAAATGGCGAC
>DATCBW010000169.1:0-2228 GCA_036511615.1 Verrucomicrobiia bacterium | reverse complement strand
CGACCCTCTCCCCGTTTGGCGGGGAGAAGGGGGGGGGATATTCCACGTTTTCTGAAATCAGCTATCCACCGGTGGCGAGCGTGGTGCTGGGGTTTCGGCGCGAAGATGTCGGACATCCGTGCGCCGGTTTCGGGATGCTGATTCCGAAGATCGAAGGCTTCAAAATCCTCGGCACCATTTTTTCATCGGCACTGTTCCCGAACCGTGCGCCGGCAGGTCAATTAAATTTGACCAGCTACATCGGCGGAGCGCGTTACCCGGAATTCGCCTCGCTGCCATCGGATGAACTGGTGGAACTGGTGTTGGCGGATTTGCGCGTGCTGCTGGACGTGCGCGGCAAGCCGACGTTTGTTCACACGGCGTTCTGGCCGAAGGCCATTCCGCAATACAACGTTGGCTACGGCAAATACCGCGAGTTGCTGAACGACATCGAGGCCACGACTCCGAATTTATTTTTTGCCGGGCATTATCGCGACGGCGTTTCGCTCGGCGATTCAATTGTGTCGGGCGTGAACATTGCGGAACGCGTGGGCAGGCTTGTTCACACACCGGTTGTCAGCGGTTGAAGCGATAACCTTCGCCACGGATCGTAAGGATGTGCCTGGGTGATTCGGGATTGTCCTCCAGTTTCTGTCGCAGCCACGCGATGTGAACATCCACCGTCCGTTCGGTGATGAATTGCTGCTCGCTCCACACCTGCTTAAGAATTTGTTCGCGCGACAAAATTTGGCCGCGATGATTGACCAGAACGCGCAGCAGCTCGGCTTCTTTGGCGGCGAGGCCAATGGGTTCTCCGTTCTTAAAAAATTCCATTCGTGAAAAATCCACCGTGACGTTCCCAAATTGGAATTTCATCACCGGCGTCAAATCTTCTTTATGAACGCGCCGCAACAGCGCATTAACGCGGGCGACCAGTTCGTCGGGATCGAAGGGTTTGACGAGATAATCGTCAGCGCCCGTCTGCAAACCATGAACACGGTCGCGAATCTGCCCTTTGGCCGTCAGCATCAGGATTGCGCCGTCAAAACCTTGTTCACGGACAGCGTGGCAGATTTCAA
Organism: Verrucomicrobiia bacterium; assembly: GCA_036511615.1. Lineage (GTDB taxonomy): Bacteria > Verrucomicrobiota > Verrucomicrobiia > Limisphaerales > UBA11358 > UBA11358. The sequence goes on along the minus strand of DATCBW010000169.1, from coordinate 1,170 downwards.
AACCGTTCAATCCCGGCAACATCACGTCAAGAATCAGCAGATCGAACTTCTGTTCGGTGGCGCGGCGCAATCCCTCTCTGCCCTCGGCGGCGGTTTCAACCCCATGGTTTTCGGCGCGCAACAAATCGGCGATGACGAGCAAAATGCCGGGTTCGTCCTCCACGATGAGAATGCGGGAGTTCATTTTAGTTGTTTGACACCGGCAGGCGCACGGCAAACACGGCTCCGTGTCCGAACTGGCTGGCGACTGAAATGGTTCCGCCATGCGCTTCGACGATTTCGCGCACGAGACTCAAGCCCAGTCCGCTGCCGCGAATCTGCTTCGCCTGCGCCGCCGCGCCGCGAAAGAAAGGTTTGAATATTTCAGACAATTCCGCCTTTGGAATTCCCGGACCTCGATCCGCGACTTTAATTTCCACCATCGGCGGCTTGGCGGCTTCGACAATTGCCGCCGTGATGCCGATCCAGCCGCCCTGTCCACCATGCTTGGCGGCATTGGTGATGAGGTTTTGGAAAACACGGCGCAGGGCCGCCGCATCGCCTTTGATCACCGGCAAGCCGGGCGGCAATTCAAGCTGGACTTCGCAATGCGCGCTGCTGGTGTCTGGTGCCGTGGCGGCGACGGCTTCACGCAGCGTTTCGGCGATGGCGAGCGGCTCGCGCGAGGTGACGGCTGAATTTTGCTTGATGCCCGCGAGTCCGAGAATCTGCTCGACCATTTCGGTGAGCTGCTCCGCGTGCTGGATGATCAGCTTGGAATATTGCTCAATCTGACCGGGTTCGTGCGCAACGCCACGCAGCAAATTGTGTCCCGCACCGCGAATCACCGTCAGCGGCGTGCGCAATTCATGCGAGACGGTCGCCACAAAATTCATCTGGGCCTCGGCCAGTCGGCGGGAGCGTCGCGTGTGCCGCAACAGCGCCAGACCGGCGATGAAAATCAGCGCGTTCAGCAAAATCGCCACGGCCAGATTCCGCCGGCGTGACGCGAACACGATGGCTTCGAGCGCGCCGGGATGCGGACGCACCTCGAGTTGCCATGCGTAATCCCCGCCCGGTCCGCGATGATTTTCCTGATCCCGACCCTGGCGGTTGAACAGCACGGTGATCGGCGGTTCAGGATTATTCTCCGCAATGGCGGGAGATGAATATATTTCCACGCCCGGTGGC
>DATCBW010000168.1:0-3394 GCA_036511615.1 Verrucomicrobiia bacterium | reverse complement strand
CGCGCTCGGCACGGATGTGGAAGGCGACGCCACCAGCCATTACCTGGCAAAACGGCTGGCGCGTTCCGGCTTGAAAATTTCCCGCATTGGCTTCGGCCTGCCCGCCGGGAGCGGACTGGAATTCGCCGACGAACTCACCCTTGACCGTGCGCTGGAAGGACGGCGCGAAATGTTATGAAATTTGCAGGTTCATTTCCCCTCACCTCGGCCCTCTCCCGTAGGAAGAGGGAGAAACGCTCCCAGTGCCTCGGCGGAGCGGTTGCTGAATGCAGATCTACGACGTGCGAGTTTTACAAAATTGATCAACGGCTGTCCCCTCTCCTCGGGGGAGAGGGTCAGGGTGAGGGCGGTTTCTAAACATGAATCCCGTCTTCATCTTCGACCTCGGCAAAGTGCTGGTGGATTTCGATTATTCCATCGCCGCGCGCAAAATCGCCGCACGCAGTTCCAAATCACCGCCGGACTTGCACACCTTTCTTGGCGGTTCGCCCGTGATTCTACAATACGAATCGGGGCAGCTTACGCGCGAGGAGTTTTTCGAGGCCATCCACCAACCCATCGGGTTTCAAGGCAGCCTGGAGGAATTCGGCGGCTACTTCGCAGACATATTTTCCGAAATGCCGGAAATGATTTCGCTGCACGCGGAACTGCGGCGGCATGGTTTCAAAACTTTTATTTTCTCGAACACCAACGACCTTGCCATCGAGCACGTCGGGCGAAATTTTTCGTTTTTCAAAAACTTTGACGGCTATATTTATTCCTACGAAGTGGGCGCGATGAAACCTGAACCGGAAATCTACGCGGCGATGGAAGCCATGACGGGCAAACGCGGCCGGGACTTGATCTACATTGACGACCGTGCGGAAAACATTGCGGCGGGCGCGGCACGCGGCTGGCGGGCAATCCTGCACGAGTCGCCGGAGAAAACGCGGCTGGCGTTGAGTCAACTTGGCGTCTTTTGACTGGCTTCTGAAAAAGTGTCCGCCCCAAATTTCGGCTGGTCTTCAAAACTCCCAACGGCGACTATTGCTAAACCATTTGTCGCACTACAAATCTGAAACTAAACAGTTTGATCATATTCAATGCTACTGAATTTGTGCGGCAAAGAAATCTCGATCTTCCTGTTCTAATGGCCTCTGCCATTTCTGGGAGGCAATGAGTTTGGCCAAAGCTTTTTTCTTTTGCTCTTCCGTTTTAGGCTTGAATCGTAAGCTTGACCAATCGCAATTCGTCATGCAGTAACGGACATACATATAAGGCCGTTCAGGCGCGCCAAACATGGAGTAACCGCGAACAATAATAAACGGAACACCATCTATGATTTCAATTGGCTCGAGTGGCCAATCTGAATAATGCGTTCCGCCAATGAACACCGCACCCCCCAAGCTTGGGCGGATAAAACCAGAACCAGACCGTTCCGTAAATAGCATCCTGCAAAGCACGGCCATTTTGTCGCAATCAGTGAACTCTTGCGTATCGCCCATGACCAGTAATCTTTCACACGCTGCCTGCTTTCCCATGGCCTGTAGTCGGCTCGCCGCTTCGATGTAGGCGTCAACCCGATATAGCGTTTCGGAACTCCCGTATGTATCTGTTGGAGTTGGCAGAGTGGCAAGCGACACTTGAGCGACGCTCGACTGGTTAGAGCCACAACCGGCAATTGATATTCCAATTGAAACCCACAACAATATTAACTGCGTTCGAATATTCATAACGCCAAGCCGCCCAACAAGTATTAGACCGCTGCGTATGCACGGCTTTGTGCATGGTTGTTTTCGCAGTGGCCTTTGTTGGCATGGTTTTATGAAAGCGGAGGGGCCAATTTCTTGCAAGGTTTATTCTCCAAAAAAAATTTCCGCGACTCTCGCATGGCGCAGGCTTGCGTTCGGTTCATCGCAATTTAGACTGCGCGCCCGATGTTGAATTTGTCCACGCTCAATCCACAGCAGCGCCTCGCCGTCGAAACGATTCGCGGCCCGGTGCTGATCCTCGCCGGCGCGGGCACGGGCAAGACGCGCGTCATCACGTTTCGCATCGCGCACATGGTGGAGCGCGGCATTGCGCCCGGCAACATCCTCGGCGTCACATTCACCAACAAGGCCGCGCGCGAAATGCAGGAACGCGTCCGCAAACTTCTTCCCCAATCAAAGTCGGATGACAAAAGCAACCGGCCGACGATTTGCACCTTTCATTCGTTGTGCGTCAGGATTCTCCGGCAGCACATTGAGAAGCTCGGCTACAAACGCAATTTCGTAATCTACGACGAATCGGAACAGCTCGCGGCGGTGAAGAAAATCCTTTCTAGCATTTCCGCGAAGGGCGAGAAGACCGATCCCGGAGCGGTGCTGGCGATGTTGAGCAGGTTCAAGAACGGCGGCGAAAACGCAAAAGTCTTCGGCGACGAAAGCGTCCGTGCGCTGGCGCAGCACATCGACAAGCGTTATGAATCCGCGCTGCACGCCTGCAATGCCGTGGATTTTGACGATTTAATTTTGTTGACGCTGCGCCTGTTCCGCGAGCATCCCGATGCGCTCGAAGCCTGCCGCGCGAAATACAAATACGTCATGGTGGACGAGTATCAGGACACGAACGCCGCGCAGTTCGAGCTGGTTCACGCGCTGACGAATGAGCACCGGAATTTCTGCGTGGTCGGCGACGATGATCAGAGCATTTACGGCTGGCGCGGTGCGGAGGTCGCCAACCTGCTGAACATGGAAAAGCATTTTCCCGAAATCAAAGTTGTCAAGCTGGAGCAGAATTACCGCAGCACGACGACGATTCTCAACGCCGCGAACGCCATCATCAAAAACAACGTCCGGCGGCGCGGCAAATCGCTGTGGTCGCAGAAAGGCACGGGCGCGAAAATCCAGTTGCAGACTTACACGAACGACGAGGACGAGGCGCGCGAAGTCGTGGGGCAGATCGAGTTCAAGCGGATTGCGCACCGGATTCCGTGGCAGGATTGCGCGATTTTGTTCCGCACGAACCAGCAGTCGCGTCCGCTGGAGACCGAATTGCGCAAGGCCGGCGTGCGTTATCATTTGATCGGCGGACAGAGTTTTTTCGACCGGCGCGAGATCAAGGATTTCCTCGCGTATCTGAAAATGTTTTTGAATCCGCACGACGACATCAGCCTGCTGCGCATTGCCAACGTGCCGGCGCGCGGCCTGAGCGACGTGACGATGGAGCGTCTGCTCGGCGCGAGCCACGAGCGGAAATGTTCCGTGTTCACCGCGATGAAAAATCCGCTCGTGACGACGACGTTTCAAACCAACACGCGCAAGAGTGTCGAGGCGTTTGTGGAATTTGTGGAGCGGACGCGGGCGCAATTGACCGGAAACCCTCACCCTGACCCTCTCCCATCCGATGGGAGAGGGAACAGCCAACGAACAGT
>DATCBW010000167.1:0-4172 GCA_036511615.1 Verrucomicrobiia bacterium | reverse complement strand
CGAGCAACTTCAAATCCTGCATCTGCCGGAAATTGGTTGCGAGTTCGGTGTCGAGGTGATTGAAGATTTTCTGTGTGCGTGAAACCATTTCGCCAACTTCGCCAAACGGTTTCAACGGCGCGCGATTCTGCGGGTCAACGGCCAGATCCCACGGGCGCAGCTTTTCCAGTTTCAACTGCCGCTTGCGTTCGCCCTGGATTTCGCGGATGGCGGGAATGACTTCTTTTTCCACTGCGTCATGAAATTGCACGCAGTCGGCGGGCGCGTAATCGAACCGTCCCATCTTGCGAAACATAAAATCGCGGTAATTCTCAAAGCCGGCGTTTTTGGCGATCTGCGTGCGCAGCTTGACGAGTTCGTCGAAAATCTCCTCGCACTTGTCCGCGTCCTGCAACCGGCGTTTGGCGACCAGCTCCCACACCTCCTGCCGTAGCGCGCGGTCCGGTTCTTCAAGATAACGGCCCATCTGCACCAGCGTTTTTTCCTCGCCGCGAAAGTTCACGGTCTGCGCGCCGATCAATTTCTGATACTGCTGGCACAGCTTGGCGTCTTCGGTTTCGAGCGCCACGTTTTCTGGACGAAACAGTTCGACGTGGTTTTTCACGTCGCGGTCGAAAACCTGAAAGCGCGGCGACGGCAATTTTTCACGTTGCGGATGCGCGACGTAAATTTTTTCCAGCGCGAACTGGCGCGGCTTGAGCTGCGGATCAACATTTTCGACGAAGTGCAGATACGCCTTCTCCGCGTCGGCATTGTCCGTATGACACGTCATGGCGATGTAACGTCGCGATGCCTCCTCGTCGAGCGCGGCGGTGAGTTCGCTCCAGTCGAGCAGCCATTTTTCCAGTTCGGCGGCGGACTTCGCCTGCGCCGCGCGCGATTCCAACTGGTCGAACAACGGCGCGACCTGCGGCCAGTCGCCGAGGTCAATGTTTTGCGGGACGAACGTGCGCGGCTTGTGCGCGGCGAGCTTTCCAAAAGGCAACAGATTCATGCGCGAAGTTTAACGAAAGTCCGCGCGGAGAAAACGAATTTCATCCGCCAGATTGAAGATTCATTGGCCCGAGATGCGAAATTGACGGACGATGGCGGGAAAACTCCTGATTTAAGTTGGAGCGGGTGAAGGGAATCGAACCCTCGTCTCCATTCACCGTTTTAGATGCAAGTAAAATCAATGTTTTTGCGTTTTCAAAACGAATGTATTTGCACTTTTTATTCTCACCTTTATTCTCACCTCATGGCAAGCATCGTGAGAAGAAAAAAGTCCCGGTTCTGGACGGCCTGTTACACCAATCGTGACGGGCGGCAACTGAAGCGTTCCACCAAAACGACTGACAAGCGGCAGGCGTTGCAGATCGCCATGGAACTGGAGCGCGTGGAACGGCAGGCCAATGCCGGGGCAATTACCACCATCCAACTGCGGAAAGTTCTCAACGACGTTTCCGAACGAATCAACGGCGACAGTCTGATTGCGCCCTCCGTCGAGGATTATCTCAACGACTGGCTCAAAGGCATCGCGGCGCGCAACCGCGCGGCAACCATCGAGCGCTACGGAAAAACAAAGCGGTTGTTTTTGGAAAGCCTGGGCGACAAGGCCCAAAAGCCGGTGACATCGCTCACGCCCAAAGACATCGAGACATTTTTGAATGAGCGGTTGAAAACGGGGGTCGCACCGCAGACAGCCATCATTGATTTGAAAACCATCAACACGGCTTTTCGCCGGGCCGAGGCGTATGGCATCATCCTCAAGAATCCGGTGGCGGCGGTGCAGATGCCCAAGAACAACGCTTCGGAGCGGGAAGTGTTCACGCATGAAGAAGTGCAAAAAATGCTGAACGCCGTGCCGTTCTTGGAATGGCAGACATTGATCCTTTTTGGATATTTCATGGGGGCCCGGTTAGGCGATTGCGTCCACATGAAATGGGAAAACATCCATCCTGAACAGGGCGTCATCATCTATCACCAGCAAAAGACGGGTAAAAAAGTCATTGTGCCGATGCACTTCCACGTCATTGAGCATTTGAAATACATTTCCACCTTTGGAACAACGGGCTTCATGTGTCCGAAACTGGTGACCAAAGGATCGGGCGGGAAGCATGGTTTAAGCGAAGGGTTCAAACGGATTGTCATAAAGGCCGGGCTTGATCCGATGGAAGTCAAAGGCAAAGGGATTCGGAATTTCACCAAGCGGACGTTTCACTCGCTCCGCCACAGTTTCAATTCGGCGTTGGCGAACGCGGGCATTTCGGAAGAAGTCCGCATGAAATTGACGGGGCATTCGTCCAAGGCGATGAATCAAAACTACACGCACTTGCAAATGGCGACGCTCAAAAATGCCATGACTGCGCTGCCGATGTTCGGGTCAAAGGCGAAGTAGGTTATTTTTGCTTCATCACCTCGGCCAGACTTTTGAGCATATCGGCCTCACGCTGACGGCGTTCGCCGTCCGTCAGCTGCGCGGTGTCAAAGGCGATTTTCCGTTTGTTGGGTTTGCCGCGTTCGACGACTGCGCCGCCGGGGTCGTCCATTGCCCAATCGTAGAGCTTTGAAATGAATTCTTCGGGGAGATAAAATCCGACTCTGGCGATCTGTTCGGGCGTTGCGGTTTCCGAAAGCAACTTTTGGATGCGGGAGAGCTTTTTTCTGTTTCTGGAAATGGCCGCAATGTGTTGAAAATCTCCCTTCAAACATTTGGTCAGATTGGACACTTCATATTCAACCGGCGTTGTGACTGTGATTTCGCACGCAATCGCGCGATTGCCCCGGCGCAAGACAACATCCGCCCTGCCTTGGCTGCCGGCCACAAATTCTTCAAAGGCGACGGAATATTCCAGCGTCTCGGCCTGAACGCGAATTCGTTCCTTGATGGCGTTGTGCTGGCTTTCTTCCTCCTCTGATTCCTGCGCCACTGCCTGCGGAACTTCAGCAGCTTTCGGCAATTCTGCAACCGGCTTGGCTGGCGGGGAAGCCGGTGGCGTAACCGTTGGCACAGTCTCACGCGATTTCGCCAGCATCGCCTCCACGTCCACCCGCGCCGTTCCATATTTTTTTCTCGAAACCGTGATGACTTCCTGCCGTCTTGCGGCGGCTGCGTTTGCGTCCAGTGAAGCGGGAAGCAGGACAGACAAATTAAAATCAAAGTCGCTGCGCTCAACCCGGCACACGGCCTGCCCGGTCTCCAAGTTCCGCAAATCCTTCGCTTCAAAATACGAAAAGCCCTCGGCCAATTTCTTGGCGTCGTCGTCGCCAACGCGAAACACGATGCGCGTGAATGGATGCGCCATGACAGCACTGGCGACTTCGGGATTGCGCTGCAACTGGTGCAACTCATGGTGCGCCAGCGTCAGGCCAATCCGATATTTCCGCGCTTCTGCAAGGATTTCCGCCATGCTCGGTGTGATGAAATTGGCAAACTCGTCTATGTATAGCCAGAAGTCCCGCCGTGCGGCGACCTGCTGCGCCTGTCGGCTCATGGCGATCTGCTGAAACTTGGAAACGAGCAACGTGCCAAGCAGGTATGAGTTTTCGTTGCCGAAAAGTCCCTTTGGCAATCTTGCCAGAAAGATTTTGCCGGTGTCCATGATGTGCGCGAAGTCCAGCCGGTTTTCCGGCTGCGAAACCATGTGACGTATCGGCTTCTGTGCAAGAAACGTGTCGAGCCGCGTCAAAATCGAGCCGATGGATTTGTTGCCGGACAGATGCGGGAAACTTTTCTGCCAGTAATAGACAATCTCCGGGTCTTTCACTGATTTCAGAAATTCATTCCGAAACGGTGTTTCAATCAGGAAACGCCTCAAATCGGCAATCGTCCCGCGCCGGTCGCTTTCCAAAAACGCAAGAATGGCGTTTTGAAACACGCTATTCATCTGATCGCCCCAAGATGTGCTCAATCGCTCGAACACGGCAACCAGGTCAGAGGCCAAAAGATTTTTCTCAAGCTCGCTGTGCGCGGACAAAATGTTGAATCCGACGGGATACTCGCTGTCGGACGGGTCAACCAAAACCACGTCATTGATCCGGGATTCGGGAATGATTCCGAGAATTCGGTTGATCAAATCGCCGTGCGGGTCAAGCACGGCCACGCCTTCGCCGTTTTCGATGTCCTGCCGGATGAGATTGAAAAGCAACGTGGATTTGCCTGTGCCGCTTGCGCCGATTATGTGGCAATGACG
>DATCBW010000166.1:0-35066 GCA_036511615.1 Verrucomicrobiia bacterium | reverse complement strand
GCGTGGTTTCCAGGCTGAATTTTTCCACCGGATCAATGCTCGTCAGGTTTTCAAAGCGCACGGCCTTGGTGTAATCCTGAAATGCCATCTCGTTCACCTTGTCCACGGTCTTGAGCTGCGGGCTGGTGCCGCGATGCGGCGGCTGCGTGGTGCCTTCAACATGGCTGCCCTCGCGCAAAAAATTGCGGCGGATGGTGTCGGGCGTGACGAAGATGTCAGTGGGCTTGGGATGAAAATGGTTTTGCGCCGTGCGCAGAAAGCCGAAGCCCTTCTCGGAAATTTCGAGATAGCCGGAACCGTAATTCGGCTTGTCGCCGTTGTTTTGCGTTTCGCTCATAAAAATGTTGTATCCGAAGGCTGAAACCCTTCCGAAAAATTGTCTGGAAAAGTGAACTTTGGAAAACGCCCGCCGTCAAAGAAGCGGCAGGCTTAAACCTTCGACAGCGTTTAATTACGCGCAAAACCGGCGAAACGCAACAACTATTTTTCCCAACCAGCGAAGTTACCGTTTATCCTGGTTAACCTCACCACGGCCTCCAGTCAGCAATTTTTCCACGAAGCTGCGGGCTTCGCTCAAGGAACAACCGTAAATCTGCCGAGTCAATGTCACCGCGCCCATTTCATCTCCAGTTGTGGCGAGCTTAAGAATTTTGGTGTCTTCTTCGCCTGGCTGGAGATTTTTCTGATGGGTCAGGTCAGCGATTCTGGAATAAGCGCCGGCAATTGTTATATGCTGGCGCAAGCATTGGATTGCCTTTCTGGCCGACGGGCTGATTCCGCCGCTCCAGCGAAGTTCAACGATCCCGCCAGACAATACTTGCACCGGATAATCCAAGGAAATCGTGATGCCATCCGGTCGGAGATTTCTTTCCTGCTGCAAATGTTCCTCCAAAGCCGTTGTGTCGGCGTTGACCAAGCACAAGTCCAAGAAGGTTAATTGTTGAGTTTGGGCGATCCTATTGTTCTGATAACCCATGCTGGGAGAAATGCGCCGTTCTTTTACGGTTCTAGCCCAAGCAATTTCAGAATAGTCGAATCCCACCGCTTGCACGCATTCTGACGGGAAGCGCCAGTTTAAGAAAGACCGGAAATGAATGATGACGCCGTTGTTGTTGCAGCGAAGCAGCCAGTTCGTCGGTTTCAGGCTCGCTTGAAACGACTGGAAAGCAAACAAATCGAACAATCCGGCAAATGCGGCCAAAATATAAAAGAGAACTCGGGGCAGATTTATTCCATATTGCTCTCCGCCGTGAATTCCGAGCAGTAAGGCCGCGATTACAATTGCTGAAATCACGACAAATGAAATACCAGAGCCAATGGGTGACGATTTGAACACTTGATCGTCGCTCCGAACCGGAATTTCGCTGAACTTATAGAATTTCATCGTAACCGGCTGAATATCCGCGCAAAGCAGATTTATCCGCCCACCTCTGCGCGGGCGTCGGCGGCCAGCGCGGTGCTCAAATAACGCTCGCCTGTGGACGGCGCAATCGTAACAATGAGTTTGCCCTTGTTTTCAGGACGTTTCGCCACTTCAATCGCCGCGACGACATTTGCGCCGCTCGAAATGCCGCACAAAATTCCTTCTTCTTTCGCCAATCGTCGCGCCATCGCAAACGCATCGTCGTTCGAGACTTGAATGGATTCTGTGATTTGCAAATTCCCGGCCGAATCTTTCAGGTGAAGATTTTTGGGGATGAAGCCTGCGCCGAGTCCTTGAATTTTATGCGGACCAGGTTTGACGGGCTGGCCAGCGAGCGTTTGCGCGATGACCGGCGAACCTTCCGGATCCACCGCGATGGCTTGAAAGGATGGCTTGCGTGGCTTGATGACTTCGACGCAGCCGGTGATCGTGCCGCCCGTGCCGACGCCCGCGACCAAAATATCCACCTTGCCGTCGGTGTCCGCCCAGATTTCTTCCGCCGTGGTTTTTTTGTGAATGTCCACGTTGGCCTGATTCTCAAATTGCTGCGGAACCCATGAGTTTGGCGTCTCTTTCGCCAGCGCTTCGGCCCGGGCAATCGCGCCTTTCATGCCTTCCGCGCCGGGCGTCAAAACCAGTTTCGCACCGAGCATCGCCAGCAGCGTGCGGCGTTCGAGCGACATCGTTTCGGGCATCGTGAGAATAATTTTATAGCCTTTGGCCGCCGCTACGAACGCGAGCGCGATGCCGGTGTTGCCGCTCGTCGGCTCGATGATCACCGTGTCCTGTTTGAGGATGCCGCGCTTTTCGGCGTCCTCAATCATGGCCATGCCGATGCGATCCTTGACGCTGCCGAGCGGATTGAAAAATTCGCACTTGAGCAGGATGGTGGCCGGCAATCCGGCGGTGACTTTGTTCAGCTTGACCAGCGGCGTGTGGCCGACGGTTTCGACGATGTTGTTGTAGATGCGTCCCATAATTTTATTTGATTGGATGATTCAGTTGTGCGTTCAGAAATTTTGGCGAAAAGCGGGTGCCGTGCAAGTCTTAATTCATCCGCAATTTTCATTCAACGGCAAACTGAAGCCGCCGGAAAACGACGGTTGGAATCCGCCGGCACTTTGAAATACAACCTTGCACCGCGAACGGGTTTGGCTATTAAACTTGCCCACACACAGTCCACAACCATCAACCGCACATTTGCCTGAACACATGAAATCAAAAGTTAAAAATCAATTCAGCCGCCGACATTTTTTGAAGGCGTTGCCCAAGTTCGCGTCCAGTCCGACAATCGTTGCTGATCGCTGCGGGCAACCAACCATCAATTGATTACTCGTTGCGGACGGTGTCGCCGGTTTTTGCCTCACCGGAAACAAGGTCGGCCACGATGTCGTTCCCCTGCTGCGGGCCGGTGATTTTGATCTCAGCAACCTTCAAGCCTTCGCGGTAAAGGAACAAGGTCTGCTGCGGCTTCGGCATCTGGCCGGCGGGAAAACTCAAAACCACGAACCGTCCGACCGTGTTGACGGAAATAACTTTGGCCGCCAGTGACAAATCCGGCGTGACAATGGCTTGCGGTGCGGCGACAGCGGGGGCGGTCGCGGTGCTTTTGTCCTTCTTGAAAATGCAGCCGGTAGCGGCAACGGCCAACAGCAACAGCGTGAACAGAAAAGTCTTTTTCATTTGATGCGGCCAATCATCTGGTTTTCACGCGGAAAATCAAATTCATTCTTGCAGTGTTCCGGGCGCGTTTTATGAATTATGAAAATCAACCGTCACAACGCCGGTCATGTCCGGCGGCGCTAGAAATTCATGCCAAAAAGCCGTTCCAGAAAATAAAGCGTGCCGTCCGTCGCACCAGCCAATGCAGCCTGAACAGAGGGGATTTGCAGCGCGAGAATGACGATGACAAAGCCGAAGCTCGCGAATTTCGCATAGGCTTCCCAGCTCATGCCGGTCGCCACGCGCAAGACGTGCGAACCGTCCAGCGGCGGGATCGGAATCAGGTTGAAGAAGCACAGCAGCAGGCTCAACCTCGCCGCCTGGTCGCACAGCAAGGCCAGTTGCACGGAATGAAAGGCCACGCTGACGCGCATCAGCGCGACGAGGCCGACGGCCAGGATGAGATTCATGCCCGGCCCGGCCATCGTCACCAGGATGTCGTCAAAGTTTTTGTTCCGCAGGTTTTGCGGATTGACCGGCACCGGTTTCGCCCAGCCGATCATGAAACGGCCCATGCCAAACGGCCCGAAAATCATCAGCAACGGCACCGCAACCGTGCCGATGAGATCAATATGCACCAGCGGGTTCAACGAGACGCGGCCTTACAAACGCGCAGTGTCGTCGCCGCATTTCATGGCCGTCCACGCGTGGCCGAATTCGTGAAACGTGAGCAGCGCGACCAGCAGCAGATACTGGATCAGCCCGTCGGCAATTGCATTTGAGTCCATCGCCGGCAGAATAATTATTTTCCCCGCGCGAGTCGAGGCTGTGAATTTTCTTTGCGCGCCGCGAAAATGTTTTAACCTTTCACCGATTTAACGATTCAACCATTCAACGCTTTTAACGAATTTATCCTATGCCATTACTTGAAGGAAAAACCGGGATTGTCTTCGGTGTCGCCAACAAACGCTCCATCGCCTGGGCCATCGCGCAGGCGTGGGCGCGCGAGGGCGCGAAACTCGCGTTCACCTACCAGGGCGAGCGCGTGAAGGAAAACGTCGAGGAACTCGCCGGCACGTTCGGCGCGGACACGTTGATTCTGCCGTGCGATGTGACGAAGGACGACGAAATCGCCAACGTCTTCAAAACCGTCGGCGAGAAATTTGGAAAATTAAACCTGCTCCTGCATTCCGTCGCCTACGCGCCGAAAGACGCGCTCGAAGGTGAATTTGTGAACACGAATCGCGAGGCATTCCGCGTCGCGCACGACGTGAGCGCGTATTCGCTCGTCGCGCTCGCGCGCGGAGCCGTGCCATTGATGACCGACGGCGGCAGCATTGTGGCGATGAGTTATTACGGCGCGGAAAAAGTCGTGCCGCACTACAACGTCATGGGCGTGGCCAAGGCCGCGCTCGAAGCCAGCACGCGCTATCTGGCCTACGATCTCGGCCCGAAAAAAATCCGCGTGAACTGCATCAGCGCCGGCCCGGTCAACACGCTCGCCGCGCGCGGCATTTCCGGTTTTCAGGAAATGCTGAAACATTACGAAGCCCGCGCGCCGTTGAAACGAAATGTCTTGCCCGAAGAACTCGGCGCGACCGGCGCATTTCTCGCCAGCGACGGCGCGGCGGCGATTACGGGACAAGTTCTTTACGTTGATTCCGGCTATCAAATCATGGGGATGTGAATGTGAATGACTAAAACCGTTCTCGAAAAAATTAAAAGTCGTCGTCGGCAAATTAAAAAAGTCGAAAGCATGAAGAATTATTTCGACGTTTTGAAAGCGCGCCAGCGTTCGCTTGGCAAAAAAACTTACACGCAGGCCGAGATGGAAGCGCGCTACGCTGCGAAGTAATTATTCCGGCCGTTTCATTTCAAACTGGTCGCGCGTGCGGCAATACCAATGCGGCGACGCCATGCGTCCGATGAGAAAAAGTTTGTCCGTGTGAATCCGTTTTTTCTCCGCGTCAAACAATTCATCGCGCAGATGCAGGCGTTTGATCAAGCCGATCACCACGCGGTTGCCGCCGATTTGCAGCGTTCCCCACTCGACACATTCAAGGCTCGCGGGCGATTCCGTGATGCGCGGCGGTTTCACGATGGACGACGGCGCGGCGGTCAGGCCGGCGCGGACGAGTTCGTTTTCGCCGAACGGCAGCGACGCAGCGCATTGGTTCATCGCCTCGGCGATTTTTTCGTCCACAAGATTTACAACAAACTCATGCGTGGCGCGGACGTTGAGCGCGGTGTCCTTGGGCGTGCCGTTCTCGCGGTCGCCGGGCGCGAATGCGCAGATGGGCGGATTCGCGCCGAGCAGATTGAAGAAGCTGAACGGCGCGGCATTGACCTTGCCGTCGGCGCTGATGGTGGTGACGAGCGCGATGGGTCGCGGCGTGACGAGGCTGGCCAGCAGCGGATAGGCGCGACCGGCAAATTCTTTTTCAAGATCAAGTTCCATGCGCGCAGGATGCCATTGTTTTGGAAAATGGCAAATGTCATGGCCGTCAAAAAATCACGCGCGGCGGCAAAGAAAAACTCCTTCTTCGCCCGATTTCGTCAGCCATTGCGCGTGAATTTTAAGCCCGTGCCGCGCCAGAATTTTCCCGGCAAGCGGCGGCGTGCAGCGATACGAAAAGAAAAGCCGGATGGATTCGCCGCGTTTGAATTTGAATTCTTCGCCGCTCACGAAAAATTTCCGCGCGCGTGAGAAATAAAATTTCGCCGCGATGCGTTTTAATTTTTCCGCGCCGTCCTCAATCGCAAAACGCAGTTCGCCGTCGCCGCGCTCCACGCCGAGGTCGAGCAGAAAGGTCATCAGCCAGTCGCGCGTGAGGGCGTTGTCGTATTGCGGCAGGATTTTTTTCACGCCGGCGGCGTAGTCCGCGCCGGGCGCAAGGTTCGCGCTGAACAGCAGGAAATCCTTTTTACGAACGAGCGCGGCGAGTCTCGGCAAAATTTTGTCCGGCTCGAAGTTTGGAATCATTCCGAAGAAAGTGACGAGTGACGAGTGACGGGTGACAAGCAGCGCGGACAAATTGCCCGCTGTTGCGAGATCGCAGACGAAGGGAAAACAATTTTCAGCGTGCACGACGGACAATGCGGCCTGTCGCGCCACGAGCGTCATCGCCACGCTCACATCGCAGGGCGTGTAAAAAATTTCCCGGCCGGATTTTTTCAAAAGCACCAGCAGCCGCGTGTCCTTTTGTCCGCCGCCGCAGCCGAGGCCAAGGAGGTGGACTCTTTTTGCGCCGATTTTTTTTGCGGTTTCAACAAACGCGCGGTCGTAAGTGGCAAGGCAATCCGCGTCCGTGCGCGCGGGCGAATGCGCCTCGTGCAGCGCGAGCCATTTTTGCGTCTGCCTGGGGCTGTCGTAAAGAAACTTGTGGTTGACGCGCCGGGTGCGGAGCGACGCCAGCAGGTCGCGCCGGACGGCGTCGGGAAACTGGCTGGCATGAATGGTGACGCTGGCGGTGGACATGATTCAATGATTTTTCAAACGGGCCACATACGCGCCGTCCACGTTGTCCGCAAACGGCAGCAACTGGCGTTCAGATTCCAGCTTGAAGTTCGGATCCACGGCGAGAAAAGATTTTACGACTTCGGAATTTTCCTCCGGCTCCAGGCTGCACGTGCTGTAAATCAAAACGCCGCCGGGATTCAGCCGGGTCGCGGCGAGCTTGAGCAAATCGAGTTGCGCCTTTTGCAGCCGGGAAATTTCTTCCGGCGAAACCCGCCAGCGCAAGTCCACGCGGCGGCGCATGACGCCGGTGTTGGAACAGGGAGCGTCAACGAGAATGCGGTTGAAGGTTGAAGGTTGAAGGTTGAAGGTTGAAAACGAAACTGGTTCAACACAAGTCACACCAAGCCGCGCGCAATTTTCTCGAACCAATTTCAACCGTTCCTCGGCAATGTCGCAGGCGACGATTTTTCCTTCGTTCTTCATCAACTGCGCGATGAAGGTCGTTTTGCCGCCGGGCGCGGCGCACAAATCCAGAATCGTTTCGCCCGGTTGCGGATCAAGTTCACGCATGGCGAGCAGCGTGCCGGGGTCTTGAAGGTAAAACCAGCCGTCGCGGAAACTGCCCAGCGATTTCAGCGGCGGATGCGATTTCAGCTCGAACACAAGATTCTCGCCGGTCCAGTTGGGGGTGAAGAAATCGTATTCCACATTTTCCTCGCGCCATCGGGCGAGCAGATCGCCGGCGTCTTTCAATTCGGTTGTAGCAGCCGACGTGAGGAGGCTCTGCTCCGTTTCGTTTTTTTCGGTTTGAGCCTCGTTACCTCGGCTGCTACGAAACTTTAGCGTGTTGACGCGGGCGTATGTTTTCGGCAGCGTGTTGTTCCATTCGAGCAACTGGCGCGTTTGTTCATCGCCAAACTGTTTCCGCCATTTCTCCACGAGCCATTCGGGATGCGACCAGCCGGTGGCCGGATTGGATAATTTTAGTTCCGCGAGGATTTTTTTGGTTTCGTCGGATTCGCGCAAACAGCCGCGCAAAACGGCATTCACGAATCCGGCCTGCGGACCGAAGCCGAGGCGCTTGGCGAGCTCCACTGTTTCGTGAACAGCAGCGTGCGGCGGAATTTTGTCGAGCCAGAAAATCTGATAGAGGCCGAGACGCAATAGATTTTGCAGTTGTAATTTTTGTTCGCGACCGCTGGTTTTGCGGGCAATGAGCCAGTCGAGCGCAGCCTGCCAGCGAACGACGCCATAGACTATTTCCTGGCACAGGCCACGGTCGGCGGATGAAAGCCGCGCGTTCGCCACTGCGGTTTCGAGCAGATTTTCCGTAAATTCACCGCCGGTCCGGCGTTGCGACAAGACGCGCGCCGCAATTTGTCTTGGATTTTGGTCGCTCAATGCGTTTAATGATGGCAATTGGCCTTTTGGACGCGAGATTAAAACTTTATGAAATCTGAATTCGAAAAACTGGCGGCGGCGGGAAAAATCGAGGGCAAACACATCGAACCGCTCACGCATCTGGTGGAAGGCGGCTGCTGTTCGCACCGCAGCTGGGGCTTCGGAAAAATCAAGACGGTGGACACGGTGTTCGCGCGCTTCACGATTGATTTTCCGGGCAAGCCGGGGCACACGATGGATTTGTCGTTCGCCGCCGAACAGCTCAAGCCGATTCCGAAGAATCACATCCTCGCGCGCAAGGCCGCCGACCTTGACGCCGTGCGCCAGATGGCCGCGCATCATCTCGACCTCATCAAACTGGTGTTGAACAGCTTTGGCGGCAAGGCGACGGTGGATCAAATTCATCATGTGCTCGTGCCGGACGTGATCCGCGATGACTGGAAAAAATGGTGGGAAACCGCCAAGCGCGAAATGAAGAAGGACGGCCATTTCATCGTGCCGGTGAAAAAAACCGAGCCGGTCGTTTTTCAGGCGCAGGAAACGTCGTTGCAAGACCGGTCGCTCGCGGATTTCCGCGCGGCGAAGGGCTTGAAGGCGCGCGTCGCGGTCGTCGCGGAAATCCTCAAGGTCGTTTCGGATTTGAACGACAAAACCACTTTGGGCAACGAAGTCGTTACCGCGCTGAACACGGACATTGTGTCGCACCAGCGCACACAGCCGGCGGTCGCGCTGGAGGCTATTTTTGCCCGCGACGAACTGCGCCACGACGCCGGGCTGCCGCCGGTTGAAGGCGAAATTTCCTCCGCGCAAATCTGGCTGCAGGACGGGATCAAGTTCGGCCCGCTGCTCGAAAACATTCCCGCCGCCAAGCATCATCGCGCGCTGGAATCCTTCAAGCTGGCGAACCCGGAACGGTGGACGGATGTCCTGCGCAGCGCGCTGAATTTTGTTTCCGCGAAGCTCGCCAAGGAAATTGTCAGCATGCTCATCAGCGGCGGCAAGCTGGATTTGCTCAAGGAATCGCTCGCCAAATTCATCAACCAGCACACGGCCAGCAGCGAACTGCTCCTGTGGTTCGGCCGCGAGCGCAACGAAGATTTTGTGGACATCCTCGGACCGGAAGTTTTCCGCGCCATGCTCACCGCAATGGAGCGCGACCAGTTCAACGAACGGCGCTCGAACCGCCTGCGCGATTTCATTCTCGAAGACCAGGAACTGCTTGGCGAACTCACCGCGTCCGCCGACATCGAGGTCATCAAGGATTTGACGCGCGCGTTGCAGCTCTCGCCCGTGTTTGACGACATGGACAAGCGTTCGCTGCTCGCGCGGCTCGTCAAGGCGCATCCCGCCGTGCAGTCGCTCATCACCGGCGAACAGACCAAGCAGGAAGCCGGCCTGCTCGTTTCGTGGGAAAGCCTCGAACGCCGCCGGCTCGAATACCAGGAACTCGTCGAGAAAAAAATTCCCGCGAACTCCAAGGAAATTGCCATCGCCCGCAGCTACGGCGACCTGCGCGAAAACCACGAATACAAGGCCGCCAAGGAAATGCAGAAAATTCTCATGCGCCAGAAGGACGACCTGGAAATCGCCCTCAACCGCGCACGCGGCCAGGATTTCCTGAATGTGAAGACGGACGCCGTCGCGCCCGGCACAATTGTGCAGGTCACGGATTTGCAGACCCAGCAGGCGGAGACGTTCACGATTCTGGGGGCGTGGGATTCCGATCCCGACCAGGGCGTCATCAGCTACCTCACGCCCGTCGCGATGGCGTTGGTCAACCACAAGGTCGGCGACGAGGTGGAAGTGGAAATGCACGGCGCGAAACGCCGCCAGCGCATTGACAAGATTGAAGCGTGGAAAACCGAGGTGCCCGCCATGCAGCCAGCGTAAGCTGGCAAATTCGGTTTGACGCGGGCGCGAGACGGAAATAGGGTCTGGAAGTAAAACAGAATAGGCTGTAATAATTCAATACAATATCAGTTAGGCCACATTCGCACCACAAACATTATGAAACACATCAGAGCTTACGGTATTGGCCGCATCCTAGTTTTGGGATTCGGAGTTGGGATTATTGTCGGTGTGTTGCGGATTGCCATCCCAGCTTTATTTACGTCGGCATTTCACGCCAGCCCATCGTCAGCTTGGATTCCATTCGCCACCGCCGGCATTATCGGCGCGTTGGTTGCCATCGTGATTGTTTACACCTTGAGCTATTTTAGCCGAGTCACCAAAGCTAAGTGAGATTTAGAGATATGACCATGTGGCCTAACAAATCGCCGGATCCAACCGCCGTTGGTGCTGGCCGTTCCGCTATCGCGGTTCATGCCGCGAGTCGGCGGTGGCTCAGCTTTCTACGTTAGCCGGCACTACGCTTATGAAAATCAAATCCAGTATAGCATTCGGTTTGGCGGGACTTTTGATGTGTTTGACCGTTGCTTTCGCGGCAGATGGAATACCGCCAGGAAAGTATTCGTTATCAGTCGCGCGAGTTTATGAATCGAACCCGTCTCTGCCGGAGTGGGTATTCATTTTCGGCGGCACTAATTCAGTCCGTGGCGGCGAGACAGTCTGCAAGTCCGTTGCATCGCTCAAGAAGTTGCTCGCAGGCTTGCCACGCGGCTCGACTCTGGATTGGTCGCCAACTTGTAGCGGGGAGTCGGAGGTTTTGAAGGGCGATATAGAGGATTTGAAGACGATTTGCACCAAGGCTGGGATCACCTTCACCATCCACCCATCAGGCTGATGACCGTGCCGCCTGACCAGATTAGATGAGTAGGCAGGCATCGGGAGCACAGACGCACCTGGTGTTAAATTAACTGCCTTATGAACACACCAAACCAAACTCCGTCCGTCGTTTCCACTCCCACGCCCGCAGCTGTCAGCGGGTTCACCCTCGGCTGGAGATGGAAGTGCGGTCTTTTTCGGCCTTGCTAATTGCCCGCCGCCGGCGCTTTCAATTTCTCCAGCTCCAGACCTTCGCGGTGCAGAATCGTCGCCTCGACCTTGGGCACATACATCTGCGTCTCCGCCGGCAGATGCGTGGCGATGCGCGCGTAACTGGCCGTCGCGTAACGCTGCAACAGCTTCTGCACCGTGCCCGGACCGCAGTTGTAGGCCGCCACCGCCAGCCGCCAGTCGCCGAACTGGTCGTGCAACTGGCGCAGATACTTCGCCGCCGCCGCCGCCGCGATTTCCGGCTGCCGCCGCTGGTCGCGCGGCCACAGGCTCAAGCCAAAATCTTTTGCCGTCGCCGGCATCAGTTGAAACATCCCCAGCGCGCCCGCCGGACTCAACGCGCGGGAATCAAAACCCGATTCCACCTCCGCCAGCCAGACCAGCGATTCCGGCACGCCGGCGGCGGCGAAAATGGGCTTTAATTTCGGGACGATCTCCGCCGCGTTTTTCGGCCACGGCTGCGGGGCGACTTTTTTGACCCAGATTTCCTGTTCCGTGGTGAACGACGGATTGGCCGGCGGCGGCAACGGCTGTCCCGGTTCCGGTTTGGGCGCGGGCGCGGCGGATTTCATCTGTTCCGCCGCCGTAAAATAATCCAGCCGCGTCCGCAGCCACGCCGCGTAAGGCTGCGTCTCCTCGTGTGCGGCGAGCAGCGGCAGGATGTTGTCCGCCGCGACCTTCAACTGCGCCAGGTCCAGCACATAACCGCCGTTGAGATAATCTTGAGCGTGGTTGAGAAAATCCACGACCTGGTCGCGGTCCGCGTTTTGCAGCGCGCGCAGCACGTCGTCGTCCAGGTTTGCCTGCGCCCACTGCTGCGCGGAATCCAGCACCGAGTTCCAGTCCACGTCATTCGTCTGCGCCGGAGCCAGGCCGCCGCCGGCGAGCAGCACGATGATGGCGAGGAAAATTTTCACACCCGAAGGATAGTTCATTCCGGCCACGGTTCAAATGCGAGAATGAACTTGGAGAAACTGCAAACGAGGCCGTGTTTTCAAAATCAAGTTCCGCGCATCCTTGTCCCAAAACGCCTGCTGCACCGGGCTTAATTCCCCATTTTTCGCCATTGACGGTCAGCGTCACGGGAACGGCGTCCGGGCCGGCGACCTTTTCCGCGCCGGCTTTTTCGAGTTCGGCGGCGACGGTGCCGGGGCTTTTGAGAAACGTGCGCCGCGAGTGCGCGCTGAATTTTTCCGGCTCCGGTTTTTCATGCAACTCAATGGGATGTCAGCCGTTGGTAATCTTCCGGTGTGTCCAAGTCCAGCGTCAGACCGGGATCATTTATGACAAGTTGGACGCGTGGAGCCGCCGACCGGTTCAAAAAATCTTTCATCGTGGCCGCGCCGGAACTTTTCAATTCCATAAATGTCCGTTGTGGCAAGATTACCGGATGCCCGGCCCGCCCGCCAAACGCCGGTTGGCAAATGGCATCCACATTTTGCGCGGAAAATTCCACCAACTGCCGCAAAGTTTCCATGCGCAAATGCGGCTGGTCACCGAGAACGACCGCCCAGTTGGAAATTCCTTCCCGCCAGCCATTCCAGTTCACCGCGCAAACGATGGAACTGAACATCCCGCGTTCCGGCTGCGGATTTTCGATGCGGTCTGACTTTGGATGATGGAGCCGGTCCAGTTCCGCCGCCAGCGCATCATCGTTCGCGCGCAGGACGCCGGCGATTTGGCCCGCGCCAAGCGCCCGCCATTGCGACAGGAGCTGGCCAATGACCGTCGTGCCGCGCCACGGCAGCAGCAACTTGGGCCGGCCCATCCGGGCTGATGCGCCCGCGCCGAGGATGACAACGCCGAGATGTCCGTGAATTTGCGCCACGCGGCTTTGAACCGTTTTCCGTCGCCGGCGTCAAGTTGATTCCTGCGGCAAATTTTGGATGCCATTCAAGTTTCCGGGAAAAATTTCGGCTCGCGCAAAAGCCGGAGCGCGGTTTTAATCAGCCCGCCGCATCATGAAAACCAGCGAATCCGCCCTGCGCGAAATTCTCAAACCCGCCGTCATCGTCGGCGCGCTCGGTTATTTCGTGGACGTTTATGATTTGATTCTGTTCACCATCGTGCGCGGTGCGAGCCTGAAAGACCTCGGCTTTTCCGGTGACCAGATTTTGGAGCGCGGCATTTTTCTGTTCAATTGCCAGATGACGGGAATGTTGCTGGGCGGAATCGCTTTTGGAATTCTCGGCGACCGGCTTGGCCGCGTCATTTTGCTTTTCAGTTCCATTTTACTTTATTCCGTGGCGAACATCGCCAACGGCTTCGTCCATTCCGTCGAAAGTTACGCCGTGTGGCGGTTCATCGCCGGATTTGGACTCGCGGGCGAACTCGGCGGCGGCATCACGCTCGTCTCGGAAATTCTTTCCAAGGAGGCGCGCGGCTATGGCACGATGATTGTCTCCACCGTCGGCGTTTTCGGCGCGGTCGTCGGCGGGTTGGTCGCCGGACTGGTTCACTGGCGCACGGCGTATTTCATTGGCGGCGGGCTTGGACTGGTTCTTTTAATTTTGCGGATGAGCGTCGCCGAATCGGGAATGTTCAAGCAACTGCGGACCAAATCAACGCAAGTCGCGCGCGGAAATTTCCTGTCGCTGTTCACAAACTGGAAACGCTTTGCAAAATATCTTCGCTGCATCCTTATCGGCGTGCCGTTGTGGTTCGTCATCGGCATTCTCGTCACCTTTTCGCCGGAAATCTCAAAAGCACTGCAAATACAGGGCGTAATTGACGCCGCCCACGCCGTCGCCTTTGCCTACACCGGCATCACGTTCGGCGGATTTGCCAGTGGCTTTTTCAGCCAGCAACTGCGTTCGCGCAAAAAAATCGTCTTTGCCTTCATCCTGGTCACGCTGGCGGCGATGGCCGCGTATTTTTTCTGCGCCGGATTTTCCGCCGCGACTTTTTATCTCGTCATCCTTTTTCTCGGTTTCGGTGTCGGCTATTGGGCGGTGTTCGTGACCATCGCCGCCGAGCAGTTTGGAACAAACATCCGCGCCACCGTTGCCACGACAGTGCCGAATTTTGTGCGCGGTGCGGTCGTGCCGCTCACGCTCGCTTTTAATTTTTTAAAATTAAAAATTGGCATCGTTCCCGGCGCGGCGCTCATCGGCGTGGCCTGCATTTTGGTCGCGCTCTGGGCGTTGCGCGGCCTCGATGAAACGCACGGCAAGGATTTGGACTATATCGAGCCGGTTTAATTGCATTTATGATTTACGATTTTTGATTTATGATTGCTGGCAAAACGAAATTGGCGGTTCAAATCATCAATCGTAAATCATAAATGAAGCTCGGCATTTACGGCGGCTCGTTCGACCCGGTTCATCTTGGCCATCTGCTCGTCGCGCAGGCGGCGGTTGAGGAACTTGGATTGGACAGATTGTTTTTTGTTCCGGCGGCGCAATCGCCGTTCAAGACTGAAAATCAAATTGCTCCGGCGGAAATTCGTTTGCAATTACTCCGGCTCGCGCTCGCCGGAAAAACGAATTGCGAAATTGACGAACAGGAAATCAAGCATGGCGGAATATCCTACTCAATTGAAACCTTGCGCGATTACGCGAAACGGTTTCCAAATGCGGAACTGTTTTACCTCATCGGTGCGGACAACATTTCCAAATTGAACGAATGGCGCGAACCGGCGGAACTGGCGAAGCTCGCGGAGTTCGCGGCGATTCCACGGCCGGGCGGCGCGGCGGCAGTTTTTCCGCCGCCGTTTCGCGGACGGACGCTGAAAGGATTTCCGTTGGGCGTTTCGTCATCACAAATCCGCGCGCGGGTTAAAGCGGGATTGCCGATTGATTCGCTGGTGCCGCCGTTCGTGGCCGACGCCATTCGCGCCGCACAGCTTTACATTTAGGAAAAATGCCGCGCAACGCCTTTGGCTTTCAAATTTATCCGTGTCCATCCGTGTCCATCTGTGGTTAAATTCCCGCGCAACTATGGATTCTAAAAAACTGGCGCTGCTATGCCGCGATTTTGCGGACAATAAAAAGGCGGAGAACATTGCCGTGCTCGACGTGCGCAAGGTGTCGTCGGTGACGGATTATTTTGTCATCGCCTCCGGCACGAGCGAACCGCATTTGCGCGCCATCGTGGAGGAGCTCACCGGCCGGCTGCGCGATGAACACGACCTGCGCCCGGCGCGCACGGACGGCTCGGTGACCGGCGCGTGGGTGGTGCTGGATTTTTTTGACGTGATCGTCCACGTCATGCGCGCGGATGTGCGCACCCACTACGATTTGGAAGGTCTTTGGGGCGACGCCAAACCGGTCAAGCCGAGAAAAGCCGCGAAGGCAAAGCGCAATTTGAATTAAAACCCGCCGTCAGGCACGGATTTCAAATTCCCGGTGCGGCAGAAGATTTACGGCTGCTGGCCTTGGGCCTTTGGCGGAATTTCATCCGCCGCCTTGACCATTTCATCCACGAGCTTCTTGAATTCGGCCAGGCCCGTCGAAGGCACAATGATCGTGTCCCGGCGGCCACCGACATCCTCGGTGATGCGGAGAAAGCGCCCGCGCGGATTCTCCTTCAGCGTGAACACAAAATTTTTGCGTTCGATCTGCACTTCCGCGCTCTTGAGCGTGTCCTCGTTGACCGGCGGTCGGGGCTGGCCGTATTTTGGTGCGCCGTAACCCTGGCTTTGATAGGGCCGGCGACCGTATGGTGATGGGCGTTCGTTCGATATCATAAATCCCTTCGCTTTCCTAGTTGCCCTAAAAATTCCGCGACTTGCTTAAAATGTCAACTTACAAAATTTTAACCTTGCTGGGCGAGAACACATTCATGCCCTGACACGAAGCATTAAAGCAGTCCATTCCAATTATTTCCAAAATTTTCCCCAAAAGCCGCCGCCTCACAGAATATTTGCCGCCAATTCGGCCAGTTCGGAGCGTTCGCCCTTTTGCAGCTCGATGTGCGCCGCGATGGCCTGGTCGCGGAACCGGCTGATGACGTAGTTGAAGCCGTTGGACGACGAATCCACATACGGATTGTCAATCTGATACGGGTCGCCGGTGAAGACGATTTTTGTGCCGTGGCCGACGCGGGTGATGATGGTTTTGACTTCGAGCGGCGTCAGGTTTTGCGCCTCGTCAATGATCATGAACTGGTTCGCAATGCTGCGCCCGCGAATGTAGCTCAACGCCTCGACGACAATCGCGCCGCTGCGCATCAAGTCGCCACTGCGCCGATGGTCGTGGCCCATGTTCAAGTCGCTCAACATTTCCAACGCGTCGTGAATCGGCTGCATCCACGGCGCGAGTTTTTCCTCAAGCGAACCAGGCAGGAAGCCAAGTTCCTTGCCCATTGAAATGGTTGGACGCGCGACCACCAGCCGGCGGAATTCTCGGTCCAGCACCGTGCGTTTCAAACCGGCGGCCATCGCGAGCAAAGTTTTTCCCGTGCCGGCCTTGCCCATCAGCGTGACAAGTTTGACGCGGTCGTCGAGCAGCGCGTCGAGCGCGAAATTCTGTTCGCGGTTGCGCGGCTTGATGCCCCACACGCCTTCGCGCGAGTCAATGATGGGAATCAGTTTCGTCCCGGTCGCGTCCACTTTCGTCAGCGCGGTCTTTTTTGGATTCGTCCCGTCAATCAGCGTGCAGAACTCGTTCGGAAAATATTTCTTGCCGCCGTTCAATTCCAGTTCGCCGTTCGCGCGGAACATGGCGATTTTTTCCGGCACGACCGGCATCTCGACCATGCCGGTGTAAAGATCGGTGATGAATACGCGGTCGGTTTCGTAATCCTCCGCCGCCAGGCCGAGCGCGTCGGCCTTGATGCGCAAGTTGATGTCCTTGCTGACGAGAATCGTCGCGTGTTTCGGCTGCGCTTTCTGGATGCCCGCCGCGAGCGAAAGAATCCGGTTGTCCACCGAGTCCCTGGCAAAAGTCGTCTCGCCGTTGCCGTTCTTGTGAAAGCCGATTTTTAATTTCCCGCCATTCGGCAACTTCACGCCTTCGCTCAAGCTGCCGTCGCCGCGAAAGCCGTCGAGCATCCGCGACACCGTGCGCGCGTTGCGGCCCAGCTCGGTGGACTCGCGCTTGAAACGGTCTATCTCCTCGATGACTTCGATGGGGACGAGGACGTGGTTTTCCTTGAAATTAAGGAGCGAATTCGGATCGTGCAGGAGGACGTTGGTGTCGAGGATGTAGTTCTTCACGTAAAAAAATCAAAGGCAGGGAATTCAGGCCGCGACGGCGGCGACAACTTCACTTGGCATTGGGGAAACATCAAAAAAATTTGCGGCTCTTTTTGAAATGGTTTGCGCACACGGCGGCGGTGTCAATGAAATTTCCGCTGACGATGGAAAGATTTTTTGGCGCGTTCTGATTTGGTGCGATGCCGCACAGGCCGGCGCGGCGGCGGAGTCTTGCCATTCTTTTTTTCTTTCCTTTCAGTTTAGCGGTTTTAGATTGTGCATTATGAATTCCCAAACGTTCCGCTCCCTGGTCGCGGCCATGTCAGGATTGGTCATGGTTTCCAGTTTGCCGGCGCAAACCCCCAACATCAATTTCCCCGCCGCCAGTCCCGCCTGCACGCTGAAACAACACGTCGGGCTGACGGACATTGAAATTGATTATTCCCGGCCCAGCGTGAAGGGCCGGACAATTTTCGGCGGCATCATTCCCTACGGCCAGGTGTGGCGCACCGGCGCCAACCAGGCCACCAAGATCACCTTCAGCACGCCGGTGGAACTCGAAGGCACGGACATTCCCGCCGGCACTTATGCACTGTTCACCATCCCCGGTGAAGATGAATGGACAATCATCATCAGCACGAACGCAAATCAGTGGGGAGCTTTTCAATACAACCAGAAAGATGATTTCGCGCGGTTCAAAGTGACGCCGGTCACTCTGCCAGGCACAGCCATCGAAACATTCGCGATTGAATTCAATCACATCCGCGATGAATCGGCGTTGCTCGAACTGGTCTGGGAAAAAACGGTGGTTCCCATTCATCTGAAAGTCGAAGTCGCCGACAAGCTCGTTCCGCAAATTGAGGCGGCCATGTCGGCGCCGGGCAGCAAGTCGGACGGCTTTTATTTTCAGGCAGCCACGTTTTACTACAACCATGATCTTGATCTGAAAAAGGCGCTTGCCTGGGTCAATGCCGGGCTGGCGGGCAATTCCCGGATTGCCTACGAGATGCTGCATTTGAAAGCCCAGATTCTGGCGAAACAGGGCGACAAGACGGGCGCAATCACTGCCGCCAAGCAATCCACCGAACTGGCCGTCAAGGCTGAAGGCGATGGCAGTTCCTTCGTGAAAATGAACCAGGATTTGATTTCGAGCCTGCAACCATGAGATTTTACCCCAAACAAACCTTCAACATAAATCAACCACAACTGTCATAGAGAACATGAAAAAAATCATATCCACCCTCGTTATCGCCGCCGCCATGATTGGCGCGCTGCCGGTCATGGCCCAGGAACGCCATGTCAGCCCGCATGAAACCCTCAGCTCGGTGATTGACGGCAACCGGGTCACCATCACCTATGGCCGACCATACTCGACCAAGCCCGGCACGACCGAGGCCCGCAAAATCTGGGGCGGGCTGGTGCCCTACGGCCAGTCGTGGCGCATGGGCGCGGACGAAGCGACGACGCTCATCACGCAGAAAGCCCTCGAGATTGGCGGCAAAACTATTCCGGCGGGCGTCTATACTCTTTATATGTTGCCGAGCGAAACCGGCGTTTCCCAACTCGTATTCAGCAGCGCCCTCGGCGGCTGGGGCATTCCCGTGGACACGAAGCATGACTTTGCAAAGGTGGAGTTGACGAAGGAAGCGATGGACAAGCCGGCGGATCAGTTCACGATGGGCATCACAAAAAATCCGGCGGGCGGCGGCTTGATCAAATTGTCATGGGAGAACACGGCGTATTCCGTGGCGTTCACCCTGGCGAAGTAATGACTTCCACCGCTCATGCCTTCGGTGGCGCACGTCAATTGCCGGTGAAGGGAATCGCTTTCGGCTGCGCCTGCGCCGCGATGATTCTTGCCGCTCCGCTTGCCGCCAGGTGCGAACCCGTTTCTCCCGCGCAAATCCAGCAGGAGCTTCGCGAGTTTCGCACCTTCGGCACGGTGCTCATGGTCGCCGCGCACCCCGACGACGAGAACCGCCCGCTGCTCGCCTTTCTCTCGAAAAGCCGCGACTTCCGCACCGGCTACCTTTCCATCAACCGGGGCGACGGCGGCCAAAACGAGATCGGCCCCGAGTTCGGCGCCACGCTCGGCGTCATCCGCACGCAGGAACTGCTTGCCGGCCGCCGCATTGACGGCGCGCGGCAGTTTTTCACCCGCGCGGTTGATTTCGGCTACTCCAAGAGCATGGACGAGACGCTTCGCATCTGGGACCATCAGGCCGTGCTCGGCGATGTCGTGCGTGTCGTCCGCACCTTCCGGCCCGATGTGATTGTCACGCGCTTCGCCCCCGTCGCGCAGCCCGGCAACCACGGGCACCACAACGCCTCCGCGCTGCTCGCGGTGGAGGCGTTCAAAATTGCCGGCGACCTCAAGGCCTATCCCGAGCAGCTCGCCGAGGGACTGACGCCGTGGCAGCCAACCCGTATCGTCCAGGACGGCGGCAACGGCCTCACGATCTCCGGCGGCAATACCGACCCGGTAACAGGTGAAACGATACAGGCCATCGCGGCGCGCACCAGCGCCCAGCACAAGACGCAGGGCGTCGGTGGCGGCGGCGGGCGCTTCGGTGGCCGCGGTGGTGGCAGCAATTTCAACGCCGGCTTCACCCTGCTCGACGGTGCGCCCGGCACCGGTCTGATGGACGGAGTGGACATGACGTGGGCGCGCGTCCCCAACGGCGGCGCGGAGATCGCCAGGCTCGCTGAAGAAATTATTGCCCAGTTCAATCCGCAAGACCCGGCGGCAAGTGTCCCGGCATTGTTGAAATTGAAGGGCAGTCTGGCCGCGCTGAAGTCCACGGACACCATCGTCGCTGAAAAATCGTCGCTGTTGGATCGCATCCTGCAACACTGTCTCGGCCTTTCCGTCGAGACCACCGTGGCCAGCGCCGAGGCCGTTCCCGGCGAGCCATTGAAATTGCGCAGCACCGCCATCGTGACTTCCGCAACTCCCGTCCGCTGGATTGGCACGCGCCATCTGGCCGTCAAGGAAGAATTCAACTCCACGGCAGCGAAGAATCTTGTTTCCAATCAGCCGGCCAGCCGCGATGAAACGGTGACGTTGCCCGGCAGCACGCCGTTGAGCCAGCCCTACTGGCTGCGCCAGGAAGGCACGGCGGGAATGTTCCGCGTGGACGACCCGCGCCTGATTGGTCAGCCGGAAAATCCGCCGGCGTTTCCGCTCGAACAAATTTTTGAAGTCGGTGGACAGACACTCGCGATTCCCGACGAACCGCTCGCAACTGGCGCCGCAGGCAAGCCTGCCCGCCATCTCGCCGTCATCTCGCCGGTGTCAATGAGCTTCGGCTCCGTCGTCGCGCTGTTCACGCCCGGCGCGAAGAAAACCATCGAGGTCGAGGTCACAGCGGCGCGACCGGGCGCGACCGGGACGTTGCGCCTTGAAACGCCCGCGGGTTGGGCGGTCACGCCTGCCGGCCAGCCGTTCAAGCTCGCGCAAGCCGGCGAGAAAACGAAGCTCGCATTTACCGTGACCGCGCCCGCGTCGTCGGCCTCCGGCAGTCTGCTCGCCATGGCGGAGATGGCCGACGGCACGCGCTACAGCAACCAGCACGACGAAATCCACTACGACCACATCCCCGTGCAAGTGTTGCAGCCACCCGCGCAACTCAAGATCGTGGCTTTCTACTTCGCGGTGCGCGGCAAAAACGTCGGCTACCTGCCTGGCGCGGGCGACGACACCGCGTCAAGCCTCCGGCAGCTCGGCTACGTGGTAACGACGCTCACGGGCGCGGATTTGACTCCGGAAAAACTGCGCGGGCTGGATGCGGTGGTCATCGGCGTGCGCGCGTTCAACGAGCGCACCGATCTCGCGGCGAATTTTCCCGCGCTGCTCGCGTGGGTCGAGCAGGGCGGCACCGTCGTCGCGCAATACAACCGCCCCAACGGCCTGCGCACGCAGCAGCTCGGCCCCTACCCGCTCTCCATCCAGGGCCAGGCCCCGCCGCTGCGCGTGACCGACGAGAACGCCCCCGTCACCTTCCTGCTGCCCGACCACCCCGCGCTAAACGTGCCGAACAAAATCACCGCCGCCGATTTCACCGGCTGGGTGCAGGAGCGCGGCGCGTATTTCGCGAGCCAGTGGGACGAGCGCTACGCCGCGCCGCTCGCGATGAGCGACCCCGGCGAGAAGCAGCCCAACAGCAGCCTGCTCATCGCAAAGCTCGGCAACGGCTATTACGTCTATACGAGCCTTGCGTTTTTCCGCCAGCTTCCCGCCGGCGTGCCCGGAGCTTATCGCCTCTTCGCAAATCTGGTTTCACTTGGGAAATGATGCCGCCAGAAGACAACACCGACCGAACCGAAAACGCTTTGACCGGGACGGCGGATGAAAGCCGGAACGAGCCGACCGGCCTGCCGTGGTTCCGCACATGGCGCGACGTGTATCTTTTTGTGTTCAGTTGTTTTGTTCTTTACGTCGTGCTGCTCACCATTTTCTCCCGGGCGTTTTCATGAACGTCCTCGATTATCTGGTTCTGCTCGGAACGATGGTCGGCATCGCCGCTTACGGAATGTGGCAAACGCGCGGGCGCGGCAGTCTGAAGAATTACCTGAAAGGCGACGCAGCCACCGGCTGGGGCACCATCGGCCTTTCCGTCATGGCGACCCAGGCCAGCGCGATCACCTTTCTCTCCATGCCGGGACAGGCCTACGAAAGTGGCATGGGGTTTGTGCAAAATTATTTCGGAATGCCGGTCGCGCTCATCATCATCGCGGCGGTGTTCGTGCCCATTTACCGGCGGCTGAAAGTCTATACCGCCTACGAATATCTTGGCAACCGGTTCGACAACAAAACGCGGCTGCTGGGCGCGGGTTTGTTTTTGTTGCAGCGCGGCCTGGCGGCGGGCATCACCATTTACGCACCGGCCATCATCGTCTCGACCGTCCTCGGCTGGCCGCTCAACCTGACCATCCTGTTCAGCGGCGCGCTCGTCATCTTCTACACGGTGTCCGGCGGTAGCAAAGCCGTCGGCCTGACCCAGAAATATCAAATGGCCGTGATCTTCATCGGCATGATCATCGCCTTCGTCGTCTTGCTGGAAAAGATGCCGCAATGGCTCGGATTCACCGATATGTTACGCGTGGCGGGCGGCATGGGAAAACTGGACGCAGTGAGTTTTTCCACCGACTACCATAAACGTTACACCATTTGGTCCGGGTTGCTTGGCGGCGTATTTTTGTCGCTTGCCTATTTCGGCACCGATCAATCCCAGGTGCAGCGGTATCTGGCGGGCGACTCGCTGCGCGCCAGCCGCCTCGGACTGATGTTCAACGCCGTCCTGAAAATCCCGATGCAGTTCTTCATCCTGCTGCTCGGCGCGCTGGTGTTTGTCTTTTATCAGTTTGAACAACCGCCGGTGTTCTTCAACCAGACCGTGTGGCAGGCTCACGCACAAGGCGCAACCGGCGAGGAACTGCACTCGCTCCAAAGCCAGTTCGTCCAGGTTCACGCGGAAAAGGAGGCGAGCATCCGGACCTGGCTGAACGCGCAACACGCCGGCGCCGGCGCCGCCGAAGCTGCGGCCCGGACGCAGATGCTCGCCGCCCAGCAAACCAGCGACGGTCTGATTGCAAAAACAAAGGACACGTTGCACGCCGCCGATCCCAAGGCCAGCACCACGGACGCCGATTATGTGTTCATCACATTCGTCCTCCATTATCTGCCGCACGGAATCATCGGCCTGCTGGTCGCCGTCATTTTTGCCGCCGGGCTTTCGTCCAGTTCCTCCGAGTTGAACGCGCTCGGCTCGACGACCACCGTGGATTTCTACCGGAACATTCTGTGCAAGGAAGCCGCTGACGCGCATTACGTCGCGGCGTCGAAATGGTTCACCGCGCTTTGGGGCGTGGTGGCCGTCGGCTCGGCGCTGTTCGCCAACCTGGTGGAAAATCTCATCCAGGCGGTCAACATCCTCGGCTCCGTTTTTTACGGCGTGATGCTGGGAATTTTTCTGGTGGCATTCTTCCTCAAACGCGTCGGCGGCACCGCCGTGTTCTTCGCCGCGCTGGCGGCGGAGACGCTGGTGCTGACCGGCTACTTCACGCTCAACATCGGCTATCTCTGGTATAACTTGATCGGCTGCGCGGCCTGCGTGCTGTTGAGCCTAATGATCCAGGCCGCACTGGGTTCAAATGCCCGATCCGCGAAGACTTGAGGTGAACCACGGAATTGGCTTCCCGAACCCGTCACAAGAAGAATTCAACAAGAAGCTGCCGGAAATGTGACGGTTGATTCCATCATCAGCGAAGGGGAATGATGCAATGCCGGCGGAACAAAATGCGCATTGATTCACGCGTGAGGCGAACTCATCATTTCAGTCAAAACGTGCTCTTTAGGAAAAACATTTTTTGAACAGGCCGCACCGTTAATTTTTCGGCTGTGTTGTTGAAACTTGCTGTTGATGGGAGCAACTGCTGCCGACCGGAACCTGCAAGAAATGCAGATCAATTCTTGCATCGGCGTTTACGCCGAGGTCATCACGCCGCCGTAAAAGGAGATTGCGGCAATCCTGATCGCATGGCGCGGCGTCCGGCATCAGCGGTTTGTCAGGGTCATAAACAAAATGTTCGTGGATGCCGTGAACCGGTTCGGCAGATTGGCTGATGTCTGCGTGAAATACCGGACGAATTGCGAAGCCTTGAGCTGCTCGACAAAGGAGCCGGACGCGGGCGGCGACGGCAAATCTTTCAGGATGAAAGACAGATCAGGTTGCACGGGATTTGGCCGGGTGTAGCCGTCGGTGAGGGTTTTGAGAAAATTTACGAGGTCGGTTTCTTCCTGCGGGGTCAACTGAAGATTGCCTACCTGTCCGTTGGCGGCGATGGCGCCTTCATCGCCGGGGCGCGGATGTTGCGCGGTAAATTCGGCGGGAGTCAGGCCGGCGATGTTCTGGACGTTGGCGGGGAACTCCTGGTTTTCCGGCGGCGGGAAAATCGGCGTGTAACCGGCGGGCGGACCGACGCTCAAATCAAAAGCCTTTTCCTGGCCGAGCGAATTGGTCGCGACGTTGCGCTTGTTGTAAAAATGCACGACCTCTTCCAGATTCTTGAACACTCCGTTGTGCATATATGACCTGACGAAATCCGGCGACGGCCGTTGATCCGTGTTGCGCAGGCTGGGAGCCTTGAACATTCCATCAAACTGGGGAACATCGCCGGGCTTGGTGTCCATGAACCGCGTGCCGTCGGGCGCGGGATTCGGATTTGCGCCGAGACCGTAGTCAATAAAATCCGCGCCGAGTTTGTTGCAGCTTTGCGGGTTGGAATCGCGGTTGGTGTTGACGTAAAACGGATTTCCCGGATTTTTCGGCACGCCAATGTTGGCGTAGCAATACATGGTGAAGGTGTCCTTGCCATGCGTGGCTTGCAACACAACATCCAGTTTGGCGGAGGAATGACATTCGGAACAAAGCGCCTTGCCGAAAAAAAGCACGCGGCCATTTTCCTCGGACGGCGTGAAAGTGTAGAGGTGCATCGGCGGCGTTCCATTGGTGGACGCGTCCCATTTGGAACTGAACTGGTTGATTTCCGCCGAGGCTTCATAAATCGCAATCGCCGCCGTCAACAAGTCGTAAATTTGTTCGTCCGTGAAATTTTTCAAAACGTCGCGGCCAAAAACAGTTTCAAACAATGGCGCGTAAGGGCGGCTTGCAATTTTCTGTGCCAGCAACGGCGAAAAGCCACCGGCGTGCGGCGGATAAGGACCGGTTGGCGTGTTGGCCATTTCGTTCTGGTCCAGAAATGGCATTCTCGCCTGCGTGGCGTTGTCCGGCGTGCGGCCATCCCAGAAAGTTCCGCCCACATACGTTCCGCCTTCCAGACCGGACAAGAACGGTCCGCGTGGACTGAACGCGCTATAAGCAATCGGCTGTGAATTACGCCGACCAAAACGTCCGGGAACGACGCCCGGCACCGGCCCGGCGACGAGGTTTAACACCGAGCTTGGCCCGGTGAAACCTGTTTGCGGATTGTGGCAGGTGGCGCACGAGTAACCCGCCGGATTGGAAAGCGTGTCGTCGTAGAAAATGTCCTTGCCGAGCTGCTCGCTAGTCGAGAGCGGCACGACATTCGGAGGTTGAACCGGCGCAGGCAGCGGAATTAAAACGGACGCGGCGGAAATGTTTTTCTCCGAAACCGCATCCGCAGCAAATGACAATTCCGCTGCGAACGCGGAGAGAAATACGAAGACACCAAACAATGTCAGTGCATGATTGTAAGACCGATTCACATTTTTTGTCCAAATCATCCGTGAGTTTTTCAACGCAGAAAGCTGAACCACCGCCGTTGCGGGGCTTGAACTGCGATAGCGGAATTGACAGAACCAACGGCGGTTGGCTTCTGCGAGAGGCTGTGTGAAAACTCATTTTCCGACCATCGAATTCGCCTGCTCATTTCGTAAAAGTTTTCTATTTCTAAAATTTGATCGTTACCGAATTTCTCGTCAGCACTTTTCACACAGCCTCGCGACTTGTTAGGCGGCATCATCAGCGTATAAAACTGTTGGTGTGTCCATCGTCCATCTTGAAAACCCATGCGTGGTCATCCAAATAAACAATCTCTGCTTTGAAAAAATCTCCGAGTGGCAGCGGATGAGCACCGCTCTGACTTGTAGCCGTCATCACAATGCGACCACCTCGAATCAGCCAAGTCCCAGTATTGGTAAAGTCGAAATCGCTGTTGGTCAAGATTCTGGAAAATGAGAAACTGCCATCTGGAACGATGGTCAACGTGTTGGTATAGGACCTCAACTCCTGCTTCCAAGTGCCGGGAATCTGTTTGATGAACTCTGCATCGTGACGACTGCACGCTGTAAGCAATAAACTCAATGCTAAAATAATGGTCGTGTATTTCATAAGCGTGTAATGCTGCCTAACAACTTGCTAATGTGTCATGGCATAAACCAGAATGTTGATGAACATCGGGTAGGCCATCGGCTCGGAAATTTTGTCAAAATAGATTGGGTCTTGCGTTTCGTGTTCCCAGCCGTCGCCAAAATGATTGTTGTGGCAGATGAGCACCATCATGCGCTGTTTGTCGTCATAAATGCCGAAGTAATGCGGTTCATGACCTCTTTGTGCGTAATCGTAGTAGCCCACATCGTAGGTCAGTCCGGTGTCAATAAAAGACCCGACGCTCGGAACCTGCGGGGCCTGCTTGAAATCAAAAACGGTGTGAAAAATGCGGTTGTCCATCGTCAGTGCCACCGGTTCGCGATTCGGAAAAACCCGCTTGATTTGCTCGTAAAACTGCTGCCATTGGCTGTCGCCCCAAAAATCATCCACCATCAGGAACCCGCCGTTGAGAAGATAATTTTGCAGCGCGGTTACTTCGTCATCCGTCAGAGTCAGCGAGCCGGCGGCGGCAACATAAACAAATGGATAATCCGCCAAATCTTTTGTCGTGATGTCAATATAGCTCAAACCGGGACGAACCTTGAGGCTGGTTGACTGGAAGAGACGGTAAGTGAGACTCAAGTCGGCCTCCGGCGTGTCGTCGTTCCAGATCTTGAAGGCGCGTCCAAATCCGTAACCCTGGCTGTCACCGAATCGCAAACGTGCAAAGGTGAAAACATCTTCCTTGAAGGCCGGTGCGATTGCTTTTTCCATCTCTTCCTGCTCCTTGATTGTTTCCGGGTTTCGGCTTTGAAAGCTCCTGCGACCACCGCCGCCAAAAAACTGCGCATGGGCGGACAGAAACACGACAACGACGGACAGCGCGACGCAAAGCGTGATGACTTTGAAAAAAGTGGTCATTGTCAAATGTTTTTCTGCTTCGTAATTTTAGGGCGGCCTCACCAAAATTGCAACTGGGCTTGTGCATTGATTCATGAGCCGGATGGTAGTATGATTTCCCCCAGCGTGCCCTTTCAAAAAAATTTTCCCATGAGCAGGCTCACGCCGGGGATCATCCGGCTGTTCTGCGCGGGCTTGCTGTTTGCCGCAACTGGCGCGGGCGCACAGGATTTGGGAGACATGCAGCAGCAATTTTTGCGCGGCAATTACGACCAGGTCATCGCCACGGCGAAAAAAGAAGTAGCCGACAACAGTTATCGCAGCGACTGGCGGGAGCTGCTGGTGAAATCGCTGCTGACGGTGGGCCGCTATGGCGACGCCTACACGAACGCGAAGGCCGGGCTGGACAATTATTCCAGCAGCATCGGGATGCGTTTGCTGGCGCGGGAAACCGCCCTTTTCCAAAACGACCTGGCCGGGGCCAACCAGCAGCTGGCCGAAATCAGTTTGATGATTGAACGCCGTCCGCCCTCGGTGCAGGACGGCGAGGACCTGGTCGCCTTGGGACAGGCGCTGCTGCTGCTCGGCGTGGAACCCAAACTGGTTCTGGAAAATTGTTTTCAACAGGCCGAGAAAATGGACCCGCCGCCGCGCGCCGCTTTTCTCGCCACCGGCAAACTGGCGTTGGACAAACACGATTTCGCGCTGGCCGCCGACGCCTTCCGCGCAGGGCTGAAGAAATTCCCCGACGACCCCGACCTAGAGGCCGGCCTGGCGCGGGCGTTTGAAACCGGCAACCGCGAGGAAATGTTGAAGGCCGTGGAAGCGGCGCTGGCGATCAATCCCCGGCACGTTCCGAGCTTGCTGCTGCTCGCCGACCACCTGATTGACGGCGAACAATATGACGAGGCGGAAAAGCAACTGGCCATCGTGTTGTCGGTGAATCCTCATCAGCCGGAGGCGCTGGCGTATCGCGCGGTGCTGGCGAATTTGCAGAACAATCCGGCGCAGGAAAAAAAGTTCCGCGCCGAGGCGTTGAAATTCTGGAAGACCAATCCGCAGGTGGATTATCTCATCGGCTACAAGCTCTCGCAAAAATACCGGTTCGCCGAAGGCGCCGCCGCGCAAAAACGCGCGCTGGCGTTTGAGCCGGATTATCTGCCCGCGCGCGAGCAACTGGCGGAGGATTTGTTGCGCCTCGGACAAAGTGACGAAGGCTGGAAGCTCGCCGAGGAAGTTCACAAACAGGACGGCTACGACGTGACCGCGTTCAACCTCGTGACCTTGCACGATCAGATGATGAAGTTTCAGACGCTCACCAACGCGAATTTCATCGTCCACATGACACCGCTCGAAGCCGGATTATACGGCGACCTGGTGCTGGAAATGTTGTCGAGAGAAAGAGAATTGATGACGCGCAAATACGGCGTCAAACTCACCCAGCCGACCGTGGTGGATATTTTTCCCGAGCAAAAGGATTTTGCCGTGCGGACTTTTGGAATGCCGGACAATCCCGGCTATCTCGGCGTTTGTTTTGGCTCCGTGATCACCGCGAACAGTCCGGCGTCGCAGGCGGCGAATCCCGCCAACTGGCAGGACGTGCTTTGGCACGAGTTCACCCACGTCATCACGCTCACCGCCTCGAAGA
This sequence comes from Verrucomicrobiia bacterium, assembly GCA_036511615.1. Lineage (GTDB taxonomy): Bacteria > Verrucomicrobiota > Verrucomicrobiia > Limisphaerales > UBA11358 > UBA11358. The sequence goes on along the minus strand of DATCBW010000166.1, from coordinate 6,629 downwards.
ACAAAATGCCGAGATGGTTCAGCGAAGGCATTTCCGTCTATGAAGAGCGCCAGGCAAATCCGGCGTGGGGCGAACACATGAACCTCGCCTACCGCGATCTGATCCTGACCGGCGAGCTGACGCCGCTCGCCAAATTGAGCAGCGCGTTCTTGGCCCCGAAGGATTCGCTGCATCTTGAGTTTGCCTATTACGAGTCGTCGCTCGCCATCGAATTTATCGTGCAACGGTTCGGGCTGGAATCGCTGAAGAAAATTCTCGCCGACCTGGGCGACGGCAAAAACATCAACACCGCCATCCCCGCCCACACCATTCCGCTGGACGACATGGAAAAACAATTCGCCGCCTACGCAACCGGCGTTGCCAAAAATCTCGCGCCCGGAGTTGATCTGGACAAGCCGCCCGCCGGCGGTCCGGACCGGGATTTGGCCATCTGGAAAGCGGCGCACCCGGACAACTATTATGTGCGCTTCCAAAATGCCGAAAAATTGATGGAGGCAAAAGACTGGACGAACGCCGAGCCGGTCCTCGAATCGCTGGCGACGGCCTATCACGGCGAAAAAGGCGCGGACAATCCGCTGTGGCTGCTGGCGGTGACGCAGCGCAACCTCGACGAAACCAACGCCGAACTGGCGACGCTCCAAAAGTTCGCCCTGTCGGAATCCGACTTCGTGGACTTGTATGGCCGCCTGATTGAATTGTCCGAAGCGCAAAAAGACTGGCCGTCCGTCACGAAATACGCCAATCGTCTGCTGGCCATCAATCCGTTGCTTTCGCTGCCGCATCGCGCGCTGGCAGAAGCGGGAGTCGCATTGGGAAATAACGATCAGGCCATCACCGCATATCGGAAGCTGCTGTTGCTCAATCCGCCCGATCCGGTCGAGGCGCATTTTCAACTCGCGCGCCTGCTGCACGCGCGCGGCGGTTCGGAAGCCGGGACCGAGCGGCAGGTGTTGCAGGCGTTGGAAGATGCGCCGCGGTTCCGCGACGCCCAGCGTTTGCTGTTGGAAATAAAAGACAAAAACCCGCAACCAACCGCGACTCCGGCAACGTCTGACACGCAGGTGAATCCACCACCAATGCCTATTGCGCCAGCAAGATGAAAAACTTGCGATTATTTTTGCCGCCGACATTTGACGACATACTAAACCCAAACAAAAACTGAATGAGCCTTCCAACTGAATCCCAAACCACGCCGCCGCCGGTCTTGCCCGTCAACGCGGATCGCGCCGCCGTCGAACGCCTCATCGCCGGCCGCGCCCGCATCGAAACCGAACTCGCCAAAGTCATCGTCGGCCAGAAAGAAGTGATTGAGCAAATTCTCATCGCACTCTTTGCCGGCGGACATTGTTTGATCACCGGCGCGCCCGGACTGGCCAAGACGCTGCTCGTCAAATCCATCGCGCAGATTTTTCATCTGAAATTTCAACGCATTCAGTTCACGCCTGATTTGATGCCCGCCGACATCACCGGCACGGAAATTCTTCAGGACACCGGCGAAGGGCGGAAGATGCTGTTCGTTCGCGGCCCCGTTTTCGCGAACATGATTCTCGCCGACGAAATCAACCGCACGCCGCCCAAGACGCAGGCCGCGCTGCTCGAAGCCATGCAGGAACATCAGGTGACGGCCTCCGGCGTCCGCCACGTTTTGGAAGAACCATTTTTTGTTCTCGCCACGCAAAATCCAATTGAAATGGAAGGCACCTATCCGCTGCCCGAGGCGCAGCTCGACCGCTTCATGTTCAATGTCGTAATGAATTATTTGCCGGAAGACGACGAAGTCGCCGTCGTGCAGCAAACCACCGCGCGCAATGCCGCCGCCATTGCGCCGCTGTTCACCGGCGAAGATGTTTTGAAATTTCACGAACTCGTGCGCCAGGTTCCGATTGCGGAAAATCTGATCCGCTACGCTGTGAAGTTGACCGCCGCGTCGCGCCCGCAGCAGACGAACTCACCGGCGTTCGTGAACGATTGGGTAAGCTGGGGCGCCGGCACGCGCGCGGGACAATTTCTCGTGCTCGGCGCAAAGGCGCGCGCGCTGCTGCAAGGTCGCACGCACGTTTCCACCGATGACATTCGCGTTCTGGCCGCGCCGGTTTTGCGCCATCGCGTTCTTGTGAATTACCGCGCGGAAGCGGAAGGAACGAACGTGGAAACAATTGTCCGGCGGTTGTTGGAAACTGTGAAAGAACCGGGAGTATAAAAATAAATGAAACAACCAACGACCAACAACCAATGAATGGCGCGTGCGTAGCGCTCCCCAAATTGGATTTAAGCGTTGTCATTAGCGAACTTTGATTTCACATGAACACACCAACCTCGAATCCACACTTCCAAGGTCTTCGCACAATCATCTATCATGCGCCAGACCTCGACAAAGCCAAAGCATGGTATTCAGCCGTGCTAGGCATTCAGCCTTATTTTGACCAGCCATTTTACGTCGGCTTCAACGTCGGCGGCTATGAGTTGGCTCTCGACCCAGATGCTTCCAGCACGCCCGGCGGCAAGTCGGGAGCGGTGACTTATTGGGGCGTCGTTGATGCACAAACGGCTTTTGACCGGCTTATTTCATTGGGAGCAGTCGAGCGTTCAGCAGTGCAGGATGTTGGTGATGGTATTCGAGTCGCCACTGTATTTGACCCGTTCGGGAACATATTCGGCATCATTCAGAATCCCCACTTTAGTCTCCCGAAGAAATGACCACGACGTTTAACAAGTCGCAGAAGCCAAGGATTTTTCCAAATTTCTGAAATCATGCCTTCTTCATCGCCAACAATTTCGTCTCCGCCCCGTCGCGGCGAAGGCGTTGTTGACGCGAAGGCGTTGATGGCGATCCGCAGCCTCGAACTTCGCGCGCGCGTGGTCGTCGAGGGATTTTGGAACGGTTTGCACCGCAGTCCGTATCACGGTTTCTCCGTCGAGTTCACCGAGTATCGCCAATATTCGCCCGGCGACGACACGCGCTATCTCGATTGGCGTTTGTATGCGCGCTCGGACCGTTATTACCTGAAAAAATTCGAGGACGAAACCAATCTCCGCTGCCATCTGCTCGTGGATCAAAGCCGCTCGATGAGCTACGGCTCGCTCGGCTACACAAAATTGGATTACGCGCGCACGCTCGCCGCGACGCTCGCCTGGTTTTTGAACGGACAGGGCGACGCGGTCGGCCTGTTCACTTTTGCCGAGCGCGTCCGCGATTATCTGCCCGCGCGTCACCGGCACGGCCATTTGCGCCAATTGATGCTCGCGCTGGAAAAAGAATCCGAAGGTCGCGAAACCAACCTCGGCGAACCATTGCGCCGCGTGGCGGAACTGGCGCGCAAACGCGGATTGATCGTGCTGATTTCCGACCTGCTCGCGCCGGTTGACGAACTGGAGCGCAACCTCGCCCGGCTCACCGCCGCCGGACATGAAGTGGTGATTTTCCAAATCCTTGATCCGAACGAACTGGCGTTTGATTTCAACCGCGCGATGTTGTTTCAAGATGTCGAAAGCCAGCAGGACATCTACCTCGATCCCGAAACCGTGCGCGCGGACTACCAGCGCAAGCTCCAGGCGCACGGTCTCGGCGTCGAAACCATCTGCCGCAAACTCGGTTTCGCCTTTCATCGCGTCGTGACGAACGAGCCGATGGACATCGCGCTGTTTAACTTCCTGCAAAGCCGCAATCGTCGCGGCAAAAGGATAAATCGCCGCACCCAACAGTTCCCATGAACTTCCTCTCTCCATGGTTCCTGCTCGGCGCGGCGGCGATTGCCGGGCCGATATTGTTCCATCTCATCCGCCGGATCGTCCGCGAGCGGATGACCTTCAGTTCGCTGATGTTCCTGAAGCCCACGCCGCCGAAGCTCACGCGCCGCCGCAGGCTCGAACATTTATGGCTGCTGCTCCTGCGCTGCCTCTGCCTGCTGCTGCTGGCCGCCGGTTTTGCGAGGCCGTTTTTTTCGTCAAACAGCGCGATGCCCGTGTCGCCGGATGACGGACGCCAGCTTGTGCTGCTCGTGGACACCAGCGCGAGCATGAGGCGTGACGGCGTGTGGGAAAAAGCCCGCAACATTGCCGAAAAATATCTGGCGCAAACCACGCCCGCCGACCAGGTCGCGGTGCTGACGTTCGACCGGCAGCCGCAAACGCTGGTTAATTTCGGCGAGTGGGTTTCGTGGGGCCTGGACCAGCGCGCGACGCTGGCGAAACAGAAGCTGGCGGCGGTTTCTCCAAGCTGGATGGGAACGCAACTCGGCCTCGCCTTGACGACGGCGGCGGAAAAATTCCGCGAAGACACCGCCAACGGCAGACCCGTCAGCCGCCGCGAACTGGTTTTGATTTCCGATTTGCAGGAAGGCGTAAAACTGGACGGCTTGCAGGGACACGACTGGCCGACGGGAACCAAGGTGATCCTTGAGCGCGTGGACGCGAAGCCGCAGTCGAACGCCGGGCTGGAAATCCAGAGCGCATCGCCGTCCGCCGTGGGCGATGACCAGCCGGTGCGCGTGCGCGTCAGCAACGCGCGCGATTCCGGCCGCGAAAAATTCCGGTTGAACTGGCAGTCGGAAAACGGAACCACCGTCGCCGCCGCGCCGATGGAAATTTATCTGCCGCCCGGACAGACGCGCAGCTTTTCCGCGCCGAAACTTCCGGCGGGAACCACTGCGGCGGAAATCCGGCTGACCGGCGACGAGGTGGATTTCGACAATCATTCCTATTTCGCCGCGCCGGAAGCCGAGCATTTGACGATTGCCTGGTTCGGGCTGGCTGGCGACAACGATCCGTCAAAAATGCGCTATTATTTCCAGCGCGTTTTCCCCGAAACTCCGGCCCGGACAGTGAAAGTCATCACGCCAACGGTTCAGCAAACATTTTCTCCTGAACTGCTGAACCAATCCGCGTTTGCCGTAATTCCGGGCCGCCTCACGCCCGAAGAAATCACGGCGACGCACGACTGGCTGGCGCGCGGCAAGACTGCGTTGTTCGTCGTGACCGATGAACAGGCCGCGCCAGTGCTCTCGGCGCTCACCAGTTTGCCGGAAATCAAAATCACCGAGGCGACGGGCGAATACGCCTTGCTCGGCGACATTGATTTTACGCATCCACTTTTTGCTCCGTTCGCCGATCCGCGCTTCAGTGATTTCACGCACATCCATTTTTGGAAACATCGCCGCATGGAAATTCCGGCGTCAGCACAGGCCCGCGTGCTGGCGAAGTTCGACGACGGCTCGCCCGCGCTGGCGCAAATCCCGGTCGGCAGCGGAAATCTGCTCGTGCTCGCGTCCGGCTGGAATCCGGCAGACAGCCAGCTGGCGCTTTCCAGCAAATTTCCGCCGCTGATGCAGACGATGCTCGACTGGAGCGGCGGCGCGGTTCCGGCGCGGTTCCAATTTCAAACCGGCGATGCGATTCCGTCGCCGATTGCGTCCGGCGGCGCGGCGGTGCAATGGCAGAAGCCGGACGGAAAAAAAGAATCGCTCGCGGCCGGCGCGGCGTTCAGCAAAACCGATCTGCCGGGAATCTACACGGCCACGTTCGGCGACAAGCGGCGGCAGTTCGCGGTGAATTTGCCGCTGGACGAAAGCCGCACCGCGCCGATGTCGCCGGATGAACTCGCGCGGCTCGGCGTGCCGCTGCAAACACCGTCGCTGGTTCCGCTCGCAAAAATACAGGAAGTGCAATTGCATTTGCAGCGCGCCGAATTGGAAAACCGACAGAAGCTCTGGCGCTGGTTGATCGTCGGCGTGCTGGTGGTGATGTTTGGCGAAATTATTTTGAGCGGCTGGCTGGCGCGCCGCGAGAAAACCGTCGAGGTGACAACATGATGGAACGCCGCCTCCAAAATCTGCTGGGTGCGATGGAGTCCACGCTCCGCCGCGCGCGGCTGCGCCGCCGGCTCGCGCTTTGCTGGACGGCGATGGCGGTCGCGTTGCTTTTGCTGGTTGTGGTTCACGGTTTCACGGGCTGGGACACGCGGCTGGTTTGGTGGCTCGTTCTTGCCGTCGGACTGGGCGCGGCGTATTTCATCCGGCGGCGCGAGCAGCGGCGTCCGGCTGATTTCCGCGCGCTGGTCGCCGCCATCGAACGGGAAAACCCCGAAGTCCGCCATTTGATTTCAACCGCAGCGGAGCAGGAACCGGACGAATCCGGCAAATTTGGATTTTTGCAACTGCGCGTCATCGAGCAGGTGCTCAAGCATCGCGACCGGACGTTGTGGGTGGAGGGCTTCAGGAAAAAATATGCTTCCGCCTCCAATTTGCATCTGCTCGCGCTGTTGGCGCTGCTGGTTGCGCTTTGTCTCGGCGGCAGCCCGAAATGGTGGCACGCGAAGCCGGGTTCGTCGTCGCCATTGTTTGCCGAGGAAATCACCGTGACGCCCGGCGACGCAAAAGTCGAGCGCGGCAGCGGCCTCGTCATCACCGCGCGTTTTGGCCACACGCCGCCGGCGGAGGCGACGCTGGTTCTCGTTTCTGCTTCGGGAAAAACGCAGCGCATCCCGCTGGCGCGGCATCTGGCCGATCCGGTTTTCGGCGCGAGCCTGCCGGAAGTTTCCGAGGACGGCCTTTATCGCGTAGAATACGACACGAAGAAAACCCGCGACTACAAAATCAGCGTTTTTGATTTTCCCGCGTTGACGCGCGCCGATG
>DATCBW010000165.1:0-2575 GCA_036511615.1 Verrucomicrobiia bacterium | reverse complement strand
AGCTAACTTTTCGGTGCTTTAACTGACACTTTCACTGACAGTGTGCGGCTGGACCGTTGCCAGTCCAGCCGCAAATTTGAACGGCTTCAATCTTCATCCGGCATCATTACCGTGATCGCGGGTTGCGGGTCGTCCATGTCGAGCGGGCCACACATCCCAAAATGATTGCCGGAAAAGAGTTCCCGTTCGCCGGCATCTGATTTCCGTCATCGCCAAGCTTCGTGCGCCGAGCCGGCGCACCCCTTGCCCGGCGGTATTCGGAATGCGGAGAGCGCGAAGGTCGCTTTCGGATGGCGAGCCGTAAGGCTTTGGAAATTTTCCGCGTTCTCTTCTTCTTCATCTCCGCTTAAGGTTGACCTTGCGAGAATTTCCGCGACTGGCAAAAGAAAATTTTTCCTGTTAAAACTGCGCCAGCCGAAATGAGAATCCTGATTGTCGAAGACGAACCTGACTTGCTTGCGAGCGTGGCCCAGGCGTTGCGCGAGGAGGGTTACGCCGTGGACACCGCCGACAACGGCGATGACGGACTCTTCAATGCGGAAGGCACCGACTACGATGCGATTGTGCTCGATGTGATGCTGCCAGGAATGGACGGCTGGGAAATTCTCAAGCGTTTGCGTAAAGCCAAAAAAACGCCCGTGCTCATGCTCACTGCGCGTGACCAGACGCGCGACCGCGTGAAGGGCCTCGACACTGGCGCGGATGATTACGTCGTAAAACCATTCGACCTCGAAGAAATTTTCGCCCGTCTCCGCGCCATCATCCGCCGCAGCACGAACAAGACGACGAACGTCATCGAAATCGGCGACGTAAAGATTGACACCGCTGCGCGGAATGTTTTGTTCAAGGACAAGCCGGTGGAGTTGACGGCGCGCGAATATTCGCTCGTGGAGTTCATGGCGCTGCATCGTGGCGAAGTCGTCACGCGCACGCAGCTTTATGAGCATTTATTTGATGAAAATGAGGATTCGTTTTCCAATCTGCTGGACGTTCACGTTTCCAACGTCCGCAAAAAACTCGGCGCGGAATTCATCGTCACGCGGCGCGGCCACGGTTATTGCATCGAATGAAAATTTTCAAATCCATCAAATGGCGGCTGCAAATCGCGTATGGCTTTTTTCTCGCCATCGTGCTGATGGGATTTGTCGGCGTTTCCTATCAATTGGAAAGCGACAGGCAATACAACAACATTGATCGCGGATTAAGCGACCACATTGAACAAATAATTGATTCCATGAAAAGGCCTCCGCCACCGCGCGATCCGAACGAGCCTCCGCCTGATGAGCAGCCACCAGATCGTCCGTTTCGACCAGACCGTCAGCGTGACGGACTTCATTTGCCACCAAGAACATTTGGCACATATTTTGACTTCGTTACTCCGAAAGGTTTTTATTATGTGATTTGGTCGCCCAATGGCGAAAAATTGATGAGTTCAACCAATACGCCTTCTGATCTTTCGATGCCAACGGATCATGAATGGACGAGAACGCGTGGTGTTCTTCGTGAAACTTTTGATCCTGTGCCCGGTCCGCGACCAGATTATGTGATTCTTGTCGGGCGATCCATTGCCCCAGAATTGAAAGAACTTCATCAAGCACTTTTGAAGCAAATAGCTTGGGCATTATGGATGTTATTTATGGGACTTTTCGTCGGCTGGTTCATTTCGTCGCGTGCAATCCGGCCAATTTCTGAAATCAGTTCAACGGCAATGAAAATTTCCGCCGGCGATTTGTCGCAGCGCATCAACGTCGCCGAGGCCGAGAGCGAACTTGGCCAGCTCGCCGCCGTTTTGAATTCCACGTTTGCACGGCTGGAAGCTGCGTTCGCGCAGCAGAAGCAGTTTGCGTCCGACGCGGCGCACGAACTGCGCACGCCGGTTTCCGTCATTTTGACGCAGACGCAAACGGCCTTGAACCGCGAACGCGATGCGGCGAGTTACAAGCAGACGGTCGAAGCCTGCCAGCGCGCCGCGCAGCGCATGAGAAAGTTGATCGAATCCTTGCTGGCGCTCGCACGGTTTGACGCCGGACAGGAAGTGCTGAAACGGCTGCGTTTTGATTTTTCCAGGACGATTGCCGACGGCGTCGAACTGGTGAAACCGCTGGCCGGTGAACGCGGAGTAACAATTGCCACCGAACTTGCGCCGCTCGAAATCGTCGGCGACTCGGAACGGCTGGCGCAGGTTGTCACCAATCTGCTGACCAACGCGGTTCAATACAACCAGCCGGAAGGCGAAGTGCGGGTGAAACTGGAAGCGTCCGGCGGCCTGGCGGTCTTGACCGTGGCCGACACGGGGCAGGGGATCGGCGCTGCGGATTTGCCGCGCGTGTTTGAACGGTTTTATCGCGGCGACCAGTCGCGCACCGGCGCGGGCAACGCGGGGCTGGGACTCGCCATTTGCAAGGTGATTATCGAGGCGCACGGCGGGACGATTGAGGCGGCGAGCGAGGAAAACGCCGGAAGCACTTTCACCGTCCGGCTGCCCGTCTGATGGTGGGGCGGCGCTGCCGTGCCACCGATTTTTCCCGGAGCAAGATTGGGCAGAGCAGCAGCTCTTCCCTACCGTCAAGAAAAT
>DATCBW010000164.1:0-3691 GCA_036511615.1 Verrucomicrobiia bacterium | reverse complement strand
CACCAGTTCGGCGAGTTCCTTGGCGCTCGTTTGCAATTCGTAGGCGAGCTGCGCATCGCGCGTCGCATCGGCGTCGCGCGGGCGCGTGCCTTTGATCGGACGCGTGACAATTTGCGATCCGCTCATGCGGAAAAATTGTTCCGGTGACGAGGAAGCGATCTGAAATTCACCGCAATCCAGAAACGCAGAAAATGGCGCGGGCGAAACAGCAGAAAGTTTTTCAAACATTTTCCAGCCGGAAAAATCATTTTGCGCCGTCAGCCGCTGCGAAAGGTTGACTTGATAAATATCACCGGCGCGGATGTATTTTTGCGCGCGACAAACTTTGGAAACGAATTCGCCGCGCGAAAGATTTGATGAAATCTCGCGCAAAGGCGCAAAGGCGCGAAGAGATTCCGACCTCTGCGCCTTTGCGTCTTTGCGTGAAAATTCTGAATTTTGAATTTTGTCCCGCCAAAATTCCAATTGCCCATGCGCGCGTTTTTCGCTGCGCGAGCCGTCGGCATTCAAGCCGGTCGAGACAATGCAAACTTTTCCGAGGCGATGGTCGAAGACGACGAGGCTGTCGTAGAAACCGACGTGGCAGTCGGGCAATTCCAGATCGTTGACGGCGTGGCGCGGCAATTTCGGCTCGGTATAATTTTTCAGGTCGTAGCCCCAATATCCAAAGCAGCCGCCGAGCGGAAACGGCAAATCAATTTCGTCGAGCAATTCAAAGCGCGCCATCAGCGCATCGAGCAAATGCCAGGGGTTGCCAAATTGAACGTGACGAGTGACCAGTGACAAGTGATGAGTAATTTCGCAGCGCGAGCCGAAGGAGCGAAAAGTCAAAAATGGTTTTGCCATGACCAATGAATAGCGCGCCAGCGGCGAGTCGAAGGAGTTGGTTCGCAGCAAAATAATCCCGTTTTCACCGCACAGATTTTCGGCGAGCGATTCGGGTGTGTGCGCGGTTTGGATTTTTTGGATCAGCGGACGCATATTATTCTTGTATTTGTTCTTCCACGTTTACTTTAAAGACAACCGGAGCGGGATGGTTTGTTAGGATCTTCAAATAAATTTTCCGAAGTGCAGACAAGTCGTTTGAAGAAGCCACAGCACCAATCAACGCCCCGTGAGGATAACCAGTGAACTCGCCACAACCAACGAAACTAAACCGCTTGTCAGCATTCAGCATTGGAAGAATAGTTGCACGAAATTCGTCGAATTGCTTTTGTTTCATTTGCATTACGTGTTTGGTGTGGATTGACACATAAAACAATTGGGAAAACGAAAGAATCAATATGACTGCCAGCCAGAGCCAAACCGATTTGACAGATGATTTAAGCATACTTTCACGCAAACGCCTTGGGCGTGATGGCAGGCGGGCCGACGCGGCGTTCGTAGTCGCGGATGATTTCGATGACTTCGTCCACGTCGTCGGTGATTTTGACGAGGTCGAGGTCGCCGGGGCTGATGTGCTTGTCTTTTTCGAGGCGCAGTTTCATCCAGGCTAACAGGCCCTTCCAGTGCTCCTTGCCAAAGAGGATGAGCGGAAACTGCGGGATGCGCTGCGTCTGCACCAGCGTCAGCACCTCAAACAATTCGTCGAGCGTGCCGAAGCCGCCGGGCATATAAATGAAGCCGAGGCTGTATTTCACGAAGCAGACCTTGCGCGCGAAAAAATAGTGGAAGTGGATCGGCACGTTGGCGAACTTGTTGCCGCTCTGCTCGTGCGGCAGCTCGATGTTGAGGCCGATGGATTTGCCGCCAACGTGCGTTGCACCTTTGTTCGCCGCCTCCATGATGCCCGGTCCGCCGCCGGTGATGACGGCGAGATGGTGTTTTGCCAAGCCCTTGGCGATGTCCCCGGTGGCGCGATAATACTTGTCATCCGGTTTGGTGCGCGCGGAACCGAAAATGGTCACGGCCGGGCCGACCTGCGACATCGTCTGGAACGAGTCCACAAACTCGGCCATGATGCGGAAAATGCGCCAGGGGTCCTCGCGGATGAAAGAATTGCCGTCGCTCATGGCGCAAACATAATTGCATCGGCTCTGTGAAACAAGCCGGAGAAACGGCGTTCCAAACGCTGGAGCTGGAGCTTTACGAACCTGAAACCAGCCGCCATTCAGATTCCAAGCCCCGGCGTTGAATCCACCCGCTCAAGTCCGTCTGGTTCAGTTGATCACCGGACACGGCCAACATGGCGCGAATGTCGCGCAGATGTTTTTCAGCGCGGCCTTCGCGATAGTATTCCAGCTTCCGCACGATGACATATTCCGGCGGTGCCAGCATGATGGTTTCGCCATCAAATTCCACCGGGCGCTGGCCGCGAAACGCCCAGGCGTTCAATTCGTCGCGTCCCCTCGGATACCAAGTCCGCTTTGAAACCGGTATCAAGGTGGATGAGGTTGAAATGACCATTACGTTCCCGTGCCGTTTCGGTTTGAATCGTTTCCAGCGGCGGCAGATAAAATTCCGCCGCCGGAAAAACTGCGGCCAGCTTTTGAATATCGGTGGCTTTGAGAAAAACGACGAAATCCACGTCGTGCGTGAGGCGCGGCTCTCCATAGAAAATGGCGGCCACGCTGCCGCTGACCACATAGCGGATGCCCGCCCGGTTCAACGGGCGAACGAAGAGCAGAAACAATTCAGGTTCGGGCATTGCTGAAAATCCGGCGCACCTCGTCGTTCAGACGGGGTTCCGGCCAATCGGGGTGCTGGCTGCGCAAACCCGCCGCCTTCATTTTGCGGGCCGACCAGTAGAGCCGTTCAGCCAGATGCAGCCGCCGCGCACCGGTCATGGCGCGTAACGCGGCAATCTGTTCGGGACTGCACTGCTCATCGGTCAGCATGGCTTAAACATGAGTCAAAGGAATTGGACTTGCAAGCGCCGACCAATCCATGATGCGGAAAAGCACCAAAGATCCTCGCGGATGAAAGAATTGCCGTCGCTCATTGCTGAAACAGTAGTCTGCTCCGTAAAATGAAACAAGCCGGAGAATTCGGAAATTCTCCGGCTCGTTGGCAAATCAATTTTTCAGGAACAACCAAGGCTTTCGCCGCAGTTCAGGCACTTGTAACACGCGCCGTTGCGGACGACGACGTTGCCGCAGTTCGGACACGTCGGCGCATCCTGCTGGTTGGTGATCATCGAGGTCAGCGTCATGGCGCGACGCGTATGGCCATTGCCATTTTTGACTTCGAGGATGTCCGTGTCATCGGCAATCGGCAATTCAGGCACCGGCCGGTTCACCTTTTTTTTTATTTCTTCCATGAGGCCGGGCATTGCCAGTTCTGGCTGCGTGCGGGCGGCGGTGATATTTTCGCGATAGCCGGGAATGAACTGAAATGCGAGCCAGCGGAAAACATAATCGGTGATGGACGAGGCATTGCGGATTTCGGGATTTTTCGTGAAACCGCTCGGCTCGAAACGCTGGTGCGCGAATTTTTTAACGAGCGCCTCCAGCGGCACGCCGTATTGCAACGCCATGCTCGTCAGCGTGCCAATGCTGTCCATCAAACCGCCGATGGTCGAACCTTCCTTGGCCATCGTGATAAACAATTCGCCCGGATGGTTGTCGTCAAACAAACCGACGGTGAGATAACCTTCGTGGCCAGCGATGTCAAACTTGTGCGTGACCGCGCCACGTGTGTCGGACAGGCGACGGCGCAACGGCTTGCCGGCCTCGCCGCGCAATTTAATAAC
>DATCBW010000163.1:0-2686 GCA_036511615.1 Verrucomicrobiia bacterium | reverse complement strand
GTTGGCGTCCACACCGGCACCAATGGGCACGGAGGCGACAACCTTGCCGTCGGTGCTGTCCATCATCACCATCAGGTTGTTGCCATCGCAGCCGAGAAAGAGCCGGTGATGAACCGCGTCAAACGCCATGCCGGAAGCGTTCTCGCCCGGAGCAATTGGCCAGAGGCTCACCACTTGGTGCGAGACGGTGTCAATCACCGCGACGGTGCTTTTGTCCGCTAGATTGCAATACACACGTCCAGCCTTCGGTTCCACGACCGCGAATTCCGGCTTGCCCGGCAACTTGGTCGTGGCGACATCATCGCCGTCATCTCCTTCGACGATGGTCACCGAGTTGTCACCGCCGTTGAAGGCATACACCTGCTGGCTGCCGGGATCATAGAGAATGGCATCGGGGTTGCGACCGGCCTTGACTTTGGATCGCGTCTTCAATGTTTTTAAGTTCACCAGGCTCAACCGGCCTTCCTTGCCATTGCTGGAAAAGCCGACGCTATAATCTGGCACCACGGCAAAACCGTGAACTCCTGGCGTATTGCCAATTTGCCCGGTTATCTTTTCCGCATCAATGTCCACCACCACAATATTGGTGTCATGGGTGACATAAAGCCGGCGGGCTTTTTCATCTATCGTCAAATAATCCCATCCACCTTCACCGCCAATGGGTATTTCTTTCAAGAGATGATAACCTGGGCTGGCGGGAACATCTGCGCCCCGGACAACAAGTCCAAGCATGGCCTGAAAACTCAAGGCAATAATCGTCAAGGTTTTTAATGGCTTCATTTTCATAAATCATCAGATGCAGGCATTGGATTTGAACCATCAATCCATCCCGCCTTGAGACGGGTTAATGGCGCGAGAAACATCTTTGGCGAAACATACGTTTAAGTCAATGGAAAACCCGTTTTGTATCCGGGACCAGCGCGTTGTCTCACGGCTAAATGTTACTTTGGGTGGGGCCGTCAGGCCTTCGTTGCCTCACGATCCAAGTTACCGAGGACAGTGAAGAAATTCTTGAGTTTGCGTTCAATGTTTTTCTTCAACGCAAAGGGATCCAGCCACGCGTGTTTCTGGCGCAGCGTGGCCTTGGTGGCTTCATCCATGTCGGGACTTTCCAGCAATCGTTGATAGGGAGCATGACTAACTGCTCCTCTGTGAGATGAAGCCATTGCAGTTCGGTTTCCTCGCTCTGCATGCCGCGCATCTCAATCCGTATTGGACGCTAATGGCCTGCGCCGCGCGATGGTTTTGGCACCTTCCAGCGGCACCCGCCGGTTCTCTTTTTTGCCGGCGTCGTCTTCCATCGCAATCCGGGCTATAAATTTCCCATTGCGTTCCCAAAGCCCGGAAATTGTCTTCGTGCAGCGTCGAGCCTGTGGCTCGAAAATCGGCGAGCAGCGCCAACACTACAATTTCACCCACCTGCCCTTCGCGGAGGATTCCTCCACCGCCGTGAGCACGCGCTGGTTTTTTAATCCATCTTCAAAGGTCGGATGCACCGGTTTGCCTTCGGCGCAGGCGTTCACGAAATCCGCTACGGCGTGGACGAACGTGTGTTCATAGCCGATGCCGTGGCCGGGCGGCCACCAGTGGGAAACGTAAGGCTGGATGTTGTCGCGCTGCGTCACGAGGATGTCGCGGAAGCCCTGCCGGTCCTTCGGATCTTCGCCGTTGTAAAACTTCAACCGGTTCATGTCCTCGAAATCAAAATAGATCGAGCCTTTGCTGCCGTTGATTTCAATTTCGATGTGATTGCGGCGACCCAGCGCATAACGCGTCGCCTCAAGGTTCGCCATCACGCCACCCTCCATCCAGCCGATGAACACGGCGGAATCGGGCGCGGTGACTTTGCCGAGCTTGCGCGAACCTTTGGCGAGCAGGTCGGCGCGCGGCCGTTCGGGAATAAACGTGTGAACGAGGCCGCAAACGTCCGTGAACTCGCCGACGAGATAACGCGCGAGATCAATGATGTGCGAATTGATGTCGCTGTGGACACCGCTGCCGCTGGTCTCTTTTTGCAAGCGCCAGTCGAGCGGAAATTCCGGGTCGGCCAGCCGGTCCTGGGCGTAGCGGGCGCGGAAATGGTAAATGCGACCGAGCGCGCCTTCGGTCATCATGCGTTTTACCAGCGCGATGGCGGGAATGCGCCGGTAATTGTGGCAGATCATGTGGACGCCCTTCGCTTTTTTCGCGGCGGCGAACATGGCTTCACATTCTTTCAAGTCGCGGCCCATCGGTTTCTCGCAAAGAACGTGCTTGCCGTTTTTCAGCGCGGCGATGGCCATTTCGGCGTGCGTGAACGTCGGCGTGGCGATGTCCACGATGTCAATCAGCGGCGACTCGACGATTTCGCGCCAGTCGGTCGCGGCGAACTGCCAGCCGAGCTGTGTGCGCGCGGCCTGAACGCCGGCGGCATCGCGTCCGCAAATCGTGTGGAGTTCGACGTTCGCCTTGAGGTCGAAGAATTTCGGCGCCTGCCGCCAGGCGTTCGCGTGCGCACGCCCCATGAATTTGTAGCCGATCAGCCCGACGCGAAATGTTCTCGCCATAAAAGTAGAGGTTGAACTGGATTCGCACGGCTTTATAGTAAGCCGCGACAATCAAGTCAACTCAATGAAGTTCACCACTGCTGAAATTGCGAAGTTGCTCGACGGCGAAGTTCTCGGCGACGCCAGCGCCACGCTCACCG
>DATCBW010000162.1:0-10631 GCA_036511615.1 Verrucomicrobiia bacterium | reverse complement strand
GATGAACTGCTTGCGCTGGCGGTGCGGACGTTTGTCGAGCCAAGGCAGAAGGCAGAAGGCAGAAGGCAGAAAGCCACAGTGCAATATTTTACTCCGAGTTATTCTTTGTATCCGGTGCTGGCGGACATTCATGGCGCGTTGAAAAATGCCGTGCCGCTCAAGCCGGATTTCGGACTGCCAGGCGTCGCGGCATTAAAACGCGGAGGAAGATGGAATTTCAACGCGGCGCTGACTTTTGTGACAACGCCGAACGCGCCGAGCGGTCGCGGCTACCCGACGGCGGAACTGGAAAAACTTTGCCGCGCGCAAAACGGCGTGATGGTGCTGGACGAGGCCTACGTTGATTTCGCGGGGGAAAACGCGCTGAAGCTGGCGTTGAAATTTCCGCACGTTCTCGTGGCGCGGACTTTTTCCAAGGCGTATTCACTGTGCTTCCAGCGCGTCGGTTATTTCGTCGGGCATCCCGAACTCATCACCGCGCTGGACAAAATCCGCGACAGCTACAATGTGAACGGCCTCGGCCAGATTGCCGCGGTGGCCACACTGGACGATTTGAAATACTATCGCGCGAACTTCAAGAAAATCATCGCCACGCGCGAATGGCTTTCAAGTCAACTGACAAAGCTGGGCTTCCGTGTGCTGCCAAGCCAAACGAATTTTATTCTAACGAAACCGCCGTTGTTTCCGGCGCAGGACTGGCTGCGGAAATTGCGCGAACAAAAAATTCTTGTCCGCTGGTTCAGCACGCCGGAGGTGAAGGATTATTTGCGCATCACGATTGGCACGCCGGCGCAGGCGGCGGCATTGGTGAAGGCGGCGCGCAAAATCTTTTAAGCTCCAAGCACCAAGTTCCAACCTCTAGAGAAGCTCCAAACATCAAGCGCCAATTCTGGCTGCCGCTGTTTTGGGATTTGAGATTTGATGTTTCTCTGGAGCTTGGATGTTGGAATTTGGAGTTTTTTGCCGTTCACCTTTCGCTTCCCTTAAATTGGAATTGTGCTAAAAAGCCCGTGTGTATTTGCAGTTTTACGGATTGAGGCAGGCGCCGTTCGACATCACGCCGAACCCGCGCTTCCTTTTTCACAGCACAAAACATCGCGAGGCGTTCAATCATCTGCTTTACGGCATTCGCGAGCGCAAAGGTTTTGTGCAGCTCACCGGGGAGGTCGGCGCGGGCAAGACGACCCTGTGCCGCGCGCTACTGGAGCAATTGGACAGTCGGTATTCAACGGCATTGATCTTGAACCCAGTGATGAGCGGCGACGAATTGATGAAGGCCATCGCGACGGAATTCGGCCTGGAGGTGAAGGGCCGGGACCGGCTGGAAACCATCGCGGCGATCAGCGATTTTCTGCTGAAACAAACGCTCGCCGGCAAGGAAACGGTTTTGATTGTGGACGAGGCGCAGAATTTGACGGAAGATTTGCTGGAACAGGTGCGGCTGATTTCCAACATCGAGACGGACGACCGCAAGCTGCTGCAGATTGTTTTGATGGGGCAGCCGGAATTGCGCGACCGGCTGAACGGCCACCGGCTCCGGCAACTGCGCCAGCGCATCACGGTGCGGTATCATCTCGCGCCGTTGACGCGGAGGGAAGTCGGGCAGTATATTCACCACCGGCTGGCGCTGGCCGGTTCGCGCGGCCAGCCGGAATTCACGACGCCGGCGGTGTGGCGCGTGTTCGGTTACAGCAAAGGCATTCCGCGACTGGTCAACGCGCTTTGCGACAAGGCGCTGCTGGCGGGGTTTGTCGAGCGCAGCGGTCGCATCAATTATCGGATGGTCGGACGCGCCATCCGCGAACTGGAAGGAGACATTCACACATGAGCCTGATCAACGACGCACTGAAGCAGGCGCGGCAAGCCCCGCCGCGCAACACGCCCAATTCGCTCCCGCCGCTCCGGCCTCATGCCGATGATTCCCCGTCCGTTTTCGCCTGGCTGATTCCCGCCGTCGTAATCATCCTGATTGTCGCCGGAATCTTTTTCATCGGCTGGGCGGCGGCGCATCACACCGTGCGCAGCATTGTTGCCGCGCCGGATTCTGACAACCGGGCCGTGCAGCCGGTGGAGAACGTAGCGCCGCCGGTCGTCACGCAAGAACCTGAACCGCCTCCTCCGCCAGTTTATTCGCCGGACCTGCCGAAGTTGCAGGGAATTTTCTACTCGCCCACCGCGCCGTCCGCCATTTTGGACGGAAAAACCGTCCAACCCGGCGACCAGTTCCAACAATACAAGGTGAAGGAAATTTCCAAATCCACCGTGACGCTCGTCGGGCCGGACCAGAAGGAAATCAAGATTGGCATGGGCAATTGACGCAATGCGGCTGCAAAAATATTTTACGGGTTCCCCGGTCGTGGCGCGCGTCGCGCCGTTCATCATTTTCGTTTTGCTGACCGCCGCGCAGGGAAAATTCGGCGCGGCCTCGGCCTACTGGTTTTATTTTGCGAAAACAATTGTCGGCGCGTGGCTGGTTTGGGAAATGCGCCCGCTCGTCACCGAAATGCGCTGGGCGTTCAGTTGGGAGGCCGTTGTGGTTGGAGTGGTCGTCTTCGCGGTCTGGGTCGGTATCAACGGCGAATGGACGACGCAAAATTCCCTCTGGGTGAAACTGCATCCGCCGGCAAAACCGGCGGCGGTGTGGAATCCGAACGAACAATTCGGTTCCGGTTCCGGGCTGGCGTGGCTGTTCATTGTCACGCGGATTCTCGGTTCAACTTTTGTGGTCCCGCCGCTCGAAGAGGTTTTTTATCGTTCGTTTTTGTATCGCTACGTCGCCAGCCAGAATTTTCTGTCCGTGCCGCTGAACCAATTTTTGCCTCTGCCGTTTTTTGCGACGGCG
Organism: Verrucomicrobiia bacterium; assembly: GCA_036511615.1. GTDB lineage: Bacteria > Verrucomicrobiota > Verrucomicrobiia > Limisphaerales > UBA11358 > UBA11358. The sequence goes on along the minus strand of DATCBW010000162.1, from coordinate 7,789 downwards.
TTCGTGTTCGGTTTTTCCCACAACGAATGGGTGGCGGGAATTTTCTGCGGCGCGGCGTTTCAATGGCTGGTGCTCCGCAAGAACCGGCTGGGCGACGCGATGACGGCGCACGCCATCACGAATTTTCTGCTGGGCATCTGGGTCGTCTGGCGCGGCGCGTGGAATTTCTGGTGAAACAAATCACTTCACCTTGATGTCCAGATTGCGGCGCTGGAGCGTGCTGCCTTCCTGCTGGGCGAGATTAGAGAGGGCTTCCTCGTAGTTGGCCAGCGCGCGGATTTCCTGCGAACGCGCAGTGGTCAGGGAGTTTTGATACTGGAGCACTTCAAACGTGGTGGCGTTGCCGACGGCGTAGGTTTTTTGCTCGGCGTCGAGCGCGGCCTCGGCGTAAATGCGCGCCTGTTTCGTCGCGTCCACGCTTTCCCAGGCGGACTGCGCCTGCTTGACTGCGTTGTCAATCTGCACCATGACATTTTGTTCAAGCTGCTTGAGCTTGAGCAAAAGCTGCTGCTCGACGGCCTTGTCGGATTTCAAGGTGTCGCGCGCCCGGACGTTGCTCAAGGGGACGGAAATCTTGGCGCCGTAAGTGTAGAAGGGGCTGTTGCCTTCGTTGAACTGGCCGAGCGTGCCGCTGAATTCCCGCGACGCGCCATTGAAACCATAGCTGCCAACCAGATCCAGTTCGGGGTAAACCTGGTTGCGGTCGTATTTCAACTGGATGCCTTGCTGCTCCAAATTCAACCGCGCCTGCAGCAAATCCGGCCGCTGCGTCATGCCCTTGTTCCAGCTCGCCTGCAAATCAAACGTCTGCTGCACCGCCTCCAATTTCGCCGCCGGTTCGAGGTCCGTGTCCTGCCACTGCTGAAAATTGTCCGTGATGAGATTTTTCAAGGTGTTCTGGTCGGTGGCCAGCGTGAACTCGGCCGTGATCAGGCTAGACCGGCTTTGCGCGACCTGTGACTGGTCCAGTTCCACGCTCAACTGCGCAAGCGTGCCGATCTGCATCCGCTGGTTGTCCTGGTCGAGCTGCGTTTGCGCGAGCTGCAGCGCCGCCCGTTCCACCTGCACGTTTTCGCGGGCGTAGATGAGTTCGTGATAGGCGTTTTCCACCGCCGTGACCGTCGTGATGAGCTGCTGGCGCAGGCCCTGTTCCGACAGCTTCAAATTGTTTTTTGACGCCAGGACGACCAGCCGCGTGTTGTCTATCCAGAAATTCTTCAGCAGCGGCTGCGTAAGGGTGACGCCGATGCTGCCGCCGGAGTTGTCAAACGGGGTTGCGCCGGACAGGCCATAGCGCTCCGAAATGTTGCCGCTGAAATCGTATTGCAATCCCAACGGCAGGGAGCCGCCGATACCGGAACTGAACGAGTTATTGTCGGACGTAGTGCCGGGGATCGGACGTTGATATTGATCCACGTTTCCGCTGGGCTGCACGTTGAAACCGTGCTGGCCGGAAACGTTGAGCGCCGGATCGTAGCCGCCATAAGCCGCGTGCAGATTGAGCAGGGATTTCTCCGGCTCGTAACGCTCCACGCGCACGTCGAAGTTGTGCTGGAGCGCCTCGCGGAGGCAGTCCTGCAGCGTCAGCGGGCGCGTCGTGTTCGTCTGCGCCACCGCCGCCGTCATCGTGGCGGCAATAATTAAACCAACAGCAAATGTTTTCATGTCAAAAGCCGGACACCGCCAATGCCGCCATGTAACCGGATGATTACTTGACGGCGGCGGTCTCGGTAATAATGGCGTTCTTTTCCAGCAACTCCAGAACTTTTTCATGCAACACCTGTTCGTAAAGCTCATTCACCGCATTACGTTGCTGCAAATCCTTGATGAACGTCTCGAACGGCATCTGATACATCATCGCCAGCGTCTGCGCGCGCCGGACCGCGTCCTCCTGCGTCGCCGTGATTTTTTCCTGCTCGGCGATGCGCTGCACGATGAACGCCAGCCGCACGCGTTCCTTCGCGTTGCCCGCCGCCGCCGCATAAATTTCGTCCTTCTGTTTCTCAATCATCTCGCGCGCCACGCCGCGCTGCGTGTTTTGACGAACCAGGTCATAGACCACGTTGCGCGTTTCGTGCGCGACCGCCGTTTCGGGCAGGTCAAAATTTAATTTTTCCAGCAGCGAATGAATGACCTGTTGTCTAATCAACTTGGAACGCGTTTCTTTCAAATCGTTCGCCAAATCAATGCGGACGCCAGCCTTGAGCTTCTCCAGGCTTTCCGCGCCGTATTTTTTCGCCAGCTCCTCGTCCAGCGGCGGCAGAACTTTTTCTTTCACCTCGACGACTTCCACCTCATAAACGCCTTTTTTGTCCTGCAATTCCTTGGTCACGAAGTCGGCGGCGAAATCCACGTTCACCGTGCGCTTGTCGCCGGCCTTCGCGCCCGCAAGCTGGTCGGCAAAACCCGGAATGAACGAGTCCGCCTTCATCTCCACCCAGAAATTTTTCTGCTCCGTCAAACCTTTCGCCGTCGGCGCGAGTTCCGTGATGGCGTTGCCTTCGCAGGTGCCGGTGTAATTCACCACCGCCACGTCTCCGCTCTTCAGTTCGCGTGCGACCGTTTCAAACTGCGCGTGCTGGTTGCGCAGCAAATCGAGCGCCTTTTCCACGTCCGCGTCCGTCACGGACTTCGCTTCCACTTTGGCCGGCAAACCCTTGTATTCCGGCAGTTGAAAATCCGGCGCGGTTTCCACGGTCGCGGCAAAAATTAAATTCTGCCCGCGTTCAAACTGAATCTCCTCGATGTCGGGATAGCCGACGGCCTGGATTTTTTTCTCGTCAATCGCCTTGCGGTAATTGTCGCCGATGAGCTTGCGCTTGGCCTCGTCCTTGATTTCCACGCCGTATTTTTTCACGACCATGGCGCGCGGCGCCTTGCCCGGACGAAAACCCGGCAGCGCGGCCTGCTTTTGGAAATCCTTGGTGATGGCGTCAAAGATTTCGTCCACGGACTTGGCGTCCAGTTCCACCCGCACGAGTTTTTTGCACGGTGCCAGATTTTCAACGGATACGTTCACAATAAAATTAACGGTTAATGACGGTTAAACGAGCCGCGCAAGATAGCTGAACCGCGCCGATTGCGTCAATGGTTTTAGTCGTGCAACTTGGGTATAACGATTCGGCCTGACCAAACTAGATAGACACTGAACAACATGGAACTAAAACCGACCAAAAAACTAAAAAACGTCAAGAACACCAAACGAAGCGAAGCGCTGCGGTGCAAAATTATATTTTCTTCTACTCCGTTGTCAGGCCTCAATAAATGATACGAACCAGAAGTCGGAAATTGAAAATTGCAGATCGCCAGAAACTGTTCGCCGTTTCTCCGATAAACAGCCTGCATGAACATGGGCTGCTTTTGCACAACTTTTTTGTTTTGGTCTTTTGTGATTTGAAGTTGATTTGCCAAAGTTGAAACATTTGTATCATTCAAATTTTCGGAGCTTGCCCACAAAGTGTATTGCCCTGGCTTTTGGATGAGAAACGAAGCGCCAATGTTTGCCTGAATGTCACCGCCGCCATTGACAAGAAATAAAATTCCATAAACAAAAAACGCCATTGCCAGGCAAGACGCCGAAAAGGAAAGTATTAGCAAATACCGTTTATAGTTTGAGAGCGGTTGGCGCGGTCTTAAATAATTTGATAAAGGTCCGGGGCGTCCTTGAATTCCATAAACTATAAAAGCGCAAACACCACCAACCAGTCCAAATGCAAATAATATCGCGAAACTTAAATTGCTGACCCATCCATATTGTTTGCTATCAGAGAAGAAAAAAAAGAAAAATGCCAACGGAATGGAAATGATGCTTACTACGATCCTAAATACATTCCAGAATTTTGGCTTCATAATGATTTCAACAAAGCGATGCTAGAATTATAGTTTTGCGGCTACGTCAGTCAACGGTTTTAGTGGCAAGGCACAGGCGTTTCCGCTTTGATGTTGTTGAATGAAGCAAACACTTTTCATCACCGGCACGGACACCGGCGTCGGCAAAACTGTTTTGACGGCGCTGCTCGCGCGGTTTTTGCGCGGGCGCGATTTTAATGTCGTCGCGCTCAAGCCCGTTTGCTCCGGCGGACGCGAGGACGCGCTGGCATTGCACAAGGCGCTGGACGGCGCGCTGACGCTGGACGAAATCAACCCGTGGCATTTCCGCGCGGCCATTGCTCCATCGCTCGCCGCGAAGCTGGAAAAGCAAACACTGAGACTTGCGCCAGTCCTCGCGCACATCCACGCGATGCGGGAAAAATCCGACGTGACGCTGGTGGAAGGCGCGGGCGGCCTCTTGAGTCCGCTTGGTGAAGATTTTAATTCGCGCGATTTGATCATCGCCCTGCGCGCGACGCCAATCGTCGTCGCGCAAAACAAGCTGGGAGTGGTGAATCACGTTTTGCTGACACTGGAAGCTTTGCCGAAAAATTATCGCACCAAGGCGAAGGTGGTTTTAATGTCACCGGCCAGACCGGATTCTGCCACCGGATCAAACGCAGGGTTATTGGCACAATTTTTCCCGCGTGAAAAAATTTCCACGCTGCCCTGGCTCGGAAAGAATTTTTCAGCGGCCAAGATTTTGAAAATGCCACGCGTGAGCTGTGTGCTTGAAAGTCTTGCCGGTTGAAACCCTCACCCCGGCCCTCGCCCGTCAGACGGGAGAGGAAGAATTGTCGCCGGTTTTTGCGAGAACTGGTGTCGGAATTTTCCGGAAACTCATGCAAAAAATGAGGGCTGGCATTTGCTGTTCCCTCTCCCATCAGATGGGAGAGTGTCAGGGTGAGGGCGATTTTAATTTTTCACCGGCGCATTGGTGGCGCGGAAGGATTCAAGCCACGGCTGGTGGTTTTTATAAAGTTCGAGCCGTTGACGGATTTGTTCAAGGTTCTTCATCTGCGCGGCATTGGCGAGGTCGAGCGCGTTTTGTGCGCAGGTCACGGCACTGGTGAAATCTCCGATCGCGGCATTGGCCATGCCCAGCACGTCAAAAGCCAGCGGCTGACTGTGGCCGGAAAGTTCATTGGCCTTGTATGCCAGCACGAGCGCGGCGCGACCGTCGCGCGCAGCGGCGTTTTTGTTGGCGGCGAGATAATGCGCGGCGGTGACCAGGGTTTGAAAACTGTCCGGTTCGATGCGCAACGCGGCGCGAAGTTCATCCACGGCTTCAGTGTCGCGGCCCTGCTTGAAAAAAACTTTCGCCGTTTCAACGTGCGGCGCGGCGAAATGCGGATCAAGCCGTTCAGCCTCGGAAAATTCCTTCAGCGCGTCGTCGAACTGTCCGAGTTCGGCGAGTTCGCTGCCGGCGGCGTTGTGCAAAATGGCGCTGGCGGGCCGCAGGCGGATGGCTTCGCGATATTCGGCGAGCGATTCGGCGGGACGGCCGAGCTGGGCGAGAACGCTGCCGAGATCGTTGTGAAGCTGGTAGCGACCGGATTCCAGTTTTTCAGCTTGCTGATAAACAACCAGGGCTTCCGCAAAACGGTTCTGTTCCTCCAGCGCGACGCCGAGGTTGACGAGGGCAATGTCATTGTTTTGCGTCACGGCGATGGCGCGACGGAAAAGCGTTTCGCTGTCGCGCCAGAATTGCAGTTGAAATTCCGTGGCGAGAACGCAGGCGAGCAAAACCAGCGCGGTGATTCCGACGGCGATAATTTTGGGCATTTGCGTCTGCAACACAAAATCCCGCGCGAGAAACACGGCAGCGATGAAAAGGCCGATGGACGGGATGTAAGTGTAGCGGTCGGCCATCGCCTGGCCGCCGACTTGCACAAGACCGATGACGGGAACGAGCGTGCCGAGGAACCAAAGCCAGCCGATGAGAAAATAGGGTTTGGATTTGCGCCAGTGCCACGCGGCGGCGGAAATCAAAATCAAAACGGCGACGGAAAAGGCAACTGCCGCCGGGGAAATTTTATCCGGCATCGGGTAGATCGCGCTCAAGCTGACCGGCCAGAAAAAATTCCGAAGATAGTCCGTCACGGCGACGGGCGCGTTTTCGAGGCGGTAGCGCAATGAAACTTTGGCGAGCGCGACGACGGCCTCGCCGTGTCTTTGAGCGAAAAATGTCACGAGGCACGACGCGAGCGTGAGCGCGAAGAACGGCCATTTTTCGGTTACAAGTTGAAGGTTACTCGTTGAAGGTTGCCAGCCGTCCGTAACGGAACCTGCAACTTTTAACCGGCAATTTGCAACCCGTTTGAGCGGCCAGAAATCGAGCAGCAGCATCACAAACGGCAGCGTGACGAGCATGGGTTTCGCCAGGAGGCCGAGCGCGAAGAACAGCAGGCTCAATCCGAAATGGGTTTTGGCGTTTGGCCTTTGGCCTTTGGACAATTCAACGAATTTTCCATAGCTCAACAACGCCAGCAGCCCGAAGAACGTGCTCAAAACATCCTTGCGCTCGGAAATCCACGCGACGGATTCAACGTGGAGCGGATGCCAGCCAAACAACGCGGCGACGAGCGCGGCCGGCCAGATTTTTTCCGTCAGGCGCAGCAACAGCGTGAACAGCAGCGCGACGTTGGCGGCATGGAAGATCACGTTGACGAAGTGGTGAGCGCCGGGATTTTGGCCGAACAGCGTGCAGTCCATCATGTGCGAAAGCCAGGTAAGCGGATGCCAGTTGCCGGCGTGAAACGTGGTGAACGCCCATTGGATGTCAGTCCAATTCAGCCCGTGCAGGACAAAAGGGTTCGCAGTGACATAGTCGTTGTCGTCGTAGTTCAGGAAGCCGAACCGGACGGCGGGCAGGAACACGACCAGCGTGAGAAACGCAAGCAGCAGGGTGGTGAGGCGCGGGCGCGACATGGCCTCTTTTAAGCGATTTTCCGCGCGGGGCAAAGCGGATTCATTTTCGCGCAAAAAGATTTTGCATTTTTGGCGGCGCGCGTGGATACTTTTGCCCGGCGGACAAAAGCTCGGAGTTCCGCCACTTGGCCAAAAACCGGTTCCTCACCACCAAGTTTTGAATTTTATGAGCGGGTTACCTTTTGCACTCATCGCAGCCGCCACCAAGCAGGTGGAGTTGCTTTACGTTTGGGATCAGGCGAGACCGGAAGCCAAGGTCATCATCGTCCTGCTGTTCTTTTCTTCCATCGCCGTCTGGTGGATGATGATTTTCAAAGTCATCCAGATGCGGCGGGCGCGGAAATTAAATGCTTTGTTCGGCGAGGAATTCACCTCGCAGAAGGTGGTGCTGGAAATGTTCGACCGCAAACTCGAGGTCAACGGCTGTCCGCTTTACGCGGTTTATCAGGCCGGCTGTTTGCAGCTCGATGCGCGCCTGCGCGGGCCGACTGGTGAACGCGCCAAGCAGCAGATCAGTCTCAAAAACATGGAGCACATCAAGCGTGCCATCGAAAACGTCGTCGCGAAGGAATCGCTCAAGCTGGAATCGGGCCTGATCCTGCTCTCCAACGCGGTGAGCGGCGCGCCGTTCATGGGCTTGCTCGGCACGGTCTGGGGCGTGATGAGCACGTTTGCCGGCATCGCGCAGTCGCCGCAGGGCGCGACGCTGGCGGTGATGGCGCCGGGCGTCTCCGCCGCGCTGGTCACGACCGTCGCGGGATTGCTCGTCGCCATTCCCTCGATGTTCGGCTATAACTGGCTCGTCAACAACCTGCGCGTGTTCACGGTCGAACTGGACAACTTCGCGCAGGAACTGGTTTCCAAGATGGAAACGGAATTTCTCGCGGAGGAATAATTTTTCATGCGCCGTTTTTCACAACGCAATTCGCTGGTGACGTTGAGCGCCATCAACATCACGCCGCTGCTGGACCTGGCGTTCGTGCTGCTC
>DATCBW010000161.1:0-4042 GCA_036511615.1 Verrucomicrobiia bacterium | reverse complement strand
CCGCGTCCAAGCCGGTTTCGCTGGCGGATGAGATGGCGGCGCAATTGAGCAGTCGGATCAAGGGCAACACCTGCGATTTCGTCTCCAAAACGGACCAGCTTTATATGATGCTGCCCAAACAGCCGAAATTGAACCCGAAATTCTGGCTGCGCGATGTCACCAATATTCTGGCCACCAGCATCGGCGGATATAACCCATACTGGTCGGTGCATCAGCCGTCTTCGTGGCTGGTCGGCGCCTGCCTCTCGCCGGTTTCGCCGCGTCACTGCATCGCCACCACGCACGTCACCGGCGGCGCACATGACATCCATCTGTGGCTGCTGCCCAATGGTTCGCTTTATACCAACACCATCATTGCTTCCACCAACATTGGCGGCGATGTGACGGTTTGTCTGATGGCAAAACCGAACCCGACGTTTTACCGCGTGCTGCCGGACATTTCATCGAAGGTGAGCGGCATGCGGACGGGAAATTACACCAAATCCAAACCTGCGCTGGCCGTGCTGTTGCACGACGACAGCCAGAACACACCTTATGTCACCACCTTCACGGCGGCGCTGCTGAACTGCCATGCCTGGTGCGGGCACACGACAAATCAACTGGAGTTTGGCAATTACAGCCTCGGCTACACGCAAATCAGCGGTGACAGCTCCTCGCCCATTCTGACGGTGATCAATAACGAAGCGGTGTTCATCTGCCAGGTGTATGGCCCGATGAGCGGCCCGGCACCGGGAATGGAAACGAACAAGGTCAACGCCGCCATGGCGAGCCTTTCCAAAAACAACGACGCGCCGGTTTATCAATTGACGCCTTACGACGTGAGCGCATTTCCCGATGAATAGCTTCTCACGCGGACCAGGATAATGGGGCAGATCTGCCGGGAATTTTCCAAAAACATCTTGGCAAGTTTTCAGGTAAAGCGTAAAAGCCGCGCCAATAAGAGCAAATGGCAGACACAGGAAATTCATCAGACCAAAGCAGCCCGCATGACTGCAAGACAGGAAAGCGGAAACTATTTCCACTGCCCCTTGTGTTTGCAATGTTTATTTTTGGCGCGTTGCTCTTTTTGGATTTTCCCAAGCCGGGCTTGGATGATTTGTTCTTTGTCGGCACAAGCCTGAATCTGGCCCAAGGCGGGGATTATTCAAATCCTCTGCTGGAACGGCAGCAGTTTTCAAGTCATTTTTACTTTGTCCACACGCCAACTTATTCCTTTGCGCTGGCTGGCTGGCTGAAGATTTTTGGCGTCAGCACTTTTTCGCTGCTGGGGTTTCAATTGTTGATGTATCTGTTGATTTGCGGTGCGGTCATGGCCATTTTGCGGCGGAGCGGAGCTTCCGTCATCGTGGAATGGCTGGTTCCGCTGGGCGTCGCGGCGGCTTTTCTGCCGGAGGGACTTCGCCCTGAACCGGCTTCCGTGGCGCTGACCATGTGCGGCTTCGCCCTGATTCGATGCGGCGGCATCGGTGTGGTTTCCGTTTTCAGCGGATTCTTTTTGATGATTCTGGGGGCCTCGATTGCAGAACGTCTGTCCCTTTTTTCCGGGGCGTTGCTGGTGGCAGCCATCTTTGACTTGCGGAAGCAGGGTGTGACTCCGATTCGTTCGGCCATGTTGGCAGGTTCCGCCATGTTGATTGTCTGTATAATGTTGATGGATTTCATCGGCTTCAAATTAGGTGAATTCTGGCACACATTTCATTTTTGCGCCGCTGGCAGGCTGGACAGCGGCGCGCTTGCATCCATCACCGGTTATTTCCGCAGCTTGAGCGTCATCCAATGGCCGTTGGTTTTGCTGGGGATCGCCTGTCTTGCGTTATTGCCGCGTTTGTGGAAAAACGAACTGGCGCGCATCAGCATCTTTTTGCTGGGAGCTTTTCTGGCGACGGCCTTTATTGGTGCGCTGGGTCACGGTGCGATTTGGTATGTCATTTTAATGTTGCTGGTCACCAGCGCGGCCGGCGTGAAACAGATTTCAACAAAATGGTCATTGACCCTGCCCTGGCTGGTCGCAGTTGCCTTGCTGATTGCCAACAGCAGAAATGTCATTTACGCCGCCGGCATCGTCAGCGGCAAAATCAGGTCCGACAAAGGAAACCGGCTGGCAGAAACACGGGCAACAAGGGCGACACGCGAACATCAAGTCTTGATTGACTCCGAGACTGCGCGCTACGTTTTCGACTACCGCATTCCGCAAAATTTTCTGGACTGGAACTTTTCCTCGACGTTTCCGGGAACCTTGCCAACGGATGATGGTATGCATCCCGGCGACATTTATCTGATCGGTCCTGACTCTGTGGACTGGCTCAATCTCAAAACCCATCTGAATCTGGAGATGCCAAAATGGGCACCGCTGGGATCAAAAAAATCATTCCATGAATTTCCGCAATGGGCATACTTGATCCGCCCGGAGTATTGTGACGGGTTGAAGTCGCCTTGAGGTGATGAAGCGGTGATTTTGCAGTGTGAATCGGGCCAGAAACAAGCAAGTTGCATTTGTTGAAGCCTTGCTTGAATGTTCCTGAAAAGTTGGCGGCGAATCTTAAATGCGACGTCAGCCGTGCGACTGCTTCAAGATCGCCAGCGCCTTGAGCAGATCCACGGCCCGCGCCAGCGCGGGATCGCGGATGACCGGCTGGGCCGGTTCAGGGCGCGCGGTCGGCGAAACACTCTCCTCGCCATCCTTGATCTTTTCGCGCACCAGTTGCGCCTCATTGACATGGTCAACGTAGGGCATCAGGTCGTTCGTTGGTGAAAGCGCGGCCATCGTGTTCGTTGGAGGCGGCGCGAACGGCTTTTCCAGAAAATCTTTCTCGGCGTCCGCGCTGACATTCACCGCAATGTCCGGCGAAATCTTTCCCGGCGAATTGGTGCTGCCAATGACGATGCCCGCCTTTGCCGCGCGCAAACCCAATGCCAGCTCCGCCGCCGCACCGCGCGTCTCGCCGTCCACCAGAATCACCAGCGGAGTTTTTTTGGCGGAAAACAATTTCACCGCTGCCGCCGCGCCGTTGTCGCCGTCGGCAAACCGCAGATCCAAAACCGTTCCGACAGTGTGATTGGCCGGCTGAAGGGAACGCAGTTGTTCCGGCAGATTCTCCGTGACTTGGCCGGGGCGGACATACAGCACGTTGTTTTCCAGAACGGAAACAGCCGGCTCTGTGCCAGCGGCAGCCACGCTCGCCGCCGCCAGTCCCAAGGCCAGAAACAAGATCATGCGTCTTTTCATTCAGCGGACAAAATGCGCGAGGTGGCGGGGAAAGTAAAGCGGCTTGCGGTGGTCGGGCGGTGGTTGGGTGCATCTGGACACTGTGCTTGCGGCCGGCCGAGGTAGCGCAGATTTGTAATCTGCTGTATCGCCGAATTGCATTCGGCAGCGCGCCGCCAAGCCCATTGGACCGCCGACGCCTTGCGGATTGAAAATCCGCGATACAGCAGATTACAAATCTGCGCTACGAGCCAAGAAATAAGAACCATGTCCAGAGGCATCCGCCGCCGGTTCAAAGATTTTTTGTCGGATTTCAACGCCGGGCGGCGATATGCTTATGAAAATGACAAGCGATCTGGATTTGCTCCGGCAGTTCGCGCGCGACAATTCGCAGGATGCCTTCGGCGAAATCGTCCGGCGGCATTTGAACCTCGTTCATTCCGCCGCGCTGCGGCAGGTCCGCTCGCCGCAACTGGCCGAGGAAATCGCGCAGTCCGTCTTCGCCGACCTCGCGCGCGACGCGGGCAAATTGAAGCCGGACACGATCCTGACCGCGTGGCTTTATGCGGTCGCGCGCCGGACGGCGATTGACGTGGTCCGCCAGGAATCGCGCCGCCAACTGCGCGAACAAACCGCCGTGGAGATGACCAACATGAATGCAACCGCCGCCGACTGGACGCAAATCGAGCCGCTGCTGGACGACGCGATGGCCGCGCTCGACGAAACCGACCGCGCCGCGATTTTGCTCCGCTATTTTGAAAATCAAAGCCTGCGCGAAGTCGGCGAGAGTTTGAACATTTCCGACGACGCCGCGCAAAAACGCGTGAGCCGCGCCGT
>DATCBW010000160.1:0-6672 GCA_036511615.1 Verrucomicrobiia bacterium | reverse complement strand
AACTGGGTATTGACCAAACATCCCTGGCGCGTCCGTTGCAAGCGGCGTGGATCTCAGCGGCAAGCTTTGCTTCCTTCGCAATTGTGCCAATCGTTGCTCTGCTCGTCGCTCCGGCGGCTTGGCGTATTCCCATGATCGCCGCCTTCTCGCTGTTGAGTCTCGCGGCGCTGGGCGCGTTTGGTGGTCACCTTGGCGGCGCGCCACTTGGTCGGGCCGCGTTACGAGTCACGATCGGCGGTGCCCTGGCCATGACCGTAACTGCCGTCATCGGTCGAATTCTGGGCGTTTCCGTGGGCTGATGAAGATGAATTTTCAAACTGCCTTACTCGATGTTCGCCAGATGGGCGAAGCCGACCGGCTGACGGTGGCCTCCGGCAAAACGGTCATCGAATTGATGGAAAATGCCGGCAGCGCTGTCGCCCACGAAATTGAGAAACGCTGGTCTGCGCGGCCCGTAATCGTGCTGTGCGGCCCCGGCAACAATGGCGGTGACGGTTTCGTCGCGGCCCGGCATCTCTCCGTAGCGGGTTGGTCCGTGCGCGTCGCCTTGCTCGGTTCGCGGGATCATCTGACCGGTGCAGCGCGGCATCACGCGGAGTTGTGGCGCGGCGAAGTTCAGCAATTGGTTCCGCACGTGCTCGACGGAGCGGAACTGGTGGTGGATGCGCTTTTTGGGGCGAGCCTCAGCCGTGCGCTTGATGGACCCGTCGCGGAAATCTTGTCTGCGGCCGCTAGCCGGCACTTGCCGATCATTGCCATTGATGTTCCCAGCGGCCTGATGGGCGATACCGACGAAGCGTTGGGTGCGGTTACCTCCGTCTTGACGGTAACTTTCTTTCGCAAGAAGCCGGGACACCTTTTGTTGCCGGGAAGATTGCTGTGCGGCGAGGTCGTGGTCGCCGACATTGGCATACCATCTTCCGTGCTTGAGCAAATTTCCCCAAACACTTTCGAGAATGATCCGTGTCTCTGGATTGGGAATTTCCCGCGACCTCAAGACGGGGGAAACAAATATAGCCGCGGTCACGCGCTGATCTCCGGAGGTTATCCGATGACTGGCGCTGCCCGGATGGCAGCGCGTGCCGCGGCGCGCGCCGGTGCCGGCCTCACGACCATCGCGGTTTCCTCGCTTGCTCTGCCCGTCTATGCGGCGGCGTTGACCAGCATCATGGTTCAACCCTTGGTGGTGCCGAAAGATTTCGATTGTCTGCTGGACGACGCTCATTACAAGGCATTCCTCATCGGTCCCGGTGCCGGAACCGGCGAGGAAACCCGCGCCCGGGTTCTCGCCATGCTGGAGACGGGTCGTCCCACAGTGCTCGACGCCGATGCGCTCACGACCTTTGCTGACGATCCGCCAACGCTCGATCAAGCGATCACCGGTCCCTGCGTGCTGACGCCACATGATGGTGAGTTCAAACGCTTGTTTGCCCCGAGCGGCGACAAGCTGACTCGCACCCGCGTCGCAGCGCGTCGCAGTGGTGCCATTATTATTCTCAAAGGCAGCGACACGGTGATCACGGCCCCGGATGGTCGGTCGGTTATCAACAGCAATGCGCCACCGACACTGGCCACCGCTGGCTCAGGCGATGTGCTGAGCGGAATCGTGCTGGGACTCCTGGCGCAAGGCATGGAGCCGTTCCTCGCCGCATCCGCCGCAGTGTGGTTGCATGGCGCGGCGGCCACCGAATTTGGTCCCGGCCTGATTTCCGAGGATCTGCCGGATTTGCTGCCAGTCGTTTTTCGTCGCCTATATAAGCAAAAATAAAATCATGACCGGCGGAGCGAGAAGCTGCTGCGCGTTGGCTTGTGCGTCGTGGTTTTATTCATCCCCTGCCTTGTGGCAGGTTCACACGCGCCATGCCAACTCTTTTTCACCCCTCAACCCGCAATCCCGTGAGACTCCTGTGATCTCAATGCTGAAGTGCTGATTCGACATGGCTACGAAGTGAACGCCGCCAAAGATGGCGCAACCGCAGGGGAGGAGCTTCAAGCCAACAGTTACAATCTTCTAATCGCCGACCAAAAAATCCCGAAGGTGTCAGGCGTTGAGTTGCTCAAGAAGATTCATGCCAACCGTATGGCTCTGCCGGTCATCCTGGCCACCAAAGCATTGCCGACACGGAAATTCACTCTACTTCCTTGGCTCCAGCCCGCCATTATCCTACGCAAGCCTTATTCCTTCGAGAAGTTGTTGGGAACGGTAAAAGATGCTCTTTACGCGGTTGCCATTGTTCGTGGGGAGATTACGCCGCCTTCAAACTGGCAAAGCCAGTCGGTCGCAGTTGGTTTGCAACTATAATGCCGTCTCGCCGAAATGGCCGTCGCAGGCATGTAATGGCTCCGCCACCAGCCAGAAACCCTACACGCATATTGGAACCTTGCCGGGAATCTCACGCCGGCTGAACTGGATGCCCTCGTGGCGTTTTTGCAATCGCGAAAAACCCAACGGCCCTGACTTATTTAAGTGCGCGAATTTTCATGGGGCGGCGAAAGGTTCCCAACCTTTATGGGTAGAAGACCCCATAGGCACCGGGCAGCGGAGTGTTATCCTAATGCCATGAATATGTTATTACTCATTGTTGTCCTGCTTCTCCTGTTCGGCGGCGGTGGATTTTACTTTGGCGGTCCCGTCATCGGCGGCAGCGGCCTTGGCCTGATTTTACTGATCTGCCTCGTCATCTATTTCATGGGCGGATTTCGCAGCTCAAAAAGTTAAATTAAAAACTGAACGAAAAAATATGAAAGGCAAATCACTGATTCTTGCGGCTCTGGCCGGTGCAATCCTGGCGACCGGGTGCAAACAGTCAAATACCGCGGATGAAAATACGACCGGCGACACCAACGTCACATCAACGGCTGAAAACCTTAAAACTATTGTCACCAATGCCCGGGATGAAACGAAAGAAGTCACCACCAACGCCTTGACGGACGTGAAGGAAGGAACGACCAATGCCTGGGCACATACAAAATACGCGGTTACGAACGCCTGGACCAATATCAAGGAATCACTTGGTGCGACTGAAGATTACACTTACGACAAGAAAGATGAATTTGTAACCGGCGCCCAGGCGGATCTGAATGCGCTGGATCAGAAAATACAAGCCCTCTCTGGCAACGCGGATGCCAGCCTGCATGACAAACGCGCCGCGCTCGATCAGAAATTGACTGATGTGAAAAATGCCACGCAAGACACTTGGAATGATGCGAAGACCGCTTTCGCAAATTCCTACGCCGACGTGAAAAATTCCGTCAAGCAGGATTGGGATGGCTCGGTGACTAATTCAATGACCAGCACTTCCATAATGAATTGATCTCTGAATTCCCCAAAAATATGTTCCGGCGTTTGGAAATATTGTCAACAGAACAACAAGAATCTAAACCAAATAAATTTGTGAACAAACTCGAAATTAAAGGCGACTGCAACATCATCAAAGGCAAGCTGAAACAGAAGCAGGCCAAGCTCACCAAGGACAATCTTCAATATGTCGAAGGCAAGTCCGAGGAATTGCTGGGGCGGGTTCAGAAGGAAACCGGCGGGATTCGTGCAGCCATCAAGAAATCCGCCTCCGGTCGCTGTGAATAAGAAAAGTGCCCAAACCAAACCAAATCAACATTAACCAAATATACTTATGAATGCTAATACCGGATCAAAGCACACAATGGAACAAGACCATTCTCAAGTTTCAAATTTCATCGTCAGATCAGCCGCCGCCACGCTGGGCACGCTGCTGCTGGCAGTGGCATTTCTCATCGCGGCTCCCCGTGCAAACGCGGCCACGACAGTCTCCAGGGCGGATCATAATTTCATGCTGGCAGCCGGTCAGGTGAACCTGACCGAGATCAAACTGGGTGAATATGCAGCTCAAAATGGGAAGCGCGACAATGTGAAGGAGTTCGGGCTGAGAATGGTTAAGGAACATACGGCCATCAATGACGAACTCAAGGCCTTGGCGGCGCAAAAGGACGTGACCTTGCCCGACAGCCTGGATGCAACCCATCAGAAGATGGTGGATAAGTTGATGGCGATGACGGGTTCGGAATTTGACAAAGCTTACATTGCCGGAATGTTTAACGGCCACAAAAAGGCGATCAAGGCATTCAAAGCCGAATCCGCCGAAACGACAGATGCCGATGTCAAAAGCTTCGCGGACAAATCCATTCCGGTTTTGGAAGAGCATTTGAAACTCATCACCGCGATTAAGAAATCGTAGTCTCCGGGCTGGCCAGTCATTCCCCGGCATCAAACCGGACGCGTTGCGAAATGCGGAAACGGCGGAAATGGTTTCCACAATTTCCAGCCGCGTCACCGTGCGCGTCATTCGCACGGACGAAGAACTGATGATTGCGCGCTCGGTTTTGCGAAAAATTCCGTGACGCCCGACGACATCCGATCAACCGTTATTTACATTCAAGCAATCGCCGCTGACAGTCGGGCAACGGACATTGACGCCCAAGCAATCGCCGCCGACAGTCAGACAATCGCCACTGACGCCAAAACAACCGGCATTTACCTTCAAACAATCGGGGCTTACAGCCAAACAATCGCCATTTACAGTCAAACAATGCCCGCAAACATTGGGGAAATACGCGGTTACGCCCGCGCAATCGCCGCGCGCAGCCGGGCAATTGCCGGAAACAGCGAATTTCCTAGCAAATCCGAGTAATTTTCCAATAAATGACCCCGGCGGCGGATACGGCGGCACTCGCAACGATGGCTTACAGAAGTCTTTCCGGCGGCGTGTAGAAAAAGACGCCGGAGCGCCAGCCGGGCATCGGCACGATTTTGTCGCCGTCCGGCTCCGACCGCAAATGCCATTTCAATTCCGGTTTTCTCATTTCGTCGCACGCGATTTGCTCGCGCAGGATTTCGCGCGCGTGGGAAACGGGATCATCGGCGGCGGCGCGTATCATCTCCACTTCGCCGGTGACAAAGGTGACGCGCGTGACCAGCCGGAAATTCGGCGGCCCTTCGGCAAACCGCGCCGTTTCCTGCGGCGTTTCGGGCGTCTGGCGGTAGTATTCCTCGTCGGGAATCAGCCACGCATCCAGTTCTAGCGGAAACGACCAGCCGTCGCGGTTGCCCAAACGCAAAATGAAATCGTGGGCACGCCAGCATTTTCGCCCGGCTTCCAGACCTTCGCGCTCGGCGAAATGTTTCATGATGTTTTGATGCACCGTGACGTGGGCATAATTGTGGCAATGGCCATAGGGGCCGATGAATTCCTGCGCGTCGTGCCACGCGGAATCGGCACGGATTTCCAGTCCCGCCAGTTGCCGCCAGTCGCGCAAATTCAAGATCAAATCGCCCACTTCGATGTCCAGCCAGCGATCCACGCCGGGATTGCCGGGCGTAGGCGGCTCGTCCGTTTTAATGTAGTGCGACACTTCCAGCCACCATTTGACGCGCGGACAATTCACATCCGGCGCTTGGATGAAAACGCGCAAGGCCGCCTCGTCATTTGTCGTCGGCCAGACTTCGCCGTTGAATTGAATCCAGCTCATGGTCAGTCCTCGTAAAATCCGTTGAAATGCAGTTCCACAAAAATGTCCTGCCGGATGTTTTCAGGACAATTTTGCTTGTGGCGCTCGCTGGATTTCCAGTGGTCGCGCACATTGATGTGTTCCGGCACGCCGACGCCGACCAGTTCCTGCGCGCGGCGCAGCGCATAGGTTTCAGGGTCGCGCACGTTGCGCGGCACGCGCACGGTGACGATGCCAAAGGGAATTTCCTCGATCAAATAAAGCTCGGCGTTTTTCTTCCAGAAATCCGCTTCCGGCTCGGAACGTTCCTCGCGTCCGTCCGGCGTCACCTTCACCTCCTGCGCGGCCAGTTGTCCAAAAATGTTGCGTCCGTCGGCGAATGCGGCCAGTTCCACCGTGAACCCGCCGCCGTCGCGCCCGGCCACGCGCCAGATGGCATCGTTCAAAAAGGAATGCTCGCGCGCGTCGCTGCCGGCTTTCGGATAAAAATTCACGTCCAGCAAGCCACTCGGTGGCGGATAGGTGAACGCCTCGTCGTCATCGTCCAAATTCCAGAAGTTCAAAAGTTCGAGGTCGCGCCAGTCGCGCAATTTGGGTTTGAAGCTGGAGATTTGCAGCCAGAGCGAAGGCCGCTCCCAATGCCGCACGCGCCGCCATTGCGCGCCGCTCGCCACGCAGCGAAAGTTCAGCATCCAAAACACATCCTCGCGTTTCCGGTCGTCCGTCTGGATGAGCGCTTCAAACTGGTTGTAGCCATGCACCGGCAGCCAGTGATGATCGCGGAAATAAATCACGCGCCGAGTGTGGCAAAAATGCGCGTGACGGCCAAAACTATTTCGCAATCGCCGCGCGCAGCCGGGCAATGGCCGCAAGCCTTGGATTTTCAATAATTTCCGCTTGACTGACCCTGAAAAATTCTCAATTTTCAGGCGAACCCACGGCAAATAACCAACAACCATTATGAAATCACGCATTCAAAACCAGTTGAACATGGTCGGCGCGTGCATCACCGTCGCCAACAGCACCGATTACAAACCCGTCTGGACGGGCAACCCGCCCGCCGATTTCGGCACGGACATGGCAACCCTGCAAACCAATTACGGCAACGTCACCGTTTTGGCGGCACAGGCGGATGCGGCCACCGGCGGCGGCGGCGACGCCAGTTCGGCGGCGGAAACCGCGCTGGAA